>JAUHYK010000010.1 GCA_030426465.1 Alphaproteobacteria bacterium
TCGATGGCGGAAAAACGTCCGCCATGGCTGACCACGTAAACAAGACCACGGTCGATCACGGGGCTGCCCGCAATGTCGTTAAGCGTTGCAAGCGAGGTCAGGCGCGCCTGACGGGCCAGAGTCATGTCCCAGACCGAACGGCCGCTGTCAGCCAGAAACGCCACAAGTTCGCCGGACGAAAACGGCGCCACCACAAGATCGCCCGCCGCCGCAGGGCTCGACGATGACAGGAACCGCGCCGCCTCTTCGAAAGACTGGAAGGTCCAGTCCTTGGCGCCGGTCTCCTGATTGAGGGCGATGAATTCATTGGTGTTGGTGGAGAGATAGACACGGCCGCGATAGGCGGTCGGCGGCGTGCGCGCAGGCGCCTCCGTTTGGACACGCCATAATTCTTCGCCTGACTGCGCATCGAGCGCTGCAACAAATCCGAATCCGGATGTCACGAAGATGCGGCCATTTTCAAAAGCGACGCCGCCGCCAAATCCGATCTCCGCAGGATTGGGGCCGCGCAACAGATCGCGAATGCGGAAGCGCTCGTCGATGTCCGGCGCAAGCTCTGTCCGCCAGACGAGATCGCCGGTCTCCGCATCATATGACGAGACTTTGGTTTCCGCATCGAGAACGAACACACGATTGTCGACAACGATCGGCGGCGAGGTCAGACGCGCCCGGCGCGCAGAAGCGTCGCCCACATCAGCT
The DNA here is from genome assembly GCA_030426465.1 of Alphaproteobacteria bacterium. Lineage (GTDB taxonomy): Bacteria > Pseudomonadota > Alphaproteobacteria > Caulobacterales > Parvularculaceae > Hyphococcus. Next base: position 700 of record JAUHYK010000010.1, read on the forward strand.
TTCCAGATGGTTTTGAGTTCCAGCGGCGCACTCAAATGGTGCAGCGTATGGTCGGCTTCGCCGCCTGGCTGGGTCCAGGATGCATTGACATAAGAGGGAGGAATTTCAATCGGCGCATCAGCGTAACGCGGATCAGCCGTCAGCGCCGTGTCGAGCGCGAGGATTGAAATTCGTTCGTCATCTTCCTCCTCGGCTTCTTTGTCGTCGTCATCACCGCCGCCAATGCCGAATGTGCCGCATGCGGAAATGAGCGCAAAGCCGGACGCCAGCAGGAGCGCGCGCCAGAAGGAAAGCGATAGAGATTTCATATTTTACTCTTCGTTATTTTGGCCGTCATCAGGGCCGTCTTCAGCACTTGCATCCCCTGCAATGTCTTCGACCGCGCCCGCTTCTGCGGCGGCGCCTTCTACGGTCACGTCTTCTTCCTGCGCCCCAGCAGTTTCATTCTCTATGGTGTTCTCTTCGATCGCTTCGTCTTGCGCGGCGTCGAGGCCGAGCGACTCGACCAGATCGTCGATCCGCAGCTCACCTGAAATGTTCACGCCGCTGCGACCGGATTCTGCGAGCGCCGCAAACTCTTCAGCCCGGTCGCGAATGCCTGCCGGTGTTTCAAGATCAAGCGACAGCGCGTTGAAGGCCGCAACTGCACTCTCATAGTCCTTGGCGTTCAGCGATGCGACGCCGAGAATTTCGCGCGCGTAATAGCTGAACGGCCCACCCGCTTCGGCAAGATCGCTGACATCGCCCATAACCGCATCGCGCCCGTCGGCAAGCGCCAGATAACCGGCGCGAATGCTCGCCAGTTCGCGTATGCGTTTGGGGGCGTCACCCGCCGCAACGCCGCGATAAATTTCCAGCGCTTTCAAACGCTCGCCGCCAGCCGCATAGGAGCTTGCCCGGCGCAAGGCTGCGAGCGCGCCATAGCCGCCCTTTTCCGCCGCCACCGCTTCCAGCGCGGCGCGGCCGGCATCCGTGTCCTCTCCCAGAAGGTCGAGCGCGGTGCGATATTCGAGTGATTGCTCTTCGGCGGCCTCGGTTTTCAGATGACCCCAGATCTGCCAGCCGGCGACGCCGCCGACGATCGCCACGGCGCCGACAATAAGAGCCGCCCCTTGCTTGCGGAAGAAATCCCAGGTGCGGTCTTCCTCAAGCGCCTGGTCCACTTCTTTCAGTAATACGCTGTCTTCGTTGGCCACTTTTAATTTCCTGCCCTAATGCGCGTCAGGCCCGACGGGGGCCCGCCCGGTCGGCTCAGCCAGCCCCGGAGAGCGCCGGTTCTAACGGCCTTTGGAGCCAGAGGCAACGAGGGGCCAAGGATAGAGCGAGGCGCCGCCGGGGGCCATCGCCACAGCCTTCAGATCAGCGATAAAGATGGCGATTTCAAGCCGCCAGGCGATCTTAAGCGGCCGCCCGAAGGCCCTTTCTCAACGCCTCGATGGTCTGGTCAATCTCGGCCTTGCCCATGGTCAGGATCGGCGCGATCGCGAGATTGTCGCCATTGGCGCGGATCGCAACGTCGTTCTCATAGGTTTTAAGGAAAATCTCGGTTCCTCGGGCGCCCGGGGCGCCGGTGCGTGTTTCCACCGTCACCCCGGCGGCGAGACCGATATTGCGGATGTCGACCACATGCGGCTCTCCTTTAAGCGAGTGCGCCGCCTCCTCGAAATAGGCCGACATTTCTTTTGCGTGCTCGTAGACTCCCTCTTCCGCGAAAATCTGCTGCGTCGCCAGCGCGGCGGCGGCGGCCAGCGGATGACCGGAATAGGTGTAGCCGTGAAAGAACTCGACGCCGGCCGGCATCGTTTCCATGAAAGTGTCGTAGATTTCCTTGCGCACAATCGCTGCGCCCATGGGAACGGCGCCGTTATTGATCCCCTTTGCGATCGTCACGATGTCAGGCTCCACGCCAAAATATGTCGCGGCATTGGGCGCGCCCATACGGCCAAAACCTGAAATGACTTCATCGACGATTAACAGGATGCCGTGTTTCTTCGTCACTTCCCGCAGGCGCTTCATGTAATTTTTCGGCGGTACGAAAACACCGCCGGAGCCAGCGAAAGGTTCGACAATGACGGCGGCGATGGTCGATGCGTCATGCAAGGCGATCACGCCTTCAAGCTCCTTCATGAACGGTTCGACGTCGATATCCGCTTCGCCGCGTGTAAACGCCTGCGTGCTCATATCGTATGGAAACGTCATGTGGTCGACGCCGGGCAGAAGGCTGCCGAAGAATTTCCGGTTGTTGACCATGCCGCCAACGCTGATGCCGCCGAAACCGACGCCGTGATAGCCGTTGACCCGACCGATCAGGCGCGTGCGCGTCCCCTCGCCTTTCAAGCGCTGATAGGCAATGGCGATTTTCAACGCCGTATCCGCAGCTTCGGACCCGGAATTGACGAAGAAGACATGATCGAGTTCGCCCGGAAACTGCGCGGAAATCACATTCGCCAGTTCGAAGACTTTCGGGTGACCGAAGTTAAATGCATTGGAATAATCGAGCTCGTCGATCTGCGCTTTCATGGCCTCGGAGATTTTCGGATGGCGATGACCAAGATTGCAGCACCACAGGCCCGAAAAACTGTCTAGAATCTTCCGCCCATCGCTTGTGTGGTAATAAAAACCTTCCGCGCGCTCATTGATGCGAGGGTTCGCCTTGAACGCCTTATTGGGGGTGAACGGCATCCAGTAGGATTGCAGCCAGTCATTCTTTCCGGCGTTATTGGCGGCTTGCGCGTCGTTTGTCATTTTCTATTTCCGCAGTTCGATCCAGATGGTTTTCAGTTCTGTATATTTGTCGAGCGCATGCAAAGACCTGTCGCGCCCGAAACCCGATTGCTTGAACCCGCCAAAAGGTGTGGTGATGTCGCTCCCGTCCCAGCAATTGACCCAGACATTGCCGGCGCGCAGCGTCCTCGCGGCGCGATGAGCCTTGTCAATGTCGGATGTCCACACGCCTGCGGCGAGCCCGTAAATGGTGTCATTGCCGATCGCCATGGCCTGATCAAAGTCATCAAAACCGATAGCGGAGATGACGGGGCCGAAAATTTCCTCCTGCGCGATGGTCATCTTGTTGTCGACGCCGTCAAAAATTGTCGGCGCCACATAAAACCCGCCGCTTTGTCCAAGCGCTCGTTCGCCGCCGCAGACGAGCTTCGCGCCCTCCGCCTCACCCTTGTTGATATAGGAAAGCACCGTGTTCATTTGCGCTTCATCGACCATGGCGCCGAAAGACGTTTCCGGATCGAGCGGATCGCCGGGTTTTAAGTCTTTCGCAATGGCGGCGACCTTTTCGAGGAAATCTTTCTTGATGGAGTTCTGCACAAGGAGGCGCGTCGCCGCTGTGCAGACCTGACCTTGATCGTAGAAGACACCCCACGCCGCAGCCTGCGCCGCCGCGTCGAGATCGGGGCAATCTTCCATCACGATCTGCGGGCTCTTACCGCCGCATTCCAGCGCGACGCGTTTCAAATTGCTTTGCGCGGCGTAGCCCATGATGAGCTTGCCCACCGCTGTCGATCCGGTGAAGACAATCGCGTCCACATCCATATGCAGCGCCAGCGCCTTGCCCGCCTTTTCGCCAAGCCCCGGCACCACGTTTAAAACACCTTCGGGCAACCCGGCCTCTATGGCGAGCTCCGCCGTCCGAAGCATGGTCAGGCTCGCCTGCTCCGCCGGTTTGATGACGATGGAGTTGCCGGTCGCGAGCGCGGGCGCGAATTTCCACGACGCCATCAATAGCGGGAAGTTCCATGGCACAACCGCGCCGACAACACCCATGGGCTCGCGCACGATCATCGAGACTGCGTTATGGGGCGACGGCCCCAGCTCGTCATTCACTTTATCGATGGCTTCGGCGTAATAGCGGATCGCCTGCGCCACCAGTGGAATATCCGCGCTGGTCGTGTTCGCCAGCGGCTTGCCCATATCGAGAGTTTCAAGCAGCGCCAGTTCGGCGGCGTTTTCGTCAATCTTTTGCGCAAAGGCGAGCAACACATCGCGCTTGGCGCGCGGCGCCATCTTGCGCCAATGGCCCGCCTCGAAACTCGCCCGCGCGGCAGCGACTGCGTCATCTATGTCGGCGGCGTCGCAGGCGCTCAACTGGCCGAGTTCGCTGCCGTCGATCGGCGTCACGCAGGCCATGGTCGCGCCGTTCTGCGCCGGACGGAACGCGCCATTGATAAAGGCTCCGGTTCGAATAGTAACGCCGCCCCGTGCGCGGGCGACACTGTCAGCAAAAGTCATAAGAGTTCTCTATGTAATCAATCCGGCCGCGCGGCGTTCCGCGTTTTCTTCCTGCCAGGTGAGCATGTTCATTTCGATAAAGAAGAACGCCACAAGCCACAAGAAGGCGTCCCATGCGTCCCAGGGCTCACCCAGCATCCACCAATAGAAGGCGCACACAAACAGGATTGCGTAAAGCAGGATTTTCGCCGATTTGTAGGCAAAGAAGAACTTCGTTCCGAACAGCCGAGACGACTGGAGATAAACCTCAGCCTCCAGCACTGCGACGATCAGCACCCACACAGTCGCATTGAGGACATCGGTCCAGGCAAGCCTCGAGATCACGCTCAAATTCTGCGACGTAGCCATCAGATTGGCGTTGACGTTGATATAAGCCCCACCGCCGAGCGCGGCGCAGTTTTGCGCATCAAGTGGAGGGTAATCATCCAGCGCCAGCGCAAAACTGATATCGCCGCCAATAAGAGTGCATGGATCGACGCCGCTATAGGGTTCAAACCCGAGCGGTATCCACAGTGTCGCCCAATACCCATAAAGCGCATAGAGAATGATCGCGCCGCAAATGAAGGTCAGAATGTTGATGGTCCATTCAACGCCCGCCTTGATCCGATCATCGGGAAGCACGAAGGTTTCGAGCTCGAGCAGGAGCAGCAGGACAAACCAGGCGGCCGTATCGATGGAGTCCGTATAGGCGACTATGATGTCGCTTAAGGCGACGCCGTCTTCATAGGTCGCTGCGCTGCCCGCGAAATTCTCAAAAAAGAAATGGCCGGTGTTCACCGCCAGCGCCGCATAAACGAGATATTTGAACGTCTGGTAGAGTCTGCCGGTTTTTACGATCATGGGCCGTCCAAAAAATTACGCCGGTCATACATGATGACCGGCGCTATTTATTTTCTCACCAAGCCGTCATGCAAACTACCTCAGCGGCCGAACTCATAGGTCATCAGCACGCCGAAAGTCCGCGGCCGGCTGGGACCGACAAAATGCGCGGGGATGAAATTTCCGCCCTCTGACACGCCGTCATAATAGAGCTCGTCGGTGACGTTCTCGATATAGCCCATGACGCTCCAGCCCGCGTCCGAGGCGTAACCAAGGCGCAGCGACAGATCCACATACGCATCGTTGACGGCGTAATCCGGCTTCAAGAGCCCGCCATAGGTCTTTGTCTGGCCAGCGGCTTCCGCTGACGCTCTGATGGCGCCCGGACCGACGGGATAATTGAACCGCAGCACGGCGGAGCCTGAAAATTTTGGCACATAGCCGAGCGCGGAGCCCTCGCAATCAAGCGTGCCGTCGCAAAGCGGCTGCGCCTGTGTCAAATCCGTATTTGCGTAGGCCCCGGCGAGATACAGATCTAAATACTCGCCAAGATCGGTCGTGACGGAACTCTCCAGGCCCCAGCCTTTCGCCCTGCCCACATTCCCTACCAGAATGCCGCCGCCTGTGCCCGGCACGGTGACCTGAAGATCCTTATACTGATAGTAATAGACGTTTGCGTCGAAGCGGGTTGCGCCGCCGAAGAGCGTTCCCTTAACGCCCGCTTCGTAGGACCAAACTTTCTCAGGATCAAAGGCGTTAGGCGAGGCGTCTGCGTTCGTGAGATTGAGGCAGCTGTCGTCGAACGGACCGCAATAGGTGACGCTCGCCGGCGAAATGAAGAAACTGCCGAAACCGCCGGATTTGAAGCCGCGTGTCGCGCTCGCGAACAGCATCCATTCATCGCTGGCGTGGTACCGGGCGATAAAGCGCGGCGTAAGCGCATCCCAGCTCTGCTTGTCTTCGAGCGGCTCGGCCGTGGTGAAGCCGAGGCCGAAATACGGACCGAGGTCGCTGCTCACCGGCAGTGCGCTGATGGCGAAATCCTTGACGTCCTTCGAGTAGCGCACGCCGACGCCGATATCGAATTGATCCGACAGCGCGAGCGTCGCGTCCACATAAGCGGCCCAGCCGTGATAGCGGCCGCGAACGGCGTTGCGCTCAACGAGCCCCTCAGCCGTCGGCGTGAAGGCGTAATAATAATAAGCGAAATAGTCCGAGCAGCTATTGATGCCGTAATAGCTCCAATAGAACTGGCACATCACCTCTTCATCGGCCGCCTGGGTGAAGAGAACGTCGATCTCTTCCTTGTAGTAGGAAGCGCCCGCATACCAGGACAAAGGTCCGTCGGTATCGGAGACAACGCGCACTTCCTGTTCAAAGTAATTGCCTTCCTGATCCTGAGCGTAGGCGTTGATGCCTAGCGGCGTGCCGTCGAAATCCTCGGCGTAAACATAGTCATGGTCCTTGAAGCCCGTCAGCGAGGTCAACACGGCGCCGCCGAAATCGTAGCTAAGTTCGAGGCCGAAGCTGAGAATCTCCGCATTGTCGGCTTCGCCGAGCTGCAGATCGCTGTCGACATCGCGTCCGCCGCCGCCGAGGGAAACGCCGAAGATATCGACCAGCGTATCCCAGCCGGGCCCGCCTTCGGTGGCGCGATAGAGAGAGCCCGTCAGATTGCGTCGTTCATACTCACTCGTGAAGAAGGCTTCAAACGGGCCGTCGCTATAGAGCGCCGAAAAACGCGCCGCATATTTTTCCGGCTCAACGAGAGGGTCGCGGTTTGGAAAAAAGGCGTTGTCTGCATAACCGTCTTCATGGCCGCCTTGAGCGGCGAAGCGCACAGCGAAAACGTCAGACAGCGGAATATTGATAGCCCCTTCCCCGAAAACGCGATTGCGCGAGCCGACGTCCGCTTCCACATAGCCGTTGTAGCCGTCGAAATTCGGGCGCGCCGTATGCACAGAGATGGCGCCGCCGATGGCGTTGCGGCCGAACAGGAACCCTTGAGGCCCCCGCAGCACTTCCGCGCGGTCCATATCGTAAAGGCTTGTCACGACCGGGCCGTTGCGGCCCTGATAAAGGCCGTTCTTGAAGAGGCCGATGGACGGATCGCCGCCAACCCCGAAATCGTTCGTCAGGATGCCGCGAATGGAAAGGAAGTCGATGAAACTGTCCGCGGAGTCGCCAGTAAGGCCAGGCGTGAATTTCACCAAATCCTTGATGTCGCTGAGATTGACCGCGCGGGTGAAATCCCCGCTGACCGCGGTGATCGCCAGGGGCACATCCTGAATGGACTCATCGCGTTTCTGGGCGGTCACGATGATTTCATCACCCTGGGCGTAAGCCGGAAGTGTGAGCATGGCCGCCGCCGAACAGCCGGTCAGGAGAATCCGTTTCTGGAGAGAGAGGCGTTTCATCTATAGGCCCTTTCACTAGGCGTCGGGGGAGTGACGCAAAAAGGCGCTGGACGCGCGGAGAATTTCTCTCAAATTCGTAACAATAAAGGCTTAAGCCCACAACGCGTGCGCCCGGTTTGCGATCTCAGCACGCACGATTTTTATCGCGGCGCGGCGAAAATGCCACGCCAGTCTTATAAATTTGATATTTTCTCCTGAAATATCAGCATTTTGATCCAAAATCGGATGACCGCCCTGTGGGGGGATTCGTGGATCAGAATCACCGTGAACACGACGCCAAAAACCGTTTGTGATCACAAACTTAGCCGCCCTGATCGACAGAAATTCCAGCGTCGCGAAGCGCCGCCGCCATGGGATCGAGCGCCGCGCCGTAGCGCCGCCAGCGCCCCACCGAGCGGATATGGGGCTTTTCGCGGACCTGAACGGCGCTCGCCGTCGCCACCGCGGATTTCTGTTCATGGAACGACAGGCATTGATCTTCCCACGGCAGATCGAGATAGCCGATCAGCGCGCGGGCGCCCGGCTCCAGATCGGCCACCGTCGCTTCATAGGAAATGTCGAAGAACCGGCCCGGAAAAAGCCGTCGCCAGTGATCCATCAGCTTCAGATAGCGGGCGTGATGACGGCCCATCTCCCCTTGGTCATAGGAGTGATAATAAGCTTCGGCGAAAAGCTGTTTGTAGCTGGCGAAACAGGAATCCATGGGATTGCGCGTCAGATGCACGATCCTGGCGTTGGGCAGCGCCGCAAGGATCAACGGAATATGAAGGTAATTGCCGGGCAGCTTGTCCACAAACCGCGGCGCATTCCCCTGCATCACCGCCGAGGCCCGCAAATATTCCTTGCCAAGCGCCGCCGGATCGACCGCCGCCGAGGCGCGTATCACGTCAGGCGCCCAGCGATCCGGGTTATCGGATTTTGTCAGCCTGCGTACCGAGAGGCCGAATTGCTGTAACTCCCCGGCAGACTCCACCATGGAATGGCTGGCGATGATGCGCTCTATTAGCGTTGTGCCTGTGCGCGGCTGGCCGACGACAAAGATAGGCGATGCGTCGTCATGACCCGCCGAAACATTCGCCGCCCACTCAGCGTCAAAGGTTTCATGGAGGGCGGCGAACATCGCCTCCTCCGTATTCTCCCTGTAATCGATGGTCGATCTTTTCGCCGCCGCGCCGGTCTCAAACGCGCGGAACGCCTGTTCCCACGCTTCGCAATCTTCGTATTCTTTGCCGGCAGCGTAAGCGAGAAAGGCGCGCGAAGGCGTATCCTTCGCGCTCGCCGCTTTTTCCATCAACCTGTCCGCCCGCGCCGGACTTTCCGCTTTCTTCAGCGAGGAAAACAGCCATTCGGCTTGCGCTATATCGTCATGATGCGCGAGCAAGGCGGACAAGGTCTTTTCCGCCGCTTCGCTTTCGCCCAGGAATATTTCCGCGCTGGCGAGATTGACCTGATAGGCTGGACGGTCGGGCGCGCGCTCCACGGCGCGGACGTACCATTGTTTCGCCTGCTGCTGGTCGCCAAGCGATGACGACACAACCCCGATCAGATCCGCCGAAGCCGCATCGGCGGGCCTCGCCGCGATTGCTTTTTCAAGCGCTTGCTCGGCGCGCAAGGGCTGACCCAGCCGGATAAAAATCCGCGCCAATTGCGCCCAACCGGCGCCGTGACCGGGGGCGAGTTTCACCACCGACCCGAATGCGCTCGCGGCGGTTTTAAGGTCATTCATGTCGAGCGCGATCAAACCGACGAGAAAATGGGTTTCGGGATGGGCGCGGTCGATCATCATCGCCGCCTTGCAACACTCGCCCGCCTTTGACGCATCGTCCCTGTTGAGGGCGGCGAAGCCGTCGCGCAGGAGCCCTGCAATCCGCTGCTGATTATCGCTCATCCAACTGTTCCGCTGACGCGCCCCCTTGTGAAGAAGCGCGGCCCATGATCATCATGACCCATGATGGAAGATTTCGCCGGATGATGAAAGCCACACTCCGGCGCCCGAAAAGAGAGAACACATGAAAATCAAGACGCCCTGCCTCGCCGCCATGATAATTCTCGCGCTTGCTGCATGCGGCGCCAAAGAAGATGTTGCCGCTACTAGTGAAACTAAAGAAATTATCTTCATTAATGGCCGCATCTATACAGCGAATGAAGACAGGGCGTTCGCCCCCGGCATGATCGTCCATGGAGACGAAATCGTCGAAATATTATCCGACGAACTGCTTGGTATGTCCGTCGATGAGGATAAATACGAAATCATTGACCTTGAAGGCCGTCTTGTTCTCCCCGGCCTTCATGACGCGCATATCCACCCCATCAGCGCCATGCCGGTGCCTGTTTGCAGCCTTGAAAACACGCCGATGACGCTGGCGGAAATCGCTGCTTATTCCAGCGACTGCACCGCGCAACCCGGTATGGCCGAAGGCGACTGGCTTGTTGTGCTGGCGTGGAACTTCGCCGCGGGAAACCAGCCGGGCGAAGACTTTAAAACCATCCGCGAAGCGCTGGACGCCGTTTCAACGGAGCAGCCCGTGATCCTGCGCGGCAGCGACGGACATCATTACGGCGTCAACTCTGTCGCCCTCGCCCGCGCAAAAAACGCGGATGGAGACATTGTCGGCTTTACGAAGGAAACTCTTTCAACAGACTTCGCCGATCTCGCGGCTTATATCGGCGTCGATGAAACCGGCGAACCAAATGGACGGCTGACCGAAGATTATGCGCTGACGGCGATTGACGCCGGCAGCCTTCTTGATTCCGGGCTCGCGAAATCGCGCGAGGCGCCGGAATTGTTGATGAAGGTGACGCTTCCCAAGGGCATCACCTCTTTTCTCGACGCCGCCGCCAGCCCGGACACCCTCGACATTTACGACGCTTTGCGCGCCAAAAACGGGTTCCATGCGCGTGCGCATCTGGCGCTCTATTTCGACCCAAGCGAATATGGCGATGAAAGCGGAACCGTCGATTACGCGACGATTTTAAACAAAGCGAATGCGATCCGCGAAAAATATGCAGACGATCCCCTGATCGAAGCAGACTTTCTTAAACTCTTCGCTGACGGCGTGCTCGAGGGCGACCCCCTTTCCGATCCGCCAATGCTGCCCAACGCGGCTTCATCCCGTAATTACCTGCAACCGATATACGAATGGGATGACGAAGCCCAATGGGTGCGCGTCGCCGGTTACGCCGATACATCAAGCGCGCTTTGCGAAAACACCCGCGCCGAGATCGCCGCTGGAAACTCGCCTGACGCCGTCGCGTTTAAGGCGACAAACGGTTTTCACCCCATGCAATGCCTTCAGGCCAACGGTGTTCTTCAGCATCCTGAACAGATGATCATGGATTATGTGCGCGAAGGCGACAAAGCCGGTTTCACCTGGCACATCCACGCCATCGGCGACCGCGCCATTCGGACCTCCATCGACGCTATCGAGGCGGCGCGCATCGCCAATCACAGCGGCGCCAAACATATTATCACCCATCTGCAACTTGTGCGGCCCGAAGATTTCGACCGCTTCGCTGCGAATGACATCTATGCATCGTTCACTTTCGCCTGGGCGTCGCGGGACACACAATATGACGCCACGGTCATTCCCTTTGTTGACCGCGCCGACGGCCCGAACGGCATGTATGACCCCGATGGATATTATTTCAGCAATGTCTATCCGGCGGCCTCCCTGCGCGACGCCGGCGCCGTCATTATAGCAGGATCCGATGCACCCGTGGACACAAAGGACCCACGCCCCTTCATCAACATAGAAGGCGCCGTTTCACGCTCTATTTTCGGCTTGCCGCCGCTGAATGGAAATCAGGCGATTTCGATTTATGACGCCGTTGACGCCTACACGATCAATGCAGCGAAAGCGCTAAAGCAAGACGACATCGCCGGCTCGCTGGAGCCCGGCAAGAAAGCCGACTTCATCATACTCGATCAGGATATTTTCGATCTCGCCGAGAACGGAAATGCTTCTGACATAAGCGAAACCAATGTGCTGGAAACGTGGTTTGGCGGCAGGAAAGTCTATTCCTCCGGGGAATAACCGCGAACGATATTGCTCATGCCCTGCATGATGTCTTCGCGAACGGCGGTCTCAAGTTTTTCGGGATCGCCGGCGCGCAAGGCCGCAACAATTTCCTTGTGCTTGTCATCGTCCAGCGACGAGGTGCCAAGCCTGCCGATGACAACACGCATGAACGGTCCGGTCTGTAACCACAGGCTTTCCACTAGCCCAAGATAGACCGGCGCCTCGGGCGCTTCATAAAGCGCGAAGTGAAACTCGCTGTTGTATTTCGCATAATCAGCGCTGTCCCCGCGCTTGATCGCCTGATCGAGCGCTTCGTCAATCGTCGTCAGCGCCTCGGCCAGCGCCTCCCGCGCTTCCGCCGACGCTTTTGCGGCGCGCGCGGCGAGCGACGGCTCCAGCGCAAGGCGCGCATCGCAAAGCTCTTCAAGTTTTTCCTGGCTCATCCGCGCGACTGCGACGCGCCTCGTCGGTGTGATCTCCAGCGCGCCTTGGGCCGCAAGCTGGCGGATCGCTTCGCGCGCCGGCATGGCGCTCACACCGAATTCAGCCGCGAGCCCACGCACGGAAAGGGCGCGCCCCGGTTCAAGCTGACCGGAAATGATCGCCCGCCGCAGGCGCTGATAGACCTCCTCATGCACCGCCGCCGGGCGGGTGAGGCCGTTATCCTGTGAGGTTTTGTCGGGGGCCGCTAACGCCGTCATGCTCGTCGCCTTTGTTAAAGCCATGCCCGCTTCCCCATCAGCCCCGCTTCCTGTCAGCGTTGACCGCGCATGTCGTGGGAGGGACCTTAGGGCCTTTCCGCCCAAAAGGAAGACCGGCCCTGGCCGCCGCTTACCCCCTCCTCGCCAAAGGGTCTTGCGCTGCCCTTCGGCCCGGATTAATTGTGATCACGTTTTGGCGGCTTGTGAAGTATTCGCCTTTCGTTAGGCTAAAACAGGCGAATATGGGGCCCCGTCCCGGCGGCCGGCGACACCGGGAGGAAGGTCTCCCGCGATGCTAGGCCCCCGAAACAACGAGACAAGTTTCAACGGGCGTTGTGCGCCGCCATCCCGGCGGCGTAACCGCTCAAGGTGATTTATGGATTTAACCGAACTGAAGGAATGGATGCGCGAGCGCCGCATCGGAGACGTTTCCTGCCTGACGCCCGATATGGGCGGCGCCGCGCGCGGCAAAAACATGACGCCGGGGCTTTTCCTTTCGAGCCTCGAAAACAAGAGCCTCCGAATACCCGAGGCGACCTACACCATCTCCGCCCATGGTGAGATGAGCTACAATGATCATGTGGCGGGAACCGAACGCGACCTCGTGCTGGCGCCGGACCTCGACACGATTCATCTGGCGCCATGGAACACCGACGCGACCGCTGCGGTCATCTGCGATGCATTTACCGATCAGGGCGCGCCCTTTAACATCGCGCCGCGTCAGGTTCTGCGCAATGTGCTTGAGCTTTATCACCAAAAGGGATGGACGCCGATTGTCGGACCCGAGGTTGAGTTTTATCTCATTGCGCGTTTCACCGATGTTGTGCTTGAGCCGCGCGCGCCAGACGGCGCCTCAGGCCTGCGCGAATTCGGACAGCATGTTTACTCGCTCGACGCCATCGATGAATTCGATAAACTCTTTGAAGAGCTTTATCAGTTCTGCGACGTTCAGCACATCGATCTAGAAACGCTGATTCACGAAGACGGCCCCTGCCAATTCGAAGTGAACATTCGCCATGGCGAAGCCATGCGCGTCGCCGATCAGCTTTTCCTGTTCAAGCGTCTCGCGCGCCAGGTCGCCAAACGCCACGGCATGTTCGTCACTTTCATGGCGAAACCCTACGCCGATGAAAGCGGTTCATCGATCCACCTGCATCAAAGCGTTGTTGACCGAAAAACCGGCCGTAACATTTTCGCCGCCGCCGATGGCGAAGATTCCGATATGTTCCGCCATTATATTGGCGGGCTGCAGGCGCATTTACCGGCTGCTATGCCGCTTTTCGCCCCCTACACAAACTCCTATAACCGCTTTGAAGCGTTTATGAGCGCGCCGACCAACACCCATTGGGGCCGCGAAAACCGCACCGTCGGTCTTCGCGTTCCCGCCAGCGGACCCGAAGCGCGCCGGGTTGAAAACCGCATTTCCGGCGCGGATATCAACCCGTATCTCGCGATCGCTGCATCGCTTGTCTGCGGTTATATCGGCATGGCCGACAAGATCGAACCACGCGCTGAATATGTGGGGCAAGGATATGAAGACCGCGAGCGCCCCCTGCCCGCGACCCTGACGGAAAGCGTGGAGACCTTCGCCAATTCCGACATTTTGAAACATTATCTGGGCGAAGGGTTTGTCGACACCTATGTCGGCATAAAACGCTCCGAATATGAGCACCGCTCAAGCGTCCTCAGCCCCTGGGACGTCCGCTTCCTGATGGTCAATGTGTAATCATGAAACCGAATATCGACATCAAGGCGCTCGACAACGCCCACCATCTGCATCCTTTTTCAACCCATCACGAACTGCGGGAAAAGGGACCGCGCGTTATCACGCATGCGGACGGCGTCTATATTTATGACGAAGACGGCGTACGCATTCTCGACGGCATGGCGGGGCTGTGGTGCGTTAATCTCGGTTACGGCAGACAGGAACTGGTTGACGCCGCCGCCGAGGCGATGAAAACGCTAAGCTATTACAATCTGTTTTTTCAGACGACGACGCCCTACGCCGCTAAACTCGCGGACCTCATTTCGCAAAAAACGCCTGAAGGCCTCGACCAAATCACTTTCGCCTGTTCGGGTTCGGAGGCCGTCGACGGCGCCATCAAGCTGATCTGGTATTACTGGAACCTGAAAGGCAAACCGGAAAAGAAAGCGATCATCTCGCGCGAGCGCGCCTATCACGGCTCGACTGCGGCGGCGGCGAGCCTGTCAGGGCTCCCCTTTATGCAAGGGATTTTCGATCTCCCCCTGCCGCGCTTTCATCATATCGGGCCGACGCCGCATTATTATGAATATGCAGAAGCCGGCGAAAGCGAGCATGACTTCGCCATGCGCTGCGCCAAGGCGCTGGAAGATAAAATCCTCGAGCTTGGCCCTCAAAATGTCGCAGCCTTTGCTGGAGAGCCTGTCATGGGCGCCGGCGGGTTGATGCTGCCGCCCGAAGGCTACTGGCCGGAGATTGAACGCATCTGCCGTAAATATGATGTTCTTCTGTGGTCGGACGAAGTGATCTGCGGTTTCGGCCGCACCGGCGAATGGTTCGGTTGTCAGACCTATGGCTTCACGCCCGACATTATGACCATGGCGAAAGGCGTCACCAGCGGATACCAGCCACTTTCAGCGATTGCGCTGAACACTCGCGTCGCTGAGCCGATCATCAACGCCGACACAGAAATGGCGCATGGTTTCACCTATTCCGGGCATCCGGTTGCGGCTGCTGTCGCCATTCGGAATATCGAACTTATTGACGAGCTTGGTCTGGTGGGGCCCCGCGGCGAAGAGACCGCGCACTATTTTCAGGACAAGTTGAAAACGCTCAACGACCATCCCCTCGTCGGACAGACGCGCGGCGTCGGGCTTCTCGGCGCTCTTGAACTCGTCAAGAATAAAGAGACAAAAGAGCGGTTTTCACCCGGCGGCCATGCTGGCGTTGTCTGCCGCGGTCATTGCTTTGAAACCGGCGTCGTTATGCGCGCCGTGGGTGACACCATGTTCCTTTGCCCGCCCCTCGTCATCACCAACGCAGAAATCGACGAACTGTTTGACCTCGTGCGCACAGCGCTCGATAAAACAGCCGCAGAACTCAGCGTCTGACGGACATCATGGCGGGACCGGATCAAAAACTGAAAGCCGAAGCGAAAAAATTTCTGGAGACCAATCCGGAAGTAAAATTCGTCGATGCTTTTCTGGCTGACCTTAACGGCGTCCTTCGCGGCAAGCGCCTGCCTGCGAAGCAGGCGCTTAACGTGTTCGATAACGGATTGCGCCTTCCGCGTTCGCTGATCGGCGTCGATGTATGGGGCTATGACGTCATGGACAATGGTCTTGTGCTTGAGACCGGCGATGTGGACGGGCTATGCTTTCCCGGGGGAGCTGGCTTGTCGCCCTGTTCTTGGTCCGGCGGCGACGCCGCGCAAATCATGCTGATGATGGGCGATGAGGATGGCGGGCCATTTTCCGCCGATCCGCGCCAATTGTTGATCGACATGAAGGCGCGCCTTGCGGAGATCGGCCTTCACCCCGTTGCAGCGATGGAGCTTGAGTTCTATCTCCTCTCGAAGAAAACCGACGAGTTGGGCCGGCCTTTACGGCCCGCGCGCAACGCCACCAATCGTCGGATTGGCGACGCGCGCATGTACGCCATGTCCGAACTCGATAATTTCAGCGTCTTCTTCAGCGATCTCTATGCCGCCTGTGAGGCGCAAGGCCTGCCGCTTGGCGCCGCGATCGTTGAAGGCGGCGCAAGCCAGTTCGAAGTCAATCTCATGCATCAGGCGGACATCGTCGCCGCCGCTGATCAGGCGATGTTGTTCCGGCGCACGGTCAACGGGGTCGCCGATAAAAACGGCCTGATCGCCAGCTTCATGGCGAAACCTTTTGGCGACGCCGCCGGCAACGGCCTTCATGTTCATATGAGCATGCTGGACGACAAGGGCGACAACGTTTTCGCCGGAGACGGCGACACCGGGTCGGAAACCCTCCATCAGGCGATTGCAGGTCTCCTCGCCGCCGCACCGGAAGCGATGATTTTCCTGGCGCCGCATTTGAATTCCTATCGCCGGTTTCAGGACGCGAGCCATGCGCCAACCTCCCTCACCTGGGGATATGAGAACCGCACCGCCGCAATCCGCA
This sequence comes from Alphaproteobacteria bacterium, assembly GCA_030426465.1. Lineage (GTDB taxonomy): Bacteria > Pseudomonadota > Alphaproteobacteria > Caulobacterales > Parvularculaceae > Hyphococcus. The sequence goes on from JAUHYK010000010.1 coordinate 17,029, forward strand.
TTCCCAATGACGCGCCCAAAAATCGCCGCTTTGAATTCCGCATCGCCGGCGCGGACGCCAATCCCTACCTTCTTATGGCGTCGCTTCTTGGCGGGGTTTTCCATGGCGTTCAAAACAAGCTGACGCCGCCGCCCGTGACCGAAGGCAACGCCTATGAGGCCAACGCGCCAAAAGTGCCGACAGCATGGGACGATGCGACCGACGCGTTTGAAAACGGAAAAATTCTGGCGCCGCTTTTCGGTGAATTGTTCACGCGTGTGTTCATCGCGTTGAAGCGTCAGGAAATCCAGAAGGCGAATGAACGCGTCACCGACTTCGAATATGATTCCTACCTGCAGGCATTTTGATGCAACAACGCGAAGCCCATACGCCTTCCTATTACGCGGCGAGCGCGCACACTGCGCCTGAACGCCCGGCGTTAAACGACCATCTTGAAGCGGACGTCGCGATTGTCGGCGGCGGCTTTACGGGCGTTGCCTCCGCTTTGTCGCTTGCAGAGCGTGGATATTCAGTCGTCTTGCTGGAAGCAAACCGCATTGGCTGGGGCGCTTCAGGCCGCAATGGCGGACAAGTGCTGGCGGGCTGGTCCGGCGAAGGCGAACTGGTCAAACAACTGGGCCCGAAGGCCGAAGAGTTTTTGTGGAAGACGCGTTATCTCGGCAATGAGATCGTCGAAGCCCGCATCCAGAAATACGATATAAAATGCGATTATGTGCATGGCGCGGCGACCGTCGCGTTCAACAATGCGCAGATGAAAAGCCTTGAGGAAGAATACGCCGATTGCGTCGCGCACGGGTTTGGCGATGTCATGGCGCTTGTTGACGGCCCGGGCCTGCGCCAGCATGTGGCGACGGACGCCTATATTGGCGGGCTTGTCGACCGTCGCGGCGCCCATTGTCATCCGCTTAATCTTGTCATTGGTGAAGCGGATGCGGCGGAACGCAATGGCGTGAAAATTTTCGAGGCGACGCACATTACAAAAATTGATCACGGCGCGTCGCCTACTGTTCACACCGACAATGGAAGCGTCAAAGCAAAGCATGTGATCCTTGCGGGGAACGCCTATCACACGCTTGAAAGCAAAAAACTGCATGGGTTGATGCTTCCTGCGAAGACCTATGTCATCGCAACAGAACCGCTCGGCGAAGAGCTCGCCCACGAATTGCTGCCTGACAATCTGGCGATCTGCGATTCCAACTGGGTGCTCGATTATTTCCGGCTCACCGGCGACAACCGGCTTCTATTCGGCGGGCGCTGCACATATTCCAATCGCGACATTGGCGATATTGCGGGCGAGTTGGGGCCGCGCATGCGCAAGATTTTTCCGCAACTTGAAAAGACGAAAGTCGATTACGCCTGGGGCGGCGTCATCGGCATTCCCCTAAACCGCGTGCCGCTGATCGGGAAAGTCAGCGATAGTGTTTTCTATGCGCAAGGTTATGCCGGCCATGGCGTTAATTGCGGTCACATTGTCGGAGAAATGTTCACCGATGCGATCCGCGGCAAGGAAACCGGCGTCGATCTGTTCGATGCAACGCGTCATTTTCGTATCCCCGCCGCCGATACGATCGGCGGCCCCATGCTGGCGCTCGGCATGACATGGTACCGGATGCGCGACGCACTCGGCATTTAGTTTTTCGCTGGGCTGTCCTCGTCGAGATCGTCGTCGAGCAGAATGCGCTCGGCCGCGCCATCAAGGTCTTCATACTGACCGGCCTTCACCGACCAAAAAAAAGCAAGCAGCGCGCCGCCGCCCATGAAGAGCGCAATGGGAATAAGATAAAGCAGCGCGCTCATACTTCCATCTCCACCGCTCGGGCGTTCTTCGTTTTCATTCTGAGCGCATTGAGCGTCACGATGACGGACGAGCCCGACATGGCGAGCGCGGCGATCAGCGGCGTTACAAAACCAAACACAGCGAGCGGAATCGCACAGGCGTTATAGAGCGCTGCGAAGCCAAAATTTTCAAGAACCCGTTTGCGCGCCTGTTTGGCGACATCAAAGGCGGTCAGCACGGGCGTCATACTGTCGCCCTGAAACACGAAATCCGCCGCCGCCTGACTCGCGTCCGCCGCCGTGCCTGGCGAGAGTGAAGCGTGGGCCGCGGCGAGCGCCGGGGCGTCGTTCAGGCCGTCACCAACCATGGCGGTTTTAACGCCCTTGTCGGCAAGTTCTTTCAGGCGGCCAATTTTATCCGCAGGCGTCATTTCTGCGCGCCATGCAGTAAGACCCGCCGCCTCGGCGATGCGCGCCGCCGGCGCCTTGCGGTCGCCGGTGAGCATCTCCGATGCGATTCCGCGATGATCGAGGGCGGCGATGGTCGCCGCCGCTTCGCTGCGCAAACTGTCTTCGAACAAGAACCGCACCGGCGCCGTGTCGCCGAGTTTGAACCAGGCCTCACTGACCGCATTGTCGCCGTCGCTTGTCGCGCCGACCCAGTCCGCGCGGCCAAAGCGCGCCTTGACGCCATTGATGACGCCTTCGACACCATAGCCCGGCGCATCATGAACATCCTCAGCGAGTTTTCCCGCGCCCGCCGCCATGACAACGGCGCGGGCCAGCGGATGACGGCTGGCGCGCGCAAGGCTCGCGGCCAGCATCAGCGTCTCGTCCGAAATTTCATCGCGATTGGACAGGCGCATACGGCCCAGCGTCAGCGTGCCGGTCTTGTCGAAAACAAAGGCGTCAACTTCCGCCAGCCGCTCAAGCGCATCGCCGGATTTTACCAGCACGCCTTCCTTGAAGAGGCGTCCCGTCGCCACAACCTGCACCGCCGGCGCGGCAAGCCCCAGCGCGCAGGGGCAAGTGATAATCAACACAGCTATTGCGTTCATGGCGGCGACACGCAAAGAGGCGTCGCCAATCACCAGCCAGCCGATAAAGGTCGCCAGCGCCAGCGTGTGCACCACCGGTACGTAAAGCGCCGCAGCGCGGTCGGCGAGGCGCACATATTTGCTCTTGCCCTGTTCGCCCGCTTCAATGAGACGCGTGAGATCGGCGATCAATGAATCTTCGGCGCGCGCGGTCGCACGCATGACGAGGCGCGACGACATATTAAGAACGCCGGAATAAAGCGTGTCGCCTGTTTTCATATGCGCCGGGGCGCTCTCACCGGTGACGAGCGAAACATCAACTTCCGAGGCGCCCTCTTCAACAATTCCGTTCACCGGCGCGCGGTCGCCCGGCGACAGGAGGATGCGGTCTTCCGGATTGATGTCGCGCGCAGAGACCGCCTCGAGCGTGCCGTCGCTTTTGAGCCGGCTCGCTGTCGTCGCCTGCAACGCCAGCAAGCTTTGCGCCGCCTCGCGCGCTTTGGCGCGCAATCGATGATCAAGAAAGCGCCCGATCAACAGGAAGAACAGCAGCATCACCGCCGCATCGAAGTAGGCTTCCGTGCCGTGATTGAGGGTTTCGAACACCGAAATGCCAAGCGACAACAGAACGGCCAGCGAAATCGGCACGTCCATATTCGCGCCGCCCTTGCGAAGGGCGCTCCAGGCCGACCTGAAAAACGGACGGCCCGCAAACATTGCGGCGGGGATCGCGATCATGCCTGAGATCCAGTGCATCATCATCATTGTCGCCGGGCCCATCTCGCCGCCCGCGCCGGCCCAGACAGCGACGGAGAGCAACATGATGTTCGCCATGGCGAACCCAGCAACGGCGAGACAGCGCAGAAGGAACTTTCCTTCCGCGTCATTTTCCTGAACCGCCGCCTGCGGGTCGAACGGCGCGGCACGGTAGCCAAGATCGGAAATTTTTTCGGTGATGTCGCGGGGGCGGATCCCCTCGCCGCGCCATGAAATGGCGAGCTTGCCGGTCGATAAATTCAGTCGCGCATTCTCAACCCCGGGCAACGCATTCAGGCCACCCTCGATTTTGGAAATGCAGCCGCCGCATTTGGCGCCATAGACAGAAAGTTCAAGTGCGCGGGCGCCGTCTTTTGTCCGGCGTACGAAGGGCGCAGGATCAATCACCCCGGCGTCGGCGGCCGGTTCGAGGCCGCTGGGGCATCCGGCTGCCTGATCCAGAGTGTCAGTCACGCTCATGGCGCGATAATCCTCGCTTCAATATCGAAGGTCTCGCCAACATTGTTCTCGGCGCGCAACGCCATATCCCAAGCGCCAGCGCCGAACGCGGCGACCTCCGCTTCATATAGTCCCTCACCCAGTGGATTAAAGGCAAGGGGTTGATCATCTTCGCTATGCGCAGGCCGCTTGAGGACGCCCGTGAGGGCGAGGCTGGTCAGCGCTGTCTCGTTCTTCGCCATATGGATGACAATACGGCCGGTTTCGCCTTCGCGGACGACCTCGGCCACTTCCGCGGTCCACCCAAGGCGGCTTTGGACGGCGCGTTCGGCTAGGGCGTCATTATAATGAAGCCCCTGAAAATAAGACTTTTCCTCGGAAACGCCCGGAAAAGTCCGCACCGCCGCGCGGATGAAAATCACATTGGCAATGAGCATGACCCCAAAAAAAGCAACAACCATCAGCAACACATGCCGGCCTGTCAGCTTGCCTTTGATGTTGTCCTGTTGGGGCATTACTCCCTCCCGGCCATGAAGACGGTGGGATTGAGCACTTCTTCACCTGTGTCCGGGTCGAGAACGCGAACGATCACCGGGATTGAAGCGCCATGGGCTGCGCCCGGAGGCATCGTCGCAAAAATGCGCACGGACCGTACGGTGTCGCCGGGCGCATCCAGCGTAACGGTCGCGCCTTCGGCTTTTTCACCCACGGCGCCCACGACCATGCCGTCAGGGCCTTCGACGGTGATTTTGAGATCGCGCGTATAGTTTTCACGGTTCACAATTTTCACCGTATAGGCGTTACGAATGGAACCGTCTGACATCAGGATAAAGGGCGGCGTGCGATCGCGCAGGACATTGACCACCATGGTCGCCTGTGTCGACAGACCATAGATCATCAACGCGCAAACAAAGGCCAGCACGGACCCGTAAAGAATGGTGCGCGGGCGCAGCAGCTTCACAGTAGGCTTCTCGCCAGCCTGGCGGCGCGCGATATTTGCGTCGGTGTCATAGGCGATCAGTCCGGTCGGACGGCCGACCTTTTTCATAATGTCGTCGCAAGCGTCGATACAAAGCGCGCAATTGATGCATTCGAGCTGCGCCCCGTCGCGAATATCGATGCCCATGGGACAGGAAATGACGCAGGCCCGGCAGGAAACGCAGTCGCCCCGTCCGTCCCATGTATCGCCCTTCTTGTGGGCGCCGCGCGGTTCGCCGCGATCGACTTTATAAGTGACTTCCAGCGTCTCTTCATCGGTCAGCGCCGCCTGAATGCGCGGCCACGGGCACATATAGGTGCATACCTGTTCACGCATGGAGCCGGCGAAAATATAGGTCGTCAGCGTCAAGAGCGCGAAGAAGAAATAGGAGGTGAACGGCGCATCGCCTCTGAAAAAATCACGCGCGAGCGACGGCGCGTCGTGGAAATACAAAATCCACGCCCCGCCTGTCGCCATACCGATCAAAATCCAGATCACATGTTTACTGACCCGCTTGCGGATTTTATCCGCCGTCCAAGGCGCCTTGGCGAGTTTCATGCGCGCATTGCGGTCGCCTTCGATCTTGCGCTCAACCCAGACATAAAGATCTGTCCACACAGTTTGCGGGCAGGAATAGCCGCACCAGATCCTTCCGAACAGCGCCGTCGCCAGAAACAAAGATAACGCGGCGATGATCAGCACGCCGGTCAGGAAATAAAGCTGGTCGGGCCAAATCTCGATAAAGAAGAAATAAAACCGGCGCCCTGCAAAATCAGCCAGCACCGCCTGGTCAGGCTCGCCCGGCCCGCGCGGCCAGCGGATCCATGGCGTGATATAATAGACGCCGAGGGTCAGCGCCATGATGATCCATTTGAGATTGCGGAACGCGCCTTTGACGCGCTTCGGATAAATCGGTTCACGCGCTTTATAAAGCGTGCGTGTGCCGGCGGCGTTGACCGCCTCGACCTCATGACGCACCACGCCGCCGCTGAGTTCAGACGACGGCGCGGGATCTGTTACTGACATTTTCCTGCCTTCAGGCGGCTACTCGCCGCCGCCAAGTGAGTGCACATAAACAGCAAGGGCGAGGATTTCTTCTTCGCTCAACCGCCCTTCCCAAGTGGGCATGACGCCGCCGCGGCCATTCCAGAGAGTTTCACGGATCGTCATCGCATCCCCACCATAAAGCCATATGGGGTCAGTCAGGTTGGGTGCGCCCTGCGACTGATCGCCCTTGCCTTCAGCGCCATGGCATTGAACGCATTGCACCTGAAACACCGGCGCCGCGCGCATTGCAGCCGCCTCATCATGCTCCTGGCCCGAAAGGCTGCGCACATAATGGACAAGGTCGTCCACCGTCTCACGCGGCAACAGCCCGCCTGCGCCATAAGCCTGCATCAGGGAAAGATGCGCCTCTGCATGATCGGAACGAATGCCATAGCGGATGGTCTGGCGAATATCTTCCAGCTTCCCGCCCCATAGCCAGTCATCGTCATTGAGGTTCGGATAGCCCTTGAACCCCTGCCCGCCTGCGCCATGACAGGTGGCGCAGTTATCGCCAAAGAGGGACTCACCGGCGGCGAGCGCGAAAGCCTGAAGATCGGGATCGTTCTCGATCGCCTGCATGTTCGGCGCGGTCAGAAGGCGCCGTGTGGCGTCGGCGCGTTGGGCGTCAAGCTCGGCGACCGCGACCTCAACATTTGCGCGCTCGGAATGATTGCGCGTGCCCTTGAGATAACCGCTGATGCCCGGCCATGACGGCATCACCACCCAATAGCCGATCGCCCAGACAATGCTGATATACCAGACGATCAGCCACCAACGCGGCAGCGGGTTGTTCAATTCCCTGATGTCGTCCCAGGAATGGCCCGTGGTTTCGACGCCAGTCGTCTCGTCGATTTCCTTATCTGACATCGCCATCTTCCTCATCTTCAAGCGGAATTCGCTTGGCCTCGTCGAATTTTTTCTTGTTGCCCGGCGCCAGTGCGTAAATCAGCACCAGCACGAAGGCGATAATGAACAGAATAAGCCCGCCGGTTTGTGCAAAGGATGAAAGTTTTTCATACATCACACACCCCTATCGGTAATTCTCTTCGGCCTTGTAGGTCTCGAAATCGACCATCGTGCCGAGAATCTGCATGTACGCGATCAGCGCATCCATTTCTGTGATCGTGCGCGGATCGCCGTCGAAATCGCGCACCTGCGCTTTGGGATAACGGGCCATGAAGGCGTCATAGTCATCCGCGAAAGGATCGAGCTGGGTCTGAATGTCAGATTTTGCGTTCTCGATCATCTCATCCGTATAGGGAACGCCCACAGCGCGCAGCGCCTTCAGGTCAGCCTCAATATGTTCGAAATCAAGGTGCTTCTCGGCGAGAAACTTGTAGGGCGGCATAACGGATTCCGGCACGAGGCTGCGCGGATCAATCATATGCTGGCGGTGCCATTCATCTGAATATTTTCCGCCAACACGCGCGAGATCGGGTCCGGTCCGTTTTGAGCCCCACTGGAACGGGTGGTCATACATGCTCTCGGCCGCGAGGGAATAATGGCCGTAGCGCTCGACCTCATCACGCAAGGGACGCACCTGCTGACTATGGCACAGATAGCAGCCTTCGCGGATATAGATGTTGCGGCCTTTCTGTTCGAGCGGTGAATAGGGCCGAACCCCTTCCACCTTCTCGATTGTCGATTCGAGGTAGAACAGCGGCGCGATTTCGACGACGCCCCCGATCGCGACGACGACAAGGATCGCGGTTGTGAGAAGCCAGCCGTGCTTTTCAAGAAGTTCGTGACGGTTCAGCATTGAAATCTCCCTATTCCGCCAGCGCAGGTTGCGGCGCCATGTAGGGCCGTTTCTCGCCAACGCGCAGATCGCCGCGCGCCGTCCGCCAGAGATTGTAAGCCATGATAAGCGCGCCGATCAGGAACAAGGTCCCGCCGGTTCCCCGGATGATGTAATAGGGATGCATCGCCTCCACCGTTTCCACAAAGGAGAACTCAAGGAAACCGAAGGCGTTATAAGCGCGCCACATGAGGCCTTGCATGATCCCCGACACCCACATCGAGGTGATGTAGAGAACGATGCCGATGGTCGAGATCCAGAAATGCCACTCAACGAGTGCGCGACTGTATAGGTCCTTGCGCTTCCACAGCCACGGCACGAGACAATAAAGCGCGCCGAAAGAAATGTAGCCAACCCAGCCAAGCGCGCCGGAATGCACATGCCCGATGGTCCAGTCGGTGTAATGGGACAGAGAGTTCACCGCGCGCACCGACATCACCGGACCTTCAAAGGTCGACATCCCGTAAAACGCGACGGACACAACCATCATCCGCAACACCGGATCGGTGCGCAGCTTGTCCCAGGCGCCGGACAGCGTCATCAGGCCGTTGATCATCCCGCCCCAGGACGGCATCCACAGCATGATCGAAAAGGTCATGCCCAGCGTCTGCGCCCATTCCGGCAGCGCCGTATAATGGAGATGGTGCGGGCCCGCCCAGATATAGATAAAGATCAGCGACCAGAAGTGAACAATCGAGAGTCGGTAGGAATAAACCGGCCGCTCCGCCCGCTTCGGAATGAAATAGTACATGATGGCGAGGAAGCCCGTGGTGAGGAAGAAGCCCACTGCGTTATGGCCATACCACCACTGGGTCAGCGCATCCTGCACGCCTGCGAACAGGGAGTAACTTTTCGATCCCGCAATCGACACCGGTATCGCGAGATTGTTGACGATGTGCAGCATTGCGATGGTGACGATGAAAGAAAGGTAGAACCAGTTCGCAACATAGATGTGCGGTTCTTTGCGCTTCCAGATGGTGCCCAGAAATGTGAGCAGGTAAACCACCCAGACAATGGTCAGCCATAGATCGGCGTACCATTCCGGCTCGGCATATTCGCGCGACTGGGTGACGCCCGAAAGATATCCGGTCGCTGCGATAACGATGAAAAGCTGATAGCCCCAGAACACAAACCATGGCGCCAGCCCGCCCGCGAGGCGCGCACGGCAAGTGCGCTGCACCACGTAGAACGAAGTCGCGATCAGGACGTTGCCGCCAAACGCGAAAATCACCGCCGAGGTGTGTAAGGGCCGCAACCGTCCGAAATTCGTCCAGCCGAGCTGGTCAAAATAAAGAATATTCGGAAAGGCGAGCTGAAAGGCGATAATAACGCCCACCAGAAAACCGGCGACGCCCCAAAAAGTCGATGCGAACACGCCCGCCTTGACCACCGCCGTTTGATACCCGGTCTCATCCGCCGGCGGTTTGGTCGCATACATCACAAGACCGAAAAGACCGGCGATGAAAGCGAGAATAAAGACATAGGCGTGAAACGACATCAGCGGATCGATGGCGCGCGCGGCGACAAAGAGCCAATAAAAAACGCCAATGCCAAGCGCGAGCGCGATCAGCATTCCGTCCGTGCCGAGACCGCGTTGGGCGACGCGAGTGTGAGCCATATTGTTCCCCGTCGAATTTGCGCCGGAAATAGCGCGAAAGGTGTGAGCGGGCCAAGTGACGCGACGCGCCCTTCGATAATCCCGCATGCAATGAATCTAGATGAAGATTCAAACACATTTTAGGGTTGATTGAGATCAAGAGACCCTGCTTTTCTTCGCATCTGCGACAAAATGAGCAACCGCGCAGGGGCCCACCCCCGCCTATCTTCAAAAAGAGCGTCGCTTGAAGCGCCATTTGTTAACGAATCAACCACGGATGACCCCCATGACGGGACAGGGCGACAAGATGGAGAGCGAACGATTCCTGCGGTCGGTCATCAACGCCTCCCCGAACGCCGTTATCACGATTAATGAATCCGGTGATATCTTGATCTTCAGCCGCATGGCGCAGGCTATGTTCGGCTTCTCCGAAGAGGAAGTTCTCGGGAAAAACGTCAGCATCTTAATGCCGGAACCAGACAAATCCCTACATGACGGCTATATGCGGCGTTATCTCGAAACCGGGAAAGCCAGGATTATCGGCAGGGCCCGCCCTGTTTCGGCGCGGCGCAAAAATGGCGACGCCTTTCCCGCCGTGTTGCACATTTCCGAATTCGAAATTTCAGAACCGGACAATGACGAGCGCATCTTTGTGGGCTTTATTGAAGATGTGAGCCGCCAGAAAGCAACGGAGCGCCGCCTCGAAGACACCCAGCTACAACTCCAGCATGCGGGCCGCATCGGCGCCATGGGTGAGATTGCGACCTCCATCGCCCATGAATTGAATCAGCCCCTAACGGCGGCGGCGAGTCTTGCCGGCGCGGTCTCCCTCACCCTTAAAAAGAAGACCTTTGACGGCAAGGAAGATGCGCTCGCTCTCATAGACGACGCCGTCTCGGAAATACGCCGCGCCAGCGGCGTCATCAAACAAATGCGCGATTTTCTGCGTAACCGCGAAACCGAACGGGCGCTTCATTCCATTAACCGGATTGTGGAGGAAAGTTGTCTGATCGCGCTGATCGGCGCCGAGACCGACGGCGTGATGGTGGCGAGCGCTCTCGACGATCACGCAGGCTCAGCCATGGTCGATCGGATCCAGATGCAACAGGTGGTCGTCAATCTCATTCGCAACGCTGTCGACGCCATGCAGGGAACGCAAAACAAGCAGCTTACCATCGCCACGGCGAGCGCCGGGGATTATGTTGAGATGCGCATTGCCGACACCGGGTCCGGCATTACAGACGAGATGAAAAAGCGGCTTTTCGAGCCCTTCGCCACCACCAAGGAAGACGGCATGGGCATCGGCCTTTCCATTTCCAAATCAATTGTCGAGGCTCATAAGGGAGAAATCTACGCCGTAGACAATCACCCGGCCGGTACGATTTTTGTCGTGAAGCTCCCTGCCGCTAAGGAAGACGCCTGATCATGACATCAAAAGGAAAAGTCTTTCTGGTCGATGATGATGTTGCGGTTCAGCGCGGCGTCAGCGCATTGTTAAAAGCTGCGGATTACGACGTCACGGTCTTCCCCTCAGGCGACGCCTTCCTAGACGCCATGTCCGGGCTCGACCTCGGCGGTGCTGTCCTGCTTGTCGATGTCAGGATGCCAGGCATTCAGGGGCTTGAACTTCAGGAAAAGCTGCGCGCCGACGGGGTGTCGCTTCCGGTTGTCGTGATGACCGCGCATGGCGACATCGCCATGGCTGTCCGCGCCATGCAGAACGGCGCCGCGAGTTTCCTTGAAAAACCCTTCACCGTGGACGAAGTCACAGCCGCGCTAGACCGGGCGCTTGATCCCGCGATGTCGGGTTCCGGCGCTGCAAGCCCTGCCCCGGCGGCCCTGACCGCGCGGATTGACACCCTCACCCCGCGCGAGCGCGAAGTCATGGTGGAAATCGTCAAGGGCGGCGCCAACAAGGAAATCGCCCGCACGCTCGATGTCAGCCCACGCACGGTTGAGGTCCATCGCCAGAAAGTCATGACCAAAATGGAAGCCGGCTCCGTCGCCGAACTGGTGCGGATGGGGCTGGCGCTGGGCCTGATCGCCTGATTTTCGCCGGCCTACGTAGTTCTACGTAGGCGTTCGCCATTCCCCTCCCGCCAATACGCATTCGCCCCGATTCAACCGCCCCGCGTTCCCGCCTTATGTCACACCCGTAACCGAGATAAGGAAACGGCGATGGACAAGCTTGACCGCAACAGCCCTGAGGCTCCCATGATCTTCACGGCGGCGCTCGTGGATGGCATGGGCGCGAGCGTCAGCATCAAACACCTGAAAGCTGGTGAGACGCTGTATGTGGAAGGCGAGAACGCTGACTATTGCTACGAGATCATGTCCGGCGCCATGAAGGAATATAACACCCTCGAAGACGGCAAGCGGCAGGTTGCCGAATTCTATAAAGCCGGAGACATGTTCGGCTTCTCCGAAAGCAGTGACCAGCTTCATACCGCCGAAGCGATTACGAGCTGCGCCGTGCGCTGTTATCCGCGCGACGCGTTCATGAAAACCGTCGCCGCCTCCCCGGCGCTGTCGGCAAGCTTTCTGGACACATTGATGATGCGCCTCCATCGCGCTCGCGAGCGCATGGTGATGATCGGCCGGATGAGCGCCATGCAGCGCGTTGCGACTTTTCTGTTGCGCCTTGCAGATGACGCAGACAGCCAAACGACGACGCATCTTGCGATGAGCCGTCAGGACATTGCCGATCATCTCGGTCTCACCATCGAAACCGTCTGCCGCACGCTGACGGAACTCAAAAAACAGCAGATCATTGTGATGGAGGCGGCGCGCGTTTTCTCAATCGCCGACCTGCCGCGCCTTGAAGCTGTCGCTATGGGAGCGCGCGGCCGCCTCCACTAGGAGAGCAAACAAGCATGAGCGAGACAATCTGCATCATCGACGGTCATCCGCACCGCGATAAAAGTCATCTCTGTCACGCGCTCGCAGACGCTTACAAGGCCGGCGCCAAAGCAGCGGGGCATAAGGTCAAAACCCTTGCTCTGGCTGATATGGACATCAATTTCCTGCGCGACCCTGCGGATTTTGAAAAACCCGCCACTGGCGACATGATAAAGGCGCAAAACGCGATCAGCGCCGCGAGCCATGTCGTGATTATCTACCCCTTGTGGATGGGAACCATGCCGGCGCTTGTGAAAGCGTTTTTTGAACAACTTGCGCGGGGTAATTTCGCCATCAAGGAAGGCGAGCATGGCTGGCCGATGAAGATGCTCAAAGGCAAGTCAGCGCGCGTCATCGTCACCATGGGAATGCCCGCCGCCGCCTATAAACTCGTTTTCGGCGGCGCCGGGGTCAAGGGATTTGAAACCGGCATTCTCGGCATGTCAGGATTTAAACCTGTGCGCGAAACCCTGGTCGGCGGGGCCTACAATCTCAGCGACAAGCGCGCAGCAAAGCTTTTCGGCCGCTGCCGCGCGCTTGGCGCCAAGGCGTCCTGATCCTATTCGGCGGCGGCGCGCTGTTCATCGCGCAGCGCCCGGAACTCATTGCCTTCATACCAGTTCGGCCAGCTGTCGGAATAGGCCATAGCGGCGCCGACTTCCATGAGGGTGTTCATGGACTGGGTCATGCCCGTCAGATCCCAATCCGGCGAATAATTGTCCGCCGGCTTGTGATAGCGGTTTGCTGTATAATCTTCAGCGAGCGCCCGGCCCGCTTCCTCGCCGCCATCAACCAGGTCAAGACCCGCGTCGGCGTAGAGCATCGGCACGCCTTTTTTGGCGAGCGAGATATGGTCGGAGCGATAGAAATACCCCTTTTCCGGTTCCGCATCTGGACGCAGATAAACGCCGCGCGTATCCGCGGCTTCTTTCAGGAGGTCTTCAAGCTCCGATGCGCCATAGCCGACAACGATGATGTCTTTGGCGGGCGGCAGCGGCAGAACGCCGTCAATATTAATCCCGCCGACAATCTGTGCGAACGGCACAATCGGCGCTTCGCCAAGATATGCGGAACCGAGAAGACCAGATTCCTCCGCCGTCACCGCAACCACCATGATCGAGCGTTTCGGTTTCGGCGTTGAGTTAGCAAAAGCCTCAGCAATGGAAAGGATCGAGGCCGTGCCGGTGGCGTTATCAACGGCGCCGTTTGAAATCGTGTCGCCATTCTCATCCGCCGGACCGACGCCGAGATGGTCCCAGTGGCCCATATAAAGCACATATTCGTCCGGACGCTCCGTCCCCGGAAGAATGCCGACAACATTCGCTGAATTCGAACGGCGAATGGTGTTTTTCAGCGTCCCCGAAGCTTTGAGGCCGTCCATGGGAATGGCTTTGAACCCGGCTTCATGCGCGGACGCCGTCACGGCGTCGAAATCGAGACCGGCTTTCGTAAACAGATCGCGGGCGACGGGCTCCTGCACCCAGCCTTCCAGCGCAACGCGCCCCGCCCCGCCATCGGGACGTTCAAGATCAAGCTGCGGGCCCGACCAGCTCCCCTCGACAACGCCCCAGCCATAAGCGGCGGGCGCCGTCTGGTGAATAATCAGCGCAGCAGCAGCGCCTTGGCGCGCAGCCTCTTCATATTTGTAGGTCCAACGACCGTAATAGGTCATGGAGCGGCCGTTAAAGAGTTCCGGATCTTCTGTTGCGTAACCCGGATCGTTGACAAGGATGACGACGGTCTTGCCCGTTACATCGACGCCGTCATAGTCGTTCCAGCCATATTCCGGCGCGACAACGCCATAGCCGACAAAAACAAGATCGCTGTCAGCGAAAGCGACATCTTCTTCAACGCGCTTCGTCCAGTAGACCGTCTCCGGTCCAAGCTCCAGAACCTCGCCATTGATGGACAGGTTCGAAGCGTCCGGTTGAACCGTCAGCTCCACCAGCGGCACAGGCTGCTCATAGGAGTCGCCATTGCCGGGTTCGAGGCCGATGGCTTTCATTTCGCTGATCAGCCATTCACGGGTTTTGGCGCCGCCCGGCGTCGCCGGGGCCCGGCCCTCAAATTCGTCGGAGGCGAGCGTCGCGATGCGCGCCCGCAGATTTTCCTCACTCACCGAAGCAAGCGTCACCTGTTCGGCATCGGCCGACATAGTTTCAGACGTGGTTTCAGAAGACGTCTCCGGCGCAGATGTGTTCTGGCCGCAGGCGGATAAAACGATAGACGCCGCAAGCGCAGCGGTAAGTCGCAATGTCATGAAAAAGCCCTTTGATGCAGATTCTCTGGGCCGGACTTTGCCCGCCCAAAGAGCCCCAGTCAAACGGGCCGATTAGTACGCTACAGACTTGATTTTAAGGGCTCTAGCGCCGTCGCGATTGCCGAGCGCCGCCATCACTTGCAGCTTCGACTCCGTGGGAAGCGCCGAATATACCGTGATTTCATCGATCGTCGCGGTCGAAAGATTGATCACCTGCCCCGGCGCCAAATTCATGAGCATCCCGAGCGTGATATCTTCTTCAGTGAGATCGGCGCGGAGTTCGATGGGCGACATGGCCGCAAGCTTTAATAGATCGCTTTTCCATTTCGCCTGCGCCCGCGGGACCGCATTGTCATAATAGTCGCACATGGCGACCGTCAGCCGGTCCGGCGTAATTACACGGATCGTGCCGAGCGTTTCTTCTTCCAGAGTCTTGATCGAATAGGTTACGCAGACGACCCGCTGTTTTTCATCCGTGAAATCGAACCGGCGCGGATCATTGCCACTCGCCATCAATTCAACACTGCCGCGCATGACGCCGGCGGCATCGGCTTTGGAAAAGATCAGTTCCGCCGAACGGATCGCCAGTTTCTTTGCGAGACGCCGATCGATGGCGCTGACGGAGTCCGGCATGGGATCGGGCACGTCCTTCGCCCCGGCCAGCGACCAGCCAGCCGCCCGCAAGGAGGTCTCGATATCGAGAACGATGATGAAGTCCTGCTCGATATTGTAGCGGAAATGATAGATCCCGTCCTTGCCTGCATAGTCAGTGAGCGCGTCATCGAGATTGGCGAAATGCGCTGGCTCGGTTTCGCCAAGCTGGCATTTCTCGCCGTAGAATTCAGTAAAGGCGCCCGCCGCTTCCGAGCCCATGCGCTTTGGCAAATCAGCGATCAGATGCAACGGCCCGGGATCTTTTCCCGATGCAGCCATTTTCTTTTTGATGATTTTCGCGTTTTCGCCGCTCATCCGCGTTTCGACCCCGGTACTCTTGTTTACATGTCGGAAACCATATCAACCATCAATAGTTGTAAATTGCGTAAACGCGTAAAACTCGCCGTAAGGAGTTTAGGTTAACCCGTTCATTCGATTGCAATCAGGTGGAATGGATGGCTGGCCGCAGTAAAGGCGAAGCGCCGATCATCATCAAGAAGAAAAAGGTGATCGCCGGCGGCGGGCATCATGGCGGCGCGTGGAAAGTCGCCTATGCCGACTTCGTGACCGCGATGATGGCGTTCTTCCTGTTGATGTGGCTCCTGAACGCCACCACGGAAGACCAGCGCAAGGGCCTCGCCGACTATTTCAATCCGTCCATTCCGGTCAGCCGGATTTCCGGCGGCGGCAATGGCGCGCTCAATGGCGAATCCGTCTTTTCAGAGGACAGCGCGGTATCCAATCGCGCCGGCTCCGACAACGAGTTCCCCAAGAGCAAGGTGCTCGAAAATGACGGCGACAGCGACGAATTCGACCTCAACGGGGCCAAGGAAGGCCGCGGCATGGATGACGATCTCGGCGCCGGCGACGGTGAAGACGCAGGCGCGCAAAGGCAGCAGGAATTGAATGAAGGCGCTGCGGCAAACAGCCTTGAGGATGTGCAAGACCAGATCGACGCAAAATCCGTCCAGGCGCTGGAAGGCGGTCTTTCCGAGCATATTCATACGCGCATGACGCCGGACGGACTGGTGATTGAGCTTGTAGACGCCGATGGCGAACCGCTTTTCAATCTCGGATCGTCGACGCCGTCCAAATTGTTGCATAACCTTCTGGAAGTGATCGGACCCGTTCTTGCGACGGTATCAAACGATATGGCGATTGTCGGTCACACCGACGCTCGCGCCTTTTCGGTTAACGCAAATTACACCAATTGGGAGCTGTCGACCGACCGTGCGCTCGCCGCCCGGCGCGAACTGATCAAAAACGGCATAACAAACGAACAGATTGTTCAGGTTACCGGCAAAGCGGCGACTGAACCTTTCTCTGACGATCCTCTAGCCCCACAGAACCGTCGTATTGCGATTACCTTGCTGACGAAAAAATAACCTAAAAACCCGCTTGTTCATTAGGGGTTCTTTAAACACAACAGCGATAAACCTAACGCCAGTAGTAAAATTTTTTTCTCGACTGGAGATTGATATGGGGATTTCGTCAGCGCTGAACGCCGGGGTTATGGGGCTTGCGGTCAATGCGGTTAAGCTCAGCACGATTTCGGACAACATCGCGAACTCGCAAACCTATGGGTACAAGCGAGCTGACACTGAATTTGCGGACATGGTTTTGGCGCAATCGAACGGCGATTATAACGCCGGCGGCGTGCGCGCCCTCACCTATCGCGACGCGGGCGCTCAAGGCTCGCTGGTGACGACCTCGAACGCCACCGACATCTCCATTTCCGGCCGCGGCATGCTGGCCGTTACCGACGGCGCCAGCCTCAACCAGGCCGCCAGCGACCGCACATTGATGCTTACCTCAACCGGTTCATTCTATACTGATGAATCCGGTTATCTGCGCACGCAGAGCGGCCTTCACCTTCTGGGCTGGCCGGCGGATGTGAACGGCAACGTCACTGCGCCGGTTCGCGACTCGATCGCCGGTCTTGAACCCGTGCGCACGAACCTGAACCAGAACGCGGTTTCACCGACTCAAAACATCACGCTCGGCGTCAACCTGCCAGCGACGGAAACCGAAGACGGCGCGCCGGCGAACACTTATGACCTGCCGATCGAATATTACGATACGCTGGGCCGTTCGCAAACGCTGGACTTCGAATTTGTACCGCAAGCGCCAGTGCCAGGCGATCCTCCAACAAACACATGGACGGTCAATGTTCGCGATCAGGCTGGCAACCCAGCGACTGTTATCGCCACCTTTGACGTGACCTTCGATGACTCGGTTTCGGCAGGCGGCTCCATTGCCTCCGTTACGGCTGGCGCCGGCGCCACTTATGATCCGGCCACAGGCGACATCTCAATTACAACCGCGAGCCAGGCCGTCGACATTTTCGTCGGCACCTCCTCCGGCACCTCCGCCCTGACCCAGCTTTCAGCGAGCTTCTCGCCGCTGACGGTGACCAAGGACGGCGCGCCGATCGGTAATCTGAGCTCCATCGAAATCGATGAGCGCGGCATTTTGCAGGCTGTCTATGACACCGGCTTCCGCCGCACGATTTTCCAGATCCCGGTCGCGGACGTTCCGAACTTTGCGGGTCTTGACGCCGTGGGCAACTCCGCCTTCGCCATCACGCAGAATTCGGGCGACGTTTACTTCTGGGATGCCGGCGACGGCCCCACAGGCACTACCGAAGGCTATTCGCTGACGGAATCGACAACCGATATCGCCGCGGAACTGACGGACCTTATCCAGACGCAGCGCGCTTATTCATCGAACGCCAAGATCATCCAGACGGTCGATGAGATGTTGCAGGAAACGACTGACATCATCCGCTAGGCGCTCAAGTAACGAGTAGGAAACAGGAGGCGTCTCATGTCAATTTCTCAGGCGCTGAACAATGCAGCTTCCGGCCTGACCGCGGCTTCGCGGCGCGCCGGAGTTGCGTCCAACAACATCGCAAATGCGTTGACCGAAGGGTACAACCGTCGCGATGTAAATCTCGCAGAACGCGTAACAGATGGTATGGGCGCCGGCGTTTCCGTCGCAGGCATCAGCCGCGCCACCAATCCTGCTCTTACCAATGAACGCCGCATGGCCGATGCAGGCCTGGCCTTCGACACCGCCAACGCCGACGCGATGACGCGTGTTTCCAACGCACTCGGCGGACCGGAAGACCCCTCATCCCTGTTCCAGAAATACGACAACCTGGAATCGGCGATGCGCGCGCTCGCCGAAACTCCGAACTCGACCCCGTTACAGCAAAAAGTCGTCTCGACGGCGAAAGACCTTGCGGCGTCCTTCAACCAGATCGCATCCAGCTATCAGCAGATCCGTAGCGACGCCGACAAGGAAATCGGCATGCGTGTCGACGAAGTCAACGACGCGCTTCAGAAAATCGAAGCGCTTAACGGCGCTATCGGCCGCGGCGCTGCCGCTGGCGGCGACGTCGCCGCGCTTGAGGATCAACGCCAGCAGCTTATCAATAAGGTCAATGAGGCGATTCCCGTACGCGAACTTGTTCGCGAGGGCGGCAGAATCGACCTTATGACGCCGGAAGGCGTATTCCTGTTGGCAGGCACTGCGCGGACCGTTGAGTTTTCGCCAGCCAGCCTGGTGACAGCCGACCAGGAATATCTCGGCGGCGCCGGCGCACTCTCAGGTCTCTCCGTAGAAGGCAAAGACATCACACCGGGCGGACCGGGTTCGCTGACCATTTCGAACGGCGCCATCGCCGGGCTTTTCAATGTCCGTGACAACACCGTGCCGGAAATGTCGAATGCGCTCGACGCACTCGCTTTTGATCTGATTGGCCGCTTTGAAGATCCAGCTGTCGACCCGACGCTTAATCCCGGCGATCCGGGCCTCTTCACGGATAACGGCGCGGCCTCCGACGTTTTGAACCTGAACGGTCTTGCCGGACGCATCGAAGTCAATATCGCAGTCGATCCGTCCCAAGGCGGCGAAGTCTGGCGTGTGCGCGACGGCGTTCAGGCGGTCGTTCCCGGCCCCGCCGGTTCCGACGCTTTTGTACGCGCCCTGATCAGCGCCATGTCCGATACACGTCCATCTCATGCAGCGCTTCAGTCGCCTGGCGATCTCAACGCCAGCGAAGGCGCGGCTCACCTCATCGCGCTGGCCGGCGGCGCCAGCGCGCGCGCTTCAGAACAGCTCGGCGCGTCTTCCGCCTTGTCCCAAAGCCTTTATGAAGCCGAGAAGATGGAAACCGGCGTCGATACCGATCGTGAGCTGCAAAACCTTCTGATCATCGAACAGTCGTACGCGGCCAACACCCGCGTCATTCAAGCCGTGGATGAAATGATCCGCCGTCTGATGGATATCTGATTATGTCTGGTTACGGTTTTCCCACACTGCTTCAATATAGCCGCCTGACGAGCACGGCGGCCGACCTGAAATCGCGGGCTGAACAGGCGCGCACGGAAATGGTCACGGGCCGTATCGCCAATCTGAAAACAGAGCTTGGCGGTACGATCGGGGATGTCCATCTTCTGAACAAGGCAATCGGCGACGTCACCGCCCGCCAGGATGCGGCGACCCGCGCCCTCGGCCGCACACAGGCGTCACAAACGGCCCTTACCCTCGCCGGGGACGGCATCGTGACGATTGGCGCCGACCTCCTGAGCGCGGTCGGCCAGAACCACGAGCCAAGCATTAATATCGCCGGCACCAAGGCCAAGCTGCAACTCGATGCAGCCGTTTCCGCGTTCAACACCCGCTATGAAGGACGCAGCCTTTTCTCGGGCGACGCCTCAAACCTTCCGGCGCTGGCCGATGCGGAAACACTGCTGACTGATGTCCGTGCAATTTTCGCCGGCGCTGCGGATAACGCGCAGTTACAGGCAGATCTCGACACCTATTTCAACGACCCGGCCGGCGGTTTTGAAACGACCATCTATACGGGCGGTTCAGGCAACGCCGCGCGCACCGAAATCGCTGACGGCGAACTGGTCGATTACAGCGCCAAGGCCGATGAACAGGCCGTGCGCGACCTTCTGCGCCATCTCGCCACTGTCGTCGTCGCTGACGAACAAACCGGTTTCGTGGACCGCAGCGAGGCTCTCTCGACGGCCGCCGGCGGCCTCATTCAGGCGGATAGCGACATCACCGCGATCCGCGCCCGCATCGGCGCCTCGGAAGAACGTATCGCCGCTGCGCAGACCCGCCTTGAGGCCGAAAAGACGGCCTATAGCATCACCTACAATGAACATACCGCGCGCGATCCTTATGAAGCGGCGACGCGTCTCCAGCAAATCGAATCGCAGCTGGAAGCCTCCTACATCATGACCTCGCGCATCTCCCTCCTCTCTCTCACCAATTATCTGAGATAAGAATGTTTGAACGCCTGAAAGTTTTTTGCGCCGCGGTTCTCGCCGGCTTTGTGTTTGTCGCTGATGCGTCCGCCGATGTACGTCTGAAAGACATCGTCAATATCGAAGGCGTTCGGGGCAACGATCTCGTCGGCTATGGCCTGGTGGTTGGTCTTGACGGCACCGGCGACGGCCTGCGCAACTCTCCCTATACCGAAGAAGCTATGTCGAGCCTCCTCGAGCGTCTTGGCGTCAATGTTCAGGGCGAGGATTTCCGCCCGAGAAACGTCGCGGCGGTTGTTGTCACAGCGACATTGCCGCCATTCGCACGCGCCGGTTCACAGATCGATATCACGGTTTCAGCGATTGGCGACGCCTCAAACCTCCTTGGCGGCACGCTGATCATGACGCCGCTTCACGCCGGCGACGGCCAGATTTACGCCGTCGCGCAAGGCCCGGTCCTCGCCAGCGGCTTTTCCGCTGAAGGCGACGGCGCATCGGTGACCTTTGGCGCGCCGACATCAGGCTCTATCCCCCAGGGGGCCCGCGTAGAACGCGAAATCGAGTTCAATTTCGAAGACATGGAAACGCTTCACCTCGCTTTGCGCGCGCCTGACTTTACAACCGCCGCCCGGGTTGAAGCCGCAATCAACAACGCCTTCGGTCAACCGATTGCAAAAATTCTCGACCCCGGCACCATTGAGCTCGCCATGGCGGGCGCACCCTTGAGCCCGGTTCACCTGATCGGCCGCATTGAGAACATCAGGATCACGCCGGAGCAAAAAGCGCGCATCGTCATCGACCAGAAATCCGGCACCGTGGTGCTGGGCGCCGATGTAAAGATTTCACGATTTGCGGTAACGCAAGGAAACCTGACCATCACGGTGCGCGAAACGCCCTTCGTCTCGCAACCCAATCCATTCTCGCGCAATGGCGAAACTATCGTCCTGCCGGACACGTCCATTGAGGTGAACACCAACTCGGAACGGCGTATCGCGGAAGTTGACGAGAATGTTTCGCTATCCGACCTAATCGAAGGGCTGAACGCTCTCGGCGTTGGTCCGCGCGAACTAATCGACATCCTGAAATCAGTGAAAGCCGCCGGCGCGCTTCACGCCGAACTGGTGTTGATGTAAATTTAAAGACGAGCGCTCAACAACTCCACCACGCGCAATCGCGCTTCGGGCAATTGCTTGTCCGATATGTGGAGGATACGCGTTTCGATGAAATGTCCTGTGGTCGCTAACGCGTCAATCGCTTCCTTAAGAGTCGCCTCACTTGAGGCGCCGCGCAGGAAGGCGGGCAAGGGCAACATCTTGTCTTTGTAAGGCTCCCCCGCCTCGGCCGACACGGCGCAGGCCGAGCGCGGCGACACATAGATCAGATCTTCGCGGGCGCCCGTCGCCGCGCAGCGATCCAGCGTCAAACCGAAACCAAGCTCCGCTAGCAAGCCCAATTCCCAGCGCGCCATCAAGGCGGGCCAGACATCGACGTCATCAAGATTGGCGAGCAGGACCGACATGGCGGCATAGGCGCGGCCATGGGCTTCGCGCTCCGGCAAGGTCGCGAGCGCGACGGCGCAGGCGGCGGAAAGCCCGGCAAGCGACAGGCGCTCGCCCATCGCCTCACCTGCGCGCGCATGTGACATTTCCAGTGAGAAATGACCAAGGGAATCGTCGCCCCGGCCTTTCCATTCGAGCGTCACCTCATTGCCCGGCTGCAAGAGCGGGCGCATCTTGCGCCCCTGTCCGCCATAGACGAGCCCGGCCCAGCGGCCATGGCTTTGCGTAAAAATATCGGCGATGGCGTGAGTCTCCCCATGCCCGCGCGCGTCAAGAATAATGCCTGTATCGGTGAAGCTCATAGGCTCCGGGTGTACGCCCGAGCGGGCGGCGGGACAACGCTAATCCGCCGGCTCGGTCTGCGGGAATGAACCCGGCCCCACCTTCTCAGCTGTGGGTGAAGTGCGCGCGCCCGCTGTCACTTTTGAGAGGACGCCCTCCAATAGCGGCGTCATCATGTGCAGCCTTCGCAACCGGATGACGGCGTCCCAGAGCGGCTCGAACTTCTTCCATCCGGCAGCGTACCCGAAATGCTTCGTGCGGTGCTTTATGGTGTCATGGCTCATCGCGCCGCGCGTAATGTTGCGCCAAGAGTAGAAATCACGATAGGCGCGGTCATAGCCAGCCTTGAGGGTCGCCGCATCCATCATCGTAGGACGATAGACGACGTGACGCGTGTCGTATAGATTCCAGTTATCTGTCGTGAGCCGACCCATACGCTGCATGTCGCGATAGAGACGCGTTCCTGGATAGGGCGTCTGAATGTGAAATGTCGCTGTGGTGACGCCGCACTGGACCGCCCAGTCGACGGTGCGAGCGAACACATCCGGGCCATCATGATCCATGCCGAATACGAAAGAGCCATTGATCATGATTCCAAGATCGGAAAGCCGCCGCGTCACGGCCGCATAATCACGAGCAAGATTTTGTTTCTTGTTACAAGCGCGAAGGTTTTCCGGACTGAAAGTCTCGAACCCGACGAAGAGGCTGCGCAAGCCGGCTTCGGCGGCCTTCTCTACAAGGTCACCACGCAGCACGCTGTCGACAGTCGCCGCCCCCTGAAATAGGCGGCCCATCCCTTTCATGCCGTCAAAAAGAGCGTGCGCGAAACGGCGGTCGCCAAAAAGATGATCGTCGAGAAAATATAGATGGCGTCCCGGGAGCCGTTCGATTTCCGCAAGCGCCTCGTCCACACGCTGGGTGTAGAATCCACGCCCGCCTTCAAAAAACGCGTCCTTGTAACAGAAATCACAATGCTGCGGACAGCCGCGGGTGACGACGATAGAATTCGGCACCAGATAACGATCGCGCTTGATCAAGTCGCGGCGCACAGGCGGCAGGCCAACAATGCTGCGCCCCGCCTGCGAGACATAGCGCGGCTTGGGGGCGCCAGCACGCAGGTCCGCGAGAAATTCCGGAAAAGTCTGCTCACCCGGCCCAAGAAAGACTGTATCGGCGTGCGCCGCCGCCTCGTCGGGCAGCGACGTCACATGCAAACCGCCGAGCGCTACATGGCATCCTTTCGCGCGATAGCGATCCGCAAGTGCATAGGCGCGATAGGCGTTGGTGATATAAACTTGGATGACCACGAGATCCGGCGCGTCGTCGGTCGTAAGGCGCTCCACATGATCATCGACAAGTTCAGCTTCGTCTTCATCGGAGAGAAATGCAGCGAGCGTCGCGAGGCCAAGCGGCGGAAACAACGAGTATTTGATGGGTCTAAAGAACGGGCTTTTCGCCTCGGTCAATGCGGGCAGGATGAACTTGACCTTCAAAGCATGGCTCCCCTGTTGTGTTGCAGCCGGCGCATTCATGACCCGGATTGCGGTCGATTTAAGGGGTTTTAACGGCGATCCGCGAACGCTTTTGCGGCGCGAAATCAATCCACGCTGTCGAGACCGATACTTCTCAGTCTTGCAGCCTCTTCGTCCCAGCCTTCGCGGACTTTGACGTGCAAAAACAGATGCACGGGCACACCGAGAATATCGATCAGTTCTTCGCGCGCCGCCTGACCGATGATTTTCAGCGTCTGGCCATTCTTACCGAGGACAATCGGCTTCTGGCTGTCGCGCGCCACATAAATCGTCTGGTCAATGCGAATGCCGGTTTTGGTTTCCTTCCAGCTTTCGGTCTCGACCGTGGAGTCATAAGGCAGCTCTTGATGTAGCCGCAGGAAGACTTTTTCGCGCGTCACTTCCGCCGCCATCAAGCGGTCAGTGATGTCCGAAAGCTGATCCTCTGGATACAGCCACGGGCCCGCCGGGGCTTTCCCGATCAGGAAGCTCCGCAAATCGCCTAGGCCGTCGCCATTCTTCGCCGAGATCATGAAAACATCGGTGAAGACGCCGCTCTCATTCAACTCCTGCGCCAGCGCGAGAAGTTTCGGCCGCGCAATATCGTCGATCTTGTTGAGGATAAGCGCCGCCTTGCGATCCGAGTTTTTCAACCCCTCGATGATGCGATCCGCGTCGGCGCGCGACTTGCCCGCGGCGCCCTTTTCGCTTTCTCCGGCAAGGTAACCGGGCGCATCGATCAGCATCAGCGTGATATCCGCGCCGTCGAGTCCCTCCCAGGCGGCGGCGACCATAGCGCGGTCGAGGCGGCGTTTGGGAATGAAAATCCCCGGCGTATCAATGAAGACAAGCTGCGTTGCATCTTCGGTCAGGATGCCGCGCACGCGCGCGCGCGTTGTTTGCACTTTCTGGGTGACGATGGAGATTTTCGCGCCCACCAGCGCATTCACCAGCGTCGACTTGCCCGCGTTGGGCGCACCGATAACGGCAATCATCGCGCAGTGGGTATCCTCAGACATGCAACTTTTCTCCGCGCCAACGCGTTTTTGATTGACTGCCTTCGCAGTCGGGCGGCGCACCGATAACGGCGATCATCGCGCAATGTGTTTCGGCTTCATTCATCTTCTGTCCAGACTTTTTCGCGAACAAGGAAGTTTCTCGCCGCCTCCATCTGCGCCTCGCGCTTGGAGCGGCCGAGCCCTTCCGCCGGTTTCTTGCCTTTGATTTTCACCGCCACCGTAAAGGCCGGCGCGTGCGCCGGACCATCGGATTCAAGCACATCGTAATCGGGCGTGCCGAGCTTTTTATTCTGCGACCATTCCTGCAACGCGGTTTTCGGGTCCTTGTGCAGTTTCGATAGGTCTTCGAGATTTGGCTTCCAGAACTGATCGTAAATTTCGCGCGCCGCCAGAAGTCCGCCGTCAATATAGAGCGCGCCGAGCAGCGCCTCCATCACATCGCCGAGGATCGCTTTCTTTTTGCGCCCGCCCGACTGGGCCTCCCATTCGGACATACGGATATAGTGATCGACGCCGAAATAGAGCGCGGCCTTGGCGCATGTTTCCTTGCGCACCAGCGCGTTCAGGCGCGGCGCCATATCGCCTTCATCATAATCGGGATAGCTACGCCACAAGATTTCCGCCGTCAGGAGACCCAATACGCGATCGCCCAGAAACTCCAGCCGTTCAAGATCGCGCACCACCCGTTCGCCGCCCGAAAGGCTCGAATGCGTCAAGGCGCGCGTTAAGAGACTTTTGTCTGCGAATGTATATCCGATGCGCTTTTCCAGCGCGGCCGTGTCTTTGGATGTCATCTGACCGGATCAAAAATGCGGCCATAACGGACGGCGAAAGGCCAGTTCCAGACCGTCAGGAGGCCAGTCTTCGATCCGTCTACGGAGAAGAACAGGCGTTCCGCCTTGCCGACGACGGCGTCTTCAGGGATGTAGCCCACAAGCGAAATGACGCGGCTGTCTTGCGACTGGTCGCGATTGTCGCCCATCATGAAATAATGACCGGCGGGAACGTGATAGGCGGAGGTGTTGTCGAGGTGGCCTTCATCGCCGGCGCATTCCTGCACCACATAAGAAACGCCATTATCGAGCGTTTCGCGATAGGCCGGCGCGCCGTAACCCGGTCCGCAGACATCGGCCACATTGGCGTTGATGAGTTCTTTTTTTACCGGTTCGCCATTGATATGGAGATGGCCGCCCAGCATCTGCACCGTGTCGCCAGGCAGGCCAATCACGCGCTTGATGTAATCCTTGTTGCCGTCCTTGCGGTTTTTGAAAACCACAACATCGCCGCGCTGCGGCTTTGCAAACGACAGAATACGGCCATGGGCCGGAATGCGCGTCAGCGGATAGACCAGCGAGGCGCGCGAATAACCAAAGCTCGGTTTCGAGACAACGAGGAAGTCACCAACGAGGAGTGTCGGCTTCATCGAGCCTGACGGAATGTTGAAGGGCTGGAATATCACCACGCGCAGGACAAGGGCGATCGCCACAGCAAAGACCACCGTTTTGGCGAGGTCCCACGCCTCCTCGGCGGCGGTCATCGGGGCTTGGCCGGATTTGTCCGCGCCTTTCTTGGGCGAAGCCTTGCTCGCAACCTGGCCGCCTTCTTCGCTTGTTGACATCACGCTACCCTTTTTGCCCGCCCCGGAACTGGAAGACCCTATTTAGCCTGCGCATAGATTATGACAATGGCCTGAGCCAGGGGAAAATCATCCGTGATCGTCAGGTGAATATCCGGAATATGGCCTTCGGGCGTGATTTCCCTCAGTCTTTCCGCCGCCCCGCCCGTGAGCGACAGGGTCGGTTTTCCGCCCGGAAGGTTAATCACCCCCATATCACGCCAGAAAACGCCCCGGGCGATCCCGGTCCCCAGCGCCTTGGCGCAGGCCTCCTTCGCCGCGAATCGCTTGGCGTAAGACGCGGCCCGGTTGAGACGACGGTCTGACTTCGCCTGCTCAATCTCGGTGAAAATACGGTTCGTGAAGCGATCGCCATGGCGCTCCAGCGTCTTTTCCACGCGGCGGATATCGATGAGATCGTTGCCAAGACCGATGATCATGAGGCGCTCATTAATAAAGCCCGCCGGTGCGCGCGTCCTGCATAAGGCGTTTCATTTCCTTCACCGCTTCTGCAAGGCCCATGAACACCGCCTCGCCCACCAGGAAATGGCCGATATTCAATTCGACGATCTGGGGGATCGCCGCAACCGGCTGCACATTCAAAAAGGTCAGGCCGTGACCTGCATGAACTTCCAGACCGATGGAGTCGGCGAGCTCTGCGGCGGCGCGGATTTTCTCCAGCTCGGCTTTATAAAGCGCTGGTTCGGTTTTGAGCGTCGCTTCGTAATAGGCGCCGGTGTGAATTTCGATCACCGGCGCGCCGGCGGATTTCGCCGCATGGATTTGCTCCGGCTCAGGGTCGACAAACAGCGAGGCGCGAATGCCCGCATCCGTCAGCTCACGGACAAAGGGGGCAATGAAGTTGTGCTGACCGGCGACGTCGAGGCCGCCTTCGGTCGTTCGTTCGTTGCGGTTCTCCGGCACGATGCAACAGGCATGAGGCTGAACCTGTGTGCACAGTTGCAGCATCTCCGCCGTGGACGCCATTTCAAAATTGAGCGGCAGGCCAATCTCTTCTTTCAGACGGCGCATATCGTCATCGCGGATATGGCGCCGATCCTCTCGCAAATGCGCGGTGATTCCGTCGGCCCCCGACCCTTCCACCAATAGCGCCGCGCGCACCGGGTCAGGATGCGGGCCGCCGCGCGCATTCCGGATCGTCGCCACATGGTCGATATTGACCCCGAGGCGGAGCGGCTTTTTTTCGGTCACTGGCTGACCCCGCGGCTGCCGGGCTTCACGGCGGGCGTGCCTTTCAGATGAGCAGGAAGATTGTCCGGCTCCCACGCCTCGACCTTGATTTCCGCCAGCGGGATCACTGGCGCGCCAATATCGGCGGCGCCAGCAGAACGATCGACGAGACAGCCAAGCGCCAACACATCGCCGCCCGCCTTCTTCACCGCCGTGATCGCCTCACGCGCGGAAAGCCCCGTCGATACGATATCTTCGACAACGACGACGCGCGCGCCCTTCTCAATCGAAAAACCACGCCGCAACTGAAACTCTCCATCAACACGTTCCAGAAACATGAAGGGCGTTTTCAAATGCCGCGCTGTTTCATAACCGTAAATGATCGCGCCCATGGCGGGTGAAATCACGTAATCGATGTCGTTGACATGTTCGGAAATCTTTTCCGCAAGCGCGCGGCAAAGGCGTTCAGCGCGATCGGGATACATGGAGACAATGGACTTATTGAGATAGGTGTCCGAATGCAGTCCCGACGACAGGATGAAATGGCCTTTCATAAGCGCGCCGGCTTCTTCGAATTCCTTCAACGCGTCAAAGTTCGTCATGGTCTCCGGCTCCTGTGCGGTCGGCGGTGATGATGTGGGGCGAGGCGCGAAGCCCGGCGAGCATTTGCGCCAGCTGGCGCGCATCCTTCACCTCCACATCCATAATGAAGTCAATAAATTCCCGCGAACGGTTCTGCAGGCGGATATTGGCGATAGACACGCCATAACGCGCAATGATACCGGCGATTTCAGAAAGCACACCGACCCCGTTCAGCACCGTTGTGGTGATCCGTGCGAAAGCGGTCGCCCCTTCTTCCCGGTCGCGCCATTTCAGATCGAGCCAGCGTTCCTGTGGCGGGTCTTCTTTTTCTAGAGTCTCACAATAGATGGTGTGCACCTGAACGGCCCCGTCATCTCCGCGAATGCCGACAATGCGCTCCCCCGGCAACGGTGTGCAGCAACGCGCCATTTTCACTTTCGCGCCTGGCGTCAGACCGGCGATGGCGAGGCGCGGCCGGAATGACTGTAACGAAGCGGCGCGGATTTCGCTGTCGCTCTCAACCGAGGCGCCGGGATAAACAGCTTCCACCAGCTCGCCGACGGGAAGCTCGCCCTTGCCGATGGCGATCAACACCTCCTCGACCGATCCTTTGCCGAGCCGCTTCAATCCTTCGCGCACACCCTTGATGGAAAATTCAAGATGCGCGCCGGTGAACACACTTTCCGCAATGGATCGACCCAGCGCCACATGGTCTTCATGTTCCATTTTCTTGATGCGGCGGCGGATGGCGCTGCGCGTCTTGCCCATGACGGCGATGCTCTCCCACTCCGCCGGCACCGGCGCATGATCGGAGCGCAGAATTTCGACAACGTCGCCATTATTGAGCGGCGTGCGCAAAGGCCGCTGCACGCCATTGACCTTGGCGCCGATGCACTGATCACCCACATCGGTGTGAACGCCATAGGCGAAATCGAGAGGCGTTGCGCCTTTTGGCAGCGCGATCACGCGGCCCTTGGGCGTGAAACAGAAAACCTGATCCTGAAACAGTTCGAGCTTGGCGTATTGCAACGCTTCGTCCGGATCCTCGCCCGACTGGAACATCTCAACAAGACGGCGCGGCGTTTCATAAGGGTCGTACTGACCGCGCGTCACAATTTCGACGGTGGACCCGCCCGCGCTTGAATCCTTGTACTGCCAATGGGCGGCGACGCCGCGTTCGGCAGTCTCATGCATCTCATAGGTGCGGATCTGGATTTCGATTCGCTGCCGGCGCCCGTCATTCGAGGGCGGACCAATCACGGCGGTGTGGATCGACCGGTAATTATTCGGCTTCGGCGCGGAAATGTAATCGTCGAATTCCGTCGGGATCATATGCCAGTTGGAGTGAATAACGCCGAGCGCGGCGTAACAATCCTCAGGCTGATCGACGAGCACGCGGAACGCATAAATATCCGCCAACTCATCGAAAGAGACGTTCTTTTGCGTCATCTTGCGCCAGATTGAGTATGGCCGCTTTTCGCGGCTCATCACCTGCGCCTTGATGCCGGCGGCAGCGAGTTTTTCACGCAGCACATTCGCAAGCTCAAGAACGCCGCCAAGCGAATGTTTCTGCAAATCCTCAAGACGGCTCGCGATGGTCGCGTGCGCGTCAGCGCTCAACTCGCGGAAGGATATGTCTTCAAGCTCTTCGCGAAAACGCTGAACACCGATGCGGCCGGCCAGCGGCGCATAGATATCCATGGTCTCGCGCGCGATACGCTGGCGTTTCTCGGGCTTTGAAATGTAATGAAGCGTGCGCATATTGTGGAGGCGGTCAGCGAGCTTGACGAGCAGCACGCGCACATCATCGGCCATCGCCATGACCAGTTTGCGGAAATTCTCCGCCTGCTTTGACGCCTCGCTTTTCAATTCGATCTGGGAAAGCTTGGTGACGCCGTCGACAAGACGCGCAATCTCATCGCCAAACAGCTTTCTGATGTCTTCCGTCGTCGCGTCGGTGTCTTCGACAACATCATGCAACAGCGCCGTCGCCACGGTTGCAGGATCAGCGCGAAGGCTGGTCAGGATCGCGGCGACCGCGAGCGGATGTGAAAAATAGGGATCGCCCGATGCGCGCGTCTGTCCGCCATGCGCCTTCATGGCGTAGACATAAGCCTTGTTGAGCATGTCTTCGTCAGCGTCAGGATCATAGGCCTTGACGCGATCAACAAGCTCGACCTGGCGGATAAATCCAATCGGCTGGCGCGATGGGGCTGGTTCCGCCGCCGCGCTTTTATGGTTGATGTTTGTCTCGCCCGCCGCCTGATTGTCCGCCATAGTCCGCTGGCTGTCACCTTATACGCGCCAGCGGAAAGGCGCGGCTGATCAACAGAGCAGTCCGGAACCGCCGGCCAAAATCAATTAGCCCGTCGTCAGGGCCTTTAGCCTTTCGGCAAGGTTTGCGGCGTCGTGATGCCCGCAGCCTGGATCGCTTTCAGATATTCGTCTTCGCTCATCGTATCGAATTCCGGCGCATCGGCTTTTTCCGGCGCGGCTTCGGAATCTTCGCTCTCATCGAGCTCAACCTGTTTCTGGAGAGAGACCACCAGATCTTCTTCAAGTTCGGCAGGCGTCAGTTCGTCGTCTGCAATCTCGCGCAACGCAACGACCGGGTTCTTGTCATTATCGCGCTCGACGAGAAGCGGCGCGCCGGACGACAAAACGCGGGCGCGATGGGCGGCGAGGAGCACGAGGTCGAAACGGTTCGTGACTTTATCGACGCAATCTTCAACGGTGACGCGGGCCATAGGTTCTCCAGATCGGTAAATTTGATCGTATAGAATTCGGACGCGCCGGCCAAAGACCGGAGCGAGCTCCCTGCCATATCGCCAGACAGGCCCCGAAATCAAGCGTTGCAGCGCAAAAAACCGCTGAAATTACGCGATTTTCCGAACACCATAAGTGTCAGCCGCCTCTAGCAGGGCCGCAGCCGTCTCACCGGTCACGGGATGGCGCCAATGCGGCGCAATCTCTGCGAGGGGGGCCAGCACGAAAGCCCGGCTCTCCAGCCGCGGATGCGGCAGGACCGGCCCCTCCTCTGCGCGCGCGCCGTCTTCCGGGCGGACAAGGTCGTGATAGGCAAGAAGGTCAAGGTCGAGCGTGCGCGGGGCGTTGCGCTCTGACCGGCAGCGGCCAAAGCCAGCCTCGATCGCGTGCAGCGCGGCCAGCAGCGCATCAGGACCCATATCGGTCTTGATCTCGGCGGCGGCGTTGACGAAGGGCGGGTCGGCCGGGTTGGGCCAGGCCGGGGTTTCGTAAAGCGAGGACACACTCTTCAAGTGCGACACTCGGCCAAGTGCCTGAAACGCCCGTAAAACAATATCTTGCGAATCAAGGCCGCAAAAATGCAGATTGGAGCCAGCGGCGATTAAAATCATTACTTTCTCAAATGGATATCGCGCAGAAAGCGGCGTTACTAAGAATCCACATTACACTGAGGCGATTATGACCAAGTTCATGGGCCTGCGCGAGCAGGAAAAGACTGCGTTTTTTATTGATGGCGCAAATCTTTACAAGGCTGCGCGCAATCTCGGTTTCGATATCGATTACAAAAGCTTGCTGGCGAAAGCGCAGGACGGGTGCCAGCTTATCCGCGCTTCCTACTACACCGCTATCCAGGAGGATCGCGACCAGGATTACTCACCCCTGCGCCCGCTGGTCGATTGGCTCGACTATAATGGCTACACCATGGTCACCAAGATCACCCGCGAGTTCACGGACGCCCAGGGGCGCAAGCGGTACAAAGGCTCGACCGATGTGGAGCTTGTGGTCGACATGATGCTCCTCGCCGATAAGCTCGACCATCTGGTGCTGTTTTCCGGCAATGGCGACTTCCGCCGTCTGATCGAGGCGATTCAGTCCAAAGGGGTGCGGGTCACCATCGTTTCCACCGTCAAATCCTCACCACCCATGGCGTCGGACGACCTGCGCCGTCAGGCTGACAGCTTCATCGATCTCGCCGACCTCGAAAATGTCATCGGCCGCCGCGGCGGCGCGCCCCGCAAGCCGAAACCGGCGGCGGACTATGACGATGATTTCGAGGATGATTATGAAGACGATTTCGAGGACGTTGATTAATTTCCGTGGCGGCGGCGAAGCGCGCAAAACCGGCTGACGCGATTCCCGCGGAGCCCCCTGCCGACTGCGGCCTCTGCCCGCGGCTGGTCGCCTTTCGTGAAGAGAATGCGGCGGCTTACCCTGATTATTTCAACGGCGCCGCGCCATCCTTCGGCGATCCCAAGGCGAAGCTCCTGATCATTGGCCTCGCGCCGGGCCTTCACGGGGCCAATCGCACGGCGCGGCCTTTTACCGGCGATTACGCTGGCGACCTTCTTTACGCGACGCTGGGCAAATTCGGCTTTTCCAACGATAAATACGACGCCCGACCCGATGACGGGCTGAAGCTCAAAGGCGCGATGATCACCAACGCCGTACGCTGTGTGCCGCCCCAAAACAAGCCGGTGGGCGCGGAGATCAAAACCTGCCGCCAGTTCCTGAACGCACGCATCGCGGCCCTGCCCGCGTTAAAAGCGATCATGTGTCTCGGCCGCATCTCCCATGACTCAACCCTGGCGGCGCTTGGGGTCAAAGCCAAGGATGCGCCTTTCGGTCATGGCGCTGAACATGAGCTTCCGGGCGGCGATGTCCGCCTGTTCGACAGCTATCATTGCTCGCGATACAATACGAATACGCGGCGGCTGACGCCGGAAATGTTTGAGTCCGTATTCGCTGCGATTCGCGCTATGCTCGGCTGAGGCCGGAAAAGCAAAAGAGCGGGAAACGCCTGATGAAAGCCCCTCGGCCAAGGGAGCCTTGATGACGCGAAACTGGGGACTGCCGCCAAGATCGGGACAGCGTGCTTTTCTGGACGCCAAGACGGCGAAGCCTGTCATGACGTTATTTGTGAGCGCCGTTTTCGGCGTCATCGGCGCCTCCGTCGCCGTAATCAGCTTTGCTGATGCGCGGATTTATGCTGCGAGCCTGTTTCACGGACCGAGCCTCATCGCTGCGGTCGTCGCTGCGGGCTTTGGCTGCTGGATGTATGTGTGGCTCGCGCGGCCGCGCTTCGCCGCGCAGCTTTCCGGCCGCGGCGACGCCTTTTCAAAGCTTTTGCGGTTTTACGCCAAGGCGGCGCTGGGGCTCGGTCTGGTCTTGCTCGCCGGGAAATTCGCTGAAGTCGTAGACCCGAAACTGATCAGCATTTTATTATTGTGCATCTCGGGCGGCGCCGGTGCGGCGGCCGCGTTCCAGACCGTTCTCACCTTCGTTCCCTATTACGAGGAAGACGCCGGCGAGAACGGCAAAATCTGAACAGTTCTTATTGCGGCAGCTCGTAATCCTTGAACATTTTTCTGAGTTCTGTCTTGAGCACCTTGCCAGTGGCGCCAAGCGGAATTTCCTTCACAAACTCCACACTATCGGGCCATGCAATCTTGTCGAGTTTCGGTTTCAAAAATTCCTTGATGTCGTCCGCAGTCGGGTCCTGCCCTTCCTTTTTGACAACAATCAATAATGGGCGCTCCTGCCATTTCGGATGATGCACGCCAATGACGCCCGCTTGCGCGACGCCCGGATGCAGCATCGCCGCATTTTCGATATCGATGGACGACACCCATTCACCGCCGGTTTTAATGACGTCTTTCGAACGGTCGGTGATCTGCATGAACCCATCGGGATCGATAATCGCCACATCGCCTGTATCGAACCATCCGTCGGCCGTAAGCGTCGGTTTGTCGGTCTTGTAATATTCGTCAATAATCCAGGGCCCGCGCACCTGAAGATGGCCGTCCGCCTCACCGTCATGCGGCAAGACATGCCCTCCAGCATCGACAATGCGCATATCCACGAAGGGCAGCGCGCGGCCAGCTTTCAGTTTATACGGGATTTGCTGGTCGAGCGGCAGCGCTGCAATATCCGGCGGTAAAATATTGACGGTTCCAACCGGGGACATCTCTGTCATGCCCCAACCCTGAATGAGTTCAACATCATATTTCGCAAAACCGCGGATGAGCGCTTCAGGCAACGCTGAACCGCCGCTCATCCCCATTCGCATATAAGGAAGCGTCTTTCCGGTTTTTTCGAGATACTGCAAAAGACCGAGCCAGACAGTCGGCACGCCGGCGCAATAAGTCACTTTTTCACTGTCTAGCATTTCGTAAAGGCCTTCACCGTCAAGGCGCGGACCGGGAAACACCTGCTTAACACCCGTCATGAGACTTGAATAAGGTGTGTTCCATGCGTTGACATGAAACATCGGCACAACCGGCAACAACACGTCGCCTTCGCGAAGGCCCAGCGCAGAAGGAAGGCAACAGGCGAATGACTGCAGCACCAAAGCGCGGTGTGAGTAGATAACTCCCTTCGGGTCACCCGTCGTGCCGGATGTATAACACATGGTGACGGCGGTATTTTCGTCAAAATCCGGCCAGTCAAAACCATCGGCGCCCGCAGCGATAAAATCTTCATAGACAAGAATGTTCTCATCCGTGTCGCCTGCATTTTCAGCGTCGCTCATCACGCAGTAATGCTTCACGGCTTTCAAATTCGGTTTTAACGCTGCGACCAGCGGTGCGAAGGTCGTATCATAGAAAAGAAAGCCATCTTCAGCATGATTGATAACGTAAGCGGCATTCTCCGGCCCCAGACGGGGATTAACGGTGTGCAGAACGGCGCCGAGCCCGCCGACCGCGTAATAAAGCTCAAACTGGCGATAGGTGTTCCAGCCGATGACGCCGACACGATCACCTTTTTTTACGCCCAGACTGGTAAGCGCATTAGCGAGCTTGGCGATGCGTTTAGCGGAATCGGCGATGGTGTAGCGATGGATGGGCCCCTCCACCGTGCGCGTAACGATTTCCGTATTTCTGTAGTTGCGCACCGCATGTTTGAGGATCTCGGTCGTCAATAACGGCCGGTCCATCATTAATCCCATCATGCCCGTTTCCTCCCTGGGGTCTTTGATCCGCCATAAAATCCGGTCTTGTGCGCCGGGTCAAATGTTTGACGCTGTTGGTTAGGCGGATTTGTGTTGTTTTAACACGTCGCTGAGCATTTCGCGCTGGCGCGCCTCATCGGGAAAATCCGCTTCGATCCAGCGCCTTTCCGTTTCGGCGAGAATTTTCGAAACCGCCGGCCCCGGCGCAACGCCCGCCTTGACGATATCTTTTCCGGTCACGTTCATCACCGGTTGCTCAAAGCGGTCAATTCTGTCTTTCAGGCGAACGTAACCCTCAGCAGGAAGCACACCACGCGCTGCGGCCAGCAACGCCGCATCGGCGAGCCCGTCCTTGCCGAAACGATAGATCAGCTCACGGACCTTGTGATCGGTCATCCCCGGCGCAACACCGCCAAGATTTTTCAGAGCGTTTGACCGCACCGCCTTTTCTGCATTTGAAAGCCGCAAGGCCGACCCGACGCCCTGCCCGGCTTCGCCATATAGCGCCGCCAGCATTAATGGCGCCGGCGCATGAGGTTCTATCTCTTTCATCTGCGTGGCGGCGGCGAGATCAGGTGTTGCGGGCCAGACCTTTGCGAGCACGCCCGACTGCTCCATGGCGGTGAGCGCAAAACCGGCGCGCGGCAAGGAAAGAATGCCTGTCATCTCCGCGCCAATGCGCTCCGCCGATAACTGGCCCATGCCGTCTTTCAAAGCGGCGCAGGCGGCAAGCCCCGACTCATCAAAGCGTTCACAAAAACGGGCGGAGAAACGAAAGAAACGCAGAATGCGAAGGTAATCTTCGCGAATGCGCGCTTCAGGCGCGCCAATGAACCGCACGCATTTCGCCGCCGCATCCGCAACGCCGCCAACCGGATCGTATAACCGGCCATCAGGGGTCAGATAAATCGCATTGACGGTGAAATCGCGGCGCCCGGCGTCTATCGCCCAATCACGGGTGAACACGACCGTGGCGCGCCGTCCGTCGGTTGAAACATCGGCGCGCAACGTCGTGACTTCAACGCCTTTGTGATCAGCGATGGCGGTGATTGTGCCGTGATCGACGCCCGTCGGCGCAACGCCAAGTCCCGCCGCTTTGAGCGCCGCAGTCGCCGCGTCCGGCGTCAAGACCGTCGCCACGTCGAAATCTTTTGGCTTATATCCGAGCAGACTGTCGCGCACGCAACCGCCCACATATCGCGCACTACCCGGCTCCGCAGCTTCAAGCGCGGCTATAACCCGCTTCAAATAAGATGCCTCAAGCCAGGAAAACCCGGCGTGCTCATCGCGCGTTAGCGGGCGAAGCGTTTCATGCCCGGCGGCGCCGCTCATGCCATGTCTTCTGTCTGCAAGGTTTCTGCAAAGGATCGCAAGATCCCCGCTGTCAGCCCCCAGATATGATAACGCCCATATGGCGCGGCGTACATTTTGTAAGGCACGCCTTCCAGATGGCGCTCCTCGGTGATGTGGTTTGCAAGATCGGCCACAAAATCGAGAGGGATTTCAAAAATCTCGTCGACCTCCCGCGGACAAGGCTGCAACGGCGCCGCCGCATCAACGACCCCGACAACCGGCGTCACAGAAAAGCCCAGACCGCCCCTGTGAACGCCAAGCGAGCCGATCACATCCACCGCATCGGGGGGAATGTTCACTTCTTCATGGGCTTCACGCAATGCAGTGTGAACCGGGCTTTCGTCTTCGGGATGGGTCTTGCCGCCGGGAAAACTGATCTGCCCCGCATGCGACGGCATGGTTGACGAGCGCACTGTCATAATTACGCGCAAACCATCCTCACGCCTGATAATCGGCACTAGCACTGCGGCGTCCTTGCGTTTCGCGCTCCAGCGCTTTTCAAACAACTTATCGCCCACAAGATGCGGATTGATCTCACTGAAAAGCTCGCGCACACGCGCGGCCGTTGCGTGTTTCAAATTACGCTCAATACGCGCACGCAATTCCAGAGATGTTGAGTCGCTGTTCGTCATCGACGCTCTATTCATAAACTTCGCTTGCCGGCCCAAACGGGAAAAAGACGCCATCGGAAAAGACGCCGAACATATCTTGCCCGTCTATGTCGCGGGTTTCGCCCAAAGCGACAAGATCATAATAAACCGCGCGGGCCACACGCGCTTCGAGGCGTGCGCGCATGTCGATATAGGGCGCGCGCTCGCCGGTTTCAGGATCGGCGCGGAACACAAGCGGATGATCGGGTCCGGCGACCGCCTCGTCGCTGACATTTGAGGTAAAGACGAGCTTTTGCTTTTCGCTCTCACCCTCGCGGCGCATCAGCACGGCCACAAAGGGCGCGTCCTCGACCACGATTTCCATCTTCTCAACCGGCGTCACCAGGAAATAGTCGTCACCTTCCCGGCGGAGCACCGTCGAAAATAACCGCACCAGCCGCGCACGACCGATGGGCGTTCCTTCATGAACCCAGGTCCCGTCACGCTTGATCACGAGATCGATCTCGCCGCAAAAATCCGGATGCCATTTTTCGACGGGCGGCAGGCTTTTTTGTCCTGCGCCCTCGAGCTCCGCGGCGTATCGCATCAAATCGGTCATAAACGAAACCGGCGCTGTATTATCTACAGCGCCGGCCCCTCTTTATTGTTCAGCGCTTTTCGCCCGCCCTTTGCAGTGAGCGCATAAGCTTATTCGCAAGTCAGACAGCGTGCATAGGCGGCGTTCGGATCGTTGAACTCAGCGAAAAACGCCGTCTGTTTTTCCGCCGCACGAACAATCTGCGCCACTGCGCCTTCCGTGTGGCGCTGTTTCTCGCCGCCGAATTTGGCGATTGTGGTTTCGGACAGATTGCTCATGAACATCTCGAAGGTCGTGCGCTTTTCTTTCATGTCGACGACATCGTATTTATCGAGACCCGCGAGTTTCGCCGCCGCCGCTGTAGCGTCGTCAAAGTCGCCAAGCTTGTCGACAAGCTTCAGTTCCAGCGCTTTCTCACCGATCCAGACGCGGCCCTGCCCGACAGAGTCGACATAGGCTTTATCAAGACCGCGGCCTTCTCCAACGATCGTCAGGAAGCGGTCATAGCCGTTTTCCGTAGACTGCTGGATGATGTCCGCTGCGTTTGGCGGCAAGGGGCCAATGCCCGTCGCGAGGATTGGCGAGAGCGTGGTGGTGCCAACACCGTCCACATAGACGCCTGCTTCAGCCGCCGTATTTTCAAACGTGTTGAAGTAACCGAAAATCCCGATGGAGCCGGTGATGGTTGTCGGCGCCGCCCAGATTTCATCGGTCGCCGCCGCAATCCAGTAACCGCCGGACGCCGCCAGCGAGCCCATGGAGGCGACCACCGGCTTGCCGTCCGCTTTCAGCGCAAGCACTTCGTCACGGATAATGTCTGACGCGAAGGCGGAGCCGCCCGGGCTGTCGATGCGCAGCACCACGGCTTTGATCTTGTCGTCTTCACGCGCTTTTCTGAGCTGCGCGGCGATGGTGTCGCCGCCGGCTGCGCGGCCCGTAGGCGCTTCGCCGTCGACAATGGTGCCCGCCGCCGTAATCACCACAACATTCGGGTCACCATCGTCATTATCTTTGTCCAGCGAAGTCAGGTAACGCTTGAAGCTGACCTTCTTGAACGACTTGCCGTCTTTGGTTTTGCCGAAAGTTTCTTTCAGCTTGTCGTTCATTTCCGCACGCGACATCAACTCGTCTACAAAGCCGGCTTTGACCGCCACCTTGCCGAGATCGCCGTCAACTTCTTCCAGAAGCGTGCTGAGATTGTTAGCGTAGTTATCGACGGCGCCGGGGTTCAGCCCACGCGCTTTCTCGATGACAGCGGCGTAATCACGCCACAACACCGAAAGATAAGCCGCGTTGGCTTCTTTTGCTTCCGGCGACATGTCATCGCGCAGGAACGGCTCCACTGCGGATTTGAACGTGCCCACGCGGAAAACGTGGCTGGTGACTTTCAGCTTTTCGAGCAGGCTTTTCACATAGACGCCGTAAGATCCGTAGCCGTAAATGAAGAGATTGCCGTAATCGTTCATGTAAATCTCGTCGGCGTTCGCCGCGAGGAGATACTGATCCTGGCTATAGGCGTCGCCGACAGCAATGATCTTCTTGCCGCTTTCTTTGAACTTGGCGATTTCATCGACGAGGTAATGAAGCTTCGAGGCGCTTGAGGGCGAAGCGCCCATGGCGCCAAGATCAAGAACGAGTCCCTTGATACGTTTGTCTTCTTTCGCGGCGCGGAGCACGCGGACAAGGTCATGAACTTCGATCTGGGTCGGTTCATTGATGCCGTAGGCTTCTTCCCGAAGCACTTCGAGCGGGTTCACATCCTCTGCGATTTCAACCAGCACGCCGTTTGGATCGAGCACCAGCGCCGCCTCATCCGGAATGGAGACGGAAACCTTCTCGCCATTGCCGGCGATGCCGTTGGTGACTTCGACCATCACGCCGACAATCAGGATTAAAACAACGAGGCCGATAAGCCCCTGCAGCATCAAAAGGACGCCAATGATAAGCTTGGCGAAGCCCTTAATGAATCCCCAGACCGAAAAATGCGACTCGTGTTCCGACACAAAGGTCCCCTTTACACTACCGGCGCGAAAGCCGGCTCCACAGAGCCGCCCACAAGGACAACCCCTCTGTTTTCAATGCTCCGGCGCCCAAAAGCGCCAAAACTGACAACCACCCCGTGAAATCCGCCTGCGGCAGCCCGCGACGCAAATCTTGCGGCATGGTAATGACATCGGGCGCGAAGCCGCAAGGGGCAAGAGTTTTTCGACAATCCGAGCGGTTTCCTTGCCAAGCAGTTCTTTAACCCCGACCAAGCCATGCTATCTCAATATTTGGTCCCGAATCGCCGGAACCAGCCCCCGAGACAGTATTTGGCCTTCAACATCACGCGAGCCCCATGACCGACACCCAGCCTGACCCAGATATACTGCGGAAATTTGATGAGATTTCGGTAAAATTCGGGCGCGCCCGAACCGCCCTTGGAAAAGTCGTTTTCGGCCAGGAGGAGGTGATCGACCTCACCCTTGCTACACTTGCCGCAGGGGGGCACGGGCTTCTGGTGGGGGCGCCGGGCCTCGCCAAGACCCTCCTCGTCACCTCGATTGCCGATCTGATGGGCCTTTCGGCCAAACGGGTGCAGTTTACGCCCGATCTCATGCCGGGTGACGTCCTCGGCTCTGAAGTTCTGGAAGAAAGCGCTGAGGGCCGCCGGGAATTCCGTTTCATTCCGGGACCCGTCTTTTGCCAGCTTCTGATGGCCGACGAGATCAACCGGGCAAGCCCCCGGACCCAGTCGGCCCTGCTTCAGGCCATGCAGGAACATCATGTGACTGTCGCCGGCGCCCGCCATGACCTGCCCGTTCCGTTTCACGTTCTCGCCACCCAGAACCCAATTGAGCAGGAAGGCACCTATCCCCTGCCCGAAGCGCAGCTTGACCGCTTCCTCCTCGAAATCGACGTCAATTATCCGGACCTCGACGCGGAACGGCGTATGCTCGCCGCGACGACGGGCGCAGAAAAGTCCGCTGTGGATGCGGTGATGACCGCCGAAGACCTCATGGAGGCGCAAAAGCTCGTGCGCGAGATGCCCATTGGCGAACAGGTGGTGGAGATGATCTTGTCGATCACCCGCGCTGCGCGGCCCACGGACGACGCCAAAGACCGCGTGAAAAAATTCGTGGCCTGGGGGCCGGGCCCACGCGCAAGTCAGGCCTTCTCGCTCGCGGCGCGCGCGCTGGCGCTGATTGACGGGCGTCACGCGCCATCGCTTGACGATGTCAAACGCCTCGCCGGTCCCGTGTTGCGTCATCGCATGGCGCTCAATTTTGCGGCTAGGTCCGAAGGCCTGACGACTGACGATTTCATCAAGGAACTGGTTGCGGGGGCGTAATAGAGCCGAGTTCCGATAAATATCGGAACGCAGCTCTGGATTTATGTTTGTCGCGCTTCTTTTGCGGATAACCGCGCACACTTGTCCGCGAAGCGCTCGAGAGTTTGGAGACACCGCGCCCGATGGCGAAAACCACATCAGGCAAAATGGAAGAGACGCTCGCCGTTCGTCACGATGCGGAAAGCGCGGCCGCGTTGTTCCCCCCTATGCTGCTCGAAGCCGAGCGCATGGCCCAGGCGGTGAGCGCTGGCCTGCACGGGCGCCGCCGCGCCGGACCCGGGGAGACCTTCTGGCAACACCGGCCTTATGCCTTCGGCGATCCCGTCTCAGCAATTGACTGGCGCCAATCCGCCAGAGCCGCGGACCGGCTCTATGTGCGACAGAATGAGTGGGAGGCGGCGGCGGCCGCCTATCTCTGGCGCGATCCGTCGCATTCTCTCGATTACGCCTCGCAAAAAACACTACCTACAAAACGCCGCCGCGCCGACATTCTTCTGGCGGCGCTGACAATCCTGCTTTCTCAAGCCGGTGAGCGCATCGGTATGCTCGGCGAAGACCGCAGGCCGTTTCAGGGGCGCACCGCGCCTGAACGCATGCTTGAAGCGTTGCATATCGGCGAGTTCAATGACGCCACGGGGGCCCCGCCGGTCGCCTCTGTTCCGGCGGGCGGGCGCGTCGTCATGGCCAGTGATTTTTTCACGGCGCCGGAAAGCGTTGAACGCGCTGTTGCTGCGCTGGCCTCAAGCGGCGCGCAAGGCGTTTTGTTGCAAGTCTGCGACCCGGCGGAGGAAGACTTTCCGTTCGAAGGCCGCGTCGAGTTCCGTGACCTTGAAAGCAAGGACCGGCTCATTTTTGGTCAGACCGCATCGCTCGCTGACGCCTATAAAGCGAAATTCGCCGCCCATCGCGGCGCCCTCGAAGCGATTGCGCAACAAAGCGGCTGGCGGTTTTTCGTCCACCGCACCGACCACGCCCCGCAAACAGCGTTGTTGTCGCTGTTTACTGCCATCGCCGATATGCGCGCCTGGAAAGCATAGATCGTGGGCGCGCTCAGTTTCACATCGCCGCTGCTTCTTCTCGCACTCGGCGCCCTGCCGCTGATCTGGCTGTTGTTGCGCGCAACGCCGCCTTCACCAAAACGCGAAAACTTTCCCGCCTTCATCATCCTTCGCCAATTAAAGACCGCTGAAGAAACGCCGGACCGGACGCCATGGTGGCTGCTCTTGATGCGGTTGCTTCTGGCGGGGCTTATTATTCTTGGTCTTGCGGGGCCTGTCTTAAATGCGCCAGCGCCGGGAACGCAGGCCAGCCCGATGCTGCTGGTTGTCGACAATAGCTGGGCCGCCGCGCAGCACTGGCGCACGCGGCAGGACGCATTGCGCGAAGCCGCAGCGGAGGCCGCGCAAACCGACCGCCCGGTTTTCATCCTCACCACTGCGCCGGAGCGAACGCCTGCGCCGCTTGAACCCATGACCGGAGAGGCCGCGCGCGTCGCCGCAGACGCCATGGCGCCCGCACCCTTCGCCGCCGACCGCGCTAGCGCGGCGGACCGTCTCGCTGAACTCGATCGTTACTTTACCTCAGGCGCTGAAATCCGCTGGCTCTCCGATGGCCTCGCCGGCGAAGACGACCAGACACTTGCCAATGCGCTGTCCGAGCGGGGCGAGCTTTCTATTTATGACGATGCGCGCGCGCCGAAATATCAGCTGCGCCCCATGCCGGCGGCGGAAAACGCCCTTGCTTACCGGGTAGAGCGGCTGGATGCAGCCGCGCAGGCAGAAGGCGCCGTCGCCGCAACAGCACGTGATGGACGCGAACTGGCGCGCGCTGAATTCGAATTCGCTGCTGGCGAAATGACGCGTAATGTGACTCTCAACCTCCCTCTCGCGCTCGCCAATGAACTATCGATCACCCGGATCGAGGGCGTCGCCTCCGCCGGGGCTGTTCGCCTCTCAGACGCGCGCGACCGGCGCGCGCTGATCGGTCTTGCGCGCAACACCGCTAGCTCCAGCGACAACCTGTTGAAAGGCGATCATTATATTCGCGAGGCGTTGAACCCTTACGCTTCCTTCCTCGAAGATGAGCTATCGACGCTTTTGCAGTCGGATGTATCGGTCGTCGTACTCGACGATATCGGGCGCTTGCGCTCCAGTGAGCGTGATGACCTTTCCGCCTGGGTCGAGCGCGGCGGCGTTTTGATCCGCTTCGCCGGGCCTGTCCTCGCCGAAGCGGCGCAGGACAGCGCGCCAGACCTTATCCCGGCGCCCTTGCGTGGCGGCGGACGCGCCTTTGGCGGCGCTCTCACCTGGGACACGCCGCAACACCTCGACATTTTTCCGGCAGAAAGCCCGTTCGCCGGATTAGACGCGGCTGACGACGTCCTGATCCGCCGTCAGGTGCTGGCCGAACCCGGCGGAGAGACAACGGAACGCACATGGGCGCGGCTGAAAGACGGCACCCCCCTCGTCACCGGCGCTCGTCAAGGCAAAGGCGTCATCGCGCTTTTCCATGTAACCGCAACGCCGGACTGGTCGGACCTGCCTTTGTCCGGACTATTCATCGATATGCTCCGCAGGCTGACTTTTCTTTCAGCGCTGGGGCCTGATGCGGCGTCTGACGGCGCCGACGCCCGTTACGCACCCTTACGCCTCCTCACCGGAGAAGGCCGTATGACCCGACCCGATGACGCCGCCCGCGCCCTTACCGCGGCGGAACTGGCGCTCGTCCCGTCACCTATCCGCGAGCCGGGCTTTTACGGCGCGCCGGAAGCGCCGCTGGCGCTTAACGCTGTTCCTGACGGCGCAGCCTTTGAACCGCTATCGATTTCAGGCGCCGCCATCCAGGCTTATGAGGCCGCGCCGCCGGTTTCCTTAAGTCCGCCGCTGGTTGTCGCTGCGCTGTTATTGCTCCTCGCCGACGGCATTATCGCGCTTATGTTGAGCGGGCGTCTTAACTGGCGGCCCGCCGCAGCGGCGCTGCTGGCGGTTGGCGTTATGTCAGGGCCTATGGACCGCGCAAGCGCACAACCGCTTGATGCGCCGATTGAGGGAAAAATCGTCGACGCAGCGCTGACAACGCGCCTCGCCTATATCGCCAGCGGTGACTCCGCGACCGACACCCTCACGGAACAGGGGCTCGCCGCACTCAGCCGCGAGCTTTACCGGCGGACCGCCATCGAACCGGCGCCGCCCGAGCGCATCGATCCAGATACGGATGATCTGTCCGTCTATTCCTTTCTCTATTGGCCGATTGCGCCGGGCGCGGAGACGCCCTCCGACGCGGCACTCGCCAATATCGAAAACTTCATGCGCTTTGGCGGGCTCCTGCTCATAGACACCCGCG
The DNA here is from genome assembly GCA_030426465.1 of Alphaproteobacteria bacterium. GTDB lineage: Bacteria > Pseudomonadota > Alphaproteobacteria > Caulobacterales > Parvularculaceae > Hyphococcus. Next base: position 61,479 of record JAUHYK010000010.1, read on the forward strand.
ACGACGAACGCGCTGTCGGCGCAGGATCTACGCCGGAAGGGCAAGCCCTGCAGCGCATTCTCGGCGCACTCGATATTCCGCCCCTGAGGCCAGTCGATGACAGCCATGTGCTGACGCGCTCATTCTATCTCCTGAACTCCCTTTACGGGCGCAACAATAACAACCCGGTCTGGGTCGAAGCGGATTCCAGCGGCTCCAATGACGGCGTCACGGCGCTAATCATCGGCGGGCGTGACTGGATCGGCGCCTGGGCGGCGGACAGCTTCGGCCGCCCGTTAAGACCCATGGGATCGGGCGGGCCGCGCGCGCGCGAATTCGCCTACCGTGCGGGCGTCAACATGGTGATGGTCGCCTTCACCGGTAATTATAAATCCGATCAGGTGCACACGCCGATCCTGCTGGAGCGGCTTGGCAAGTGACGGCGCTTCCTTTCAACATCGTACTCGATCCGATGCTGCCGCAATGGGCGCTGATCCTCGCCGTTATTGCGGGCGCGGCCTTTGCTATCCTCTCCCTAATCCGCAACTGGAAAAGCGGGATCGCGCGCACCGTCGCCATCGCTGCGCTGCTGGCGCTGATAGCCGGCCCCATGATCCGGGAAGCGGAAACAACGCCGTTAAATGACATCGCCCTTATCCTGGTCGATGAGAGCGCCAGCCAGTCGCTCGACAACCGTGATCGCGTAAGCGAGGACGCCGCAACAAAACTTGCTGACCGCATCGAAGCGCTCGGCGGCGTTGAAACCGAAACCATCCGCTATGGCGGTGAGGAAGAAACCCTGTCGGTCAACGCCGTGCGACAGGCGATTGCGGACACGCCGCGCCAGCGTCTCGGCGCCGTTTTCCTCATCACGGACGGACAGACCGCCGATGCCGATGACGCCGCTGACGCCCTCAACACCGATGCGCCTGTCCACATTCTCACTACCGGCGCCGCAAATGAATCCGACCGCAAGATCACCCTCGTCAATGCACCGCGTTACGGCATTGTCCGCCAGCCCGTGCGCGTCACCTTCCGTGTCGACGATCTCGGCCGCGATGGAGAAGTTCTGACAGACGCCCGCGCGCCTATGGTGACCTTGCGCATGGATGGCGAGGAAATCCTACGCGAGGCGGTGCCCGTCGGCGCGGAAGCCGGTTTCGATGTGCCACTGACACGTCCCGGACAGACGATTATTGAACTAGAAGTCGCAGAGCGCCCTGGCGAATTGACGACCCGCAACAACATCGCCGTTCTGCCGATCACCGCCGTGCGCGATCGTTTACGGGTGCTTCTTATCTCCGGCGAACCGCATCCGGGCGAACGGGTCTGGCGCAATCTGTTGAAATCTGATCCCGCGGTCGATCTCGTACACTTCACGATCCTGCGGCCCATCGACAAGAATGACGGCACGCCCGTCGATGAACTGGCGCTGATCCCGTTTCCGCAGGATGAACTCTTCATCGACAAGCTTGATGAATTCGATTTGCTGATTTTCGACCGTTACGCGTATCGCGGCGTGCTGTCGTCTTTCCATTTCGACAATATTGCACGCTTCGTTGACAATGGCGGCGCGGTGCTGATCGCGTCCGGTCCGGAATATAACGGACCCTTGAGCCTTGCGAACCGGCGCAATCTCTCTTTCATCCTCCCTGCTCTTCCGGCGGGAAGCGCCATTGAAGAAGCCTTCCGGCCGGAGGTGACAGATCTTGGGCAGCGCCATCCGGTGACCGCCGATCTTCCCGACGCCGACATCTGGGGCCGCTGGCTGCGCGTCATGCCAGTGACGCAACGGCGCGGCGAAACCCTGATGAGCGGTCCGCGAGGGGCGCCGCTCCTGATCCTCGACCGCATCGGCGAAGGCCGCGTCGGCTTATTCCTATCCGATCATGTCTGGCTATGGGCGCGCGGCTTTGACGGCGGCGGGCCTCATGCGGAACTGCTTCGCCGCATCGCCCACTGGCTGATGAAGGAGCCGGAGTTAGAGGAAGAAGCGCTGTCCCTGCGTGAAGAAAACGGTGATCTCATTGTCGAGCGCCGCAGCATCGAAGAAGACGCTCCCGCCGTCGCGCTTACACATCCTGACGGCGAGACCGGCGAGGTTGAGCTTCGTGAAACAGCGCCAGGGCGCTTCACGGCGCGCATCAGCCAGCCGCCACGGGGGCTTTATCGCGCCGTCTCCGGCGAGCTTTTCGCGATCGGCGTCATCGGCGTCGAAGCCGCGCCGGAATTTCAGAACGTGATTTCAACAGGAAGCCTCCTAGCCCCGCTGGCGGAGGAAACCGGCGGCGGCGTTTACGCTGTTCGCGATGCCAATGTCGCCGCGCCTCCAGACCTCAAAAGGGTTCGCGGCGAGACGGCGCCCCGGTCAGGCGCGTCCTGGGCCGGGATAGCAGAGCGCCGTGCGGAGCGCATTGAGACAGTGAAAGACGCGCCGCTGGCGCCGGCGCTGTTCTGGCTGTTCATCATCGCATGCGCGCTACTGGCCGCGTGGGGCCTTGAAGGCGGGCGTTTCTCCCGAAAAAACCAACAGAGTTAATTCAAATCAACCCTGTTATGCCTTCCGGCCAGCGCAAAATTTACTCAATTGTTTAACGGCGTTGAAAAACTGAACGCCCTACCGTGTTGCAAAATCAGTCATGCCTGAGGGAGTGTTCTCGTGGCGTTTACAATGAACAAAAATAATGGCGGGGGCCAGGAAAAACGGCGCAGCCCGCTGGCCGGATGGCTTGGAAAAAAGAGTGATCCGAATGCGGATGAAATGCCGGCGATGGATGTTGCGGGAGGGCTTGACCGTGCGCTCCGCAACCGCCGCGCTGTCATCGACGAAGCCTCGTATGAAGAACAGGAAAATCCGGTTCGCGAAGCGCTAAGCGCGATCGAGGCTGCGCTATACGCCATCGACCGGGTGCGCGATATTCTCGAACAGGCCTGCGAAGTCGCCATATCCGCAAAAGACGTGGAAGAAGTTGGCGGCCGCGCGCTCCTCGCCGAGAGTTATGACGAGTTGCGGCTCTCCATCAACGAAGCGCTCGACAAAATCGATCCGCGGGCCGCTGTGCTGATCGGCAAGGGGCAGCGCCATATCGATGTGACGCTTGGCGGCCGGGCACGGTATTCGGTTTCCCCGATCCGACTCGATGTGAGCGAAAAAGGCCTCGACCTGGCGCCGCCCGTTGATGCGTTTGCGAGTTACGACGAGATCGACAATGTTCTCGATCAACTCGACAAGGCGCTGGCGCGCGCCGACGGCGCCGCCGCGAGCTATTGCCGTGACGCCCAATATCTGATCGCGCGCATGAAAGCGGATATCGAAACCAACGCGGCGTAGACGAAAGTCAGACCGTGAAGATGCAGCTCTCACCAATCGAGGGGCGCGACACACGCACCTCGGTGAGGCCGGGAAAGCGCGTCTTTAATTTTTCGGCCGCCCAGCGGCAGATATTTTCAAGCGTCGGACGCTCAAGCCCCTCGACCTCGTTCAACAGGCGATGATCGAGCGCTTCGTGAAGCTCTTGCAGCGCTTCACCGACATCGCCAAAATCGACAACCCAGCCGGCTTCGGGATCAGGCTCACCCTCGATCACCACTTCCAGCGTGAACGAATGCCCATGCAGGCGCGCATAGGGCCGCGCATCGGGGTCATGATCCAGAAAGTGCGCGGCGTCGAAATTCATCGACTTGACGATGCGCATGGGTCTTGTCCTCTTCACTCCATCGAACCCTGAAGGCGCGCCTTTAAGGAATGCCCACCAGCTTGTGGGTCTGAAGGCTGAGGCGCCATTGCGGATGGGTCCGGCAATACTCAATTGCGGCGGCGGTCTGTTCGCCCCGCGCGGGCCCGTCCATAGGCTGCAAAAAGAAAAAGTCAAATGCGAGGTCTTCAAACATCTCCGGCGGCGCATCCGCCTGATGGTAAACGAGCTTCAATTCCTGCCCGGAACGCTGAACCAGCGGCGCCGTCGATTTTGGGCTGACGCAGATCCAGTCGATTCCCTCCGGCGCGGCGATGGTGCCGTTGGTTTCCACCGCGATCTCAAAACCCGCCTGATGAAGCGCACCAATCAGCGCCGGATCGAGCTGCAATAAAGGCTCACCCCCGGTGCAGACCACATAGGGCTTTCCTGTTTTTTCACCTGGCCAATGCGAGGCGGCGGCGCTTGCAAGGGCTTCGGCGTCCTTGAATTTTCCGCCGCCCGGCCCACCAGTTCCGATAAAGTCAGTGTCGCAAAAACTGCAGACGGCCTGCGCGCGGTCACGCTCCAGCCCCGACCAGAGATTGCAGCCCGCAAAGCGCAGGAACACCGCCGCGCGTCCGGCCTGTGCGCCTTCGCCCTGAAGCGTATAGTAAATTTCCTTGACCGCGTAGCTCATGGCCCGGGTTCTAGGCGAAACCCTGCGCCGGTCCTAGCGCAGCAGGCGAAAAAACGCGTCTGCGTTGACTATAGCGGACAAATGGGGACGATCAGCCACGGGAGCGAGCCGTAACAGAGTATTCAGCCGATGACCGGACACGCGTCTTGGGGACATGATTGGAGACTTGCGGTCTCCGCTTTTTCTGCATTGCTGTTCATCGCCGCTTGTGGCGGGGGCGGCAATAACGCCACGCCGCCGGCGGCTCCAACGACTCCGGTAACGCCAACGCCATCAGGGAATTCCGGTCCCACATGGACGGCTGGCGTTTATCAGGACGCAAGCCTGTTCAAGAACCGCTGTGAGACTGTGCGCACCGGGCTCGATTTTGAAGGCAATCCGTTTCCGGACCGTACAGGCTCAACGCTGGAGGAAAATTTCTGGCTGCGCTCCTGGACCCATGAAACCTATCTCTGGAATGATGAAGTTCAGGATCGCAATCCCGCGAACTATTCCGACCCGATCGCCTATTTCGATCTGCTGCGCACAACCGAAACCACCGCATCTGGGAAAGAGAAAGACGACTTCCATTTCAGCCAGCCCACAGACGAATTCCTGCGGGAGCGAAATTCAGCGCCTGTCGCCGAATATGGCGCCAGACTGATCGCCTATTCGACATCGCCGCCACGCGACTTCCGGGTAATTTACACAGAAGCCGGAACCCCGGCGTCCGACATTGTAATGGGGACGCCAAATCTGATCCGCGGAACGCGCATTCTCGAAGTTGACGGCGTCGATCTCGTCAACGCCAACTCAAGCGCAGCGATCGATACGCTCAATGACGGCCTGTTTCCCTTAACGGCGGGAGAGCTTCACACTTTTGTCGTGCAGGACCCCGGTGCAGCAACGACCCGAACGATCATGATGATTTCCGAAGACCTTTCGACGCCTGCAGTGAACCGCACAGCGGTGATCAACACACCGACCGGCGATGTCGGCTATGTGCTGGTCAACACCTTCAGCCCGTTTGCGTCAGAGCAAGACATCGCTGACGCCATCACGGACATGAAAGCCGCCGGAGTTACGGACCTTGTTCTCGATCTGCGCTACAATGGCGGCGGCCTGCTCGCGATTTCGGCGCAGCTAGGGTACATGGTCGCGGGCCCTTCGCGCACCAGCGGCAATATATTTGAACGCCTGCGCTTCAATGATGACGCTGGCGGAGTCAATCCGGTCACAGGCGAGACCGACAATACAACGCCATTTTACAGCACCGGCATCGGCTTCTCCGTGCCGAGCGGCGACCCCTTGCCAAACCTCAATCTCAACCGGGTCTATATTCTGGCGACAGACTGGACCTGCAGCGCCAGCGAGGCCGTTATCAACGGTTTGCGGGGCGTTGACGTCGAAGTGGTTCTCATTGGCCGCGCCACCTGCGGCAAGCCTTATGGCTTTTACCCGGAAGATAATTGCGGCGAGACCTACTACACAGTCCAGTTCCAGGGCGTTAACCAGAAAGGCTTCGGCGACTACGCCGATGGCTTTATCCCGATGAATTCAAGCGCGACATTCGGCGTGAAACTGCCGGGATGCGTAGTCGATGACGATCTCGACCATGAGTTGGGAGATGAGGCCGAAGACATGCTCGCTGCGGCGCTTCAATACCGTGAATTCGGAACCTGCCCTGCGCCGCCGCCTTTTGCTGTTGCGGCGAAACCGTTGACCAAGGAGGATGCGCGCGAGCAATCAGGTCTTGATCTGAAGCGTGGCATGCGCGTGATGGAAAACAATCGCGACATGAGGATGCCGGAGTAATGGCCAGCCTTAAATCCGTTTGCCTTCTCACCGCTGCGGTTTTCACCGGCGCCTGCCAGACTGTTGCACCGAATGCGCCGGCAACTCTTGCAAACGCCGATAAAGCGACGCTTGTGCAGGTGAAATCGGTTCTGGCTGAAGCGATGGACCGGGCGACAATCGAACTCGGTCCCGGCGATCTGTCAAAAACGTCTGCGATCTCGGTTCTGCCGCCGCCGCTTGCCGCCCGCGAGGACCGCAGCCTGGCAGCGCCGGTCATCTTTGACATCGTGATGTCCGGCGCCGAATGCTACGCGATAAGGCGGGATACGGGTGAGGCCTTCGCGCTCGGCGTTCCCTGCCGGGCGGCGACCTAGGCCTTAGTCGCCCTGCCGCCGAGATGCAGCTTTCCGACAACGTCGAACAAGAACGCGGCGGACAAACCGAACAGTAAAAGCCCGTTGGCCGCCGCAGCGCCGGCGAGCAGTCGCCATTCCTGAGGCAGCAACACATCGCCGAAACCGAGCGTCGTAAAAGCGGCGCCCGAAAAATAGAGCGACGTTTCCCATGTCTCAAACATACCATAGACATGGAAAAGTCCGGCCCACATGCCGATCTCGATCATATGCGCGAACATGAGCCACAGGACGAGGAGGACGAGCACGGCGGTGTCGCGTAAAAACCGCAGCGCGCCTTTTGCCCTGCTTTTGGCAGCGCGAAAAACCGCCGCCGCCGCCGCAACGAAGACGCCATGAACAAACGTCGTCGCCGAAATGATGACGCTGTTGATCAATAGCTGATGAAAAATGCCGCCGTCTTCCATGCGCCCTCCTGCAACGCTTTTAACAGGAGTCGAGCTGGAAAATCTATTTCGCCTGTTTGACGGCCTTGGTGAGAAGCTTCAGCCGGCCATTGGCCCGCTTGATCGCTTCGTCGAGATTTTTGAGCGTGTCGGTCACCTGACCAGCATCGGCTTCTTCGGCTTCAAGCAGCTCTTTCGCCGCTTTCAGTTCTGCGGCGAGCGCCGAAATGCTGTCCTCGCCGGGTTTCAGACGCGGCCCATCGCTTGCCCCTGCGTTTGCGTCGCCGCCTGCCTCTTGCGCGCGAACGCGCGCTATCAGACCGCCAATCAGTGCGCCGAGAATAAATCCCGCCAGCCCCAGAGGCCATCCTACAGCGATCATCTGCATTAACGCGTCCATACCCAACAACTCTAACCCCGGCGCGCGCGCTCCGCATCCCGCCATGCGCCCTGCGTCGTCAATTCAGGTCACTTTGAAGCAAGGGCCGGGCCAACACTGTTCCAAAATAGCAAAACCGCCCGTATTTCAAATACGAGCGGCGAAATATGCTTAACAGGAAGGCGGCGCTTAACGCGGGGCCATCACCATCATGATCTGGCGGCCTTCCATTTTGGGATATTGCTCGACCTTGGCGATCTCGTCGAAATCGTCCTGCACGCGCTTAAGCAATGTCGAGCCGCGATCCTGGTGCGCCATCTCCCGGCCGCGAAACCTCAGCGTCACCTTGACCTTGTCACCTTCCTCGAAGAAGCGCTTCATCGCCTTGACCTTCACCTGATAGTCATGGTCGTCGATGTTCGGCCGCATCTTGATCTCTTTGATCTCAACGATTTTCTGCTTTTTCTTGGCTTCCGCTTTTTTCTTCTGCTGCTGATATTTGAACTTACCGTAATCGAGGATCTTGCAGACAGGCGGCGTCGTTCCAGGCGACACCTCCACGAGATCAAGACCTGCTTCAGCGGCGATAGCGATAGCCTCGGGGGTTTTGACAACCCCGCGCTTCTCGCCTTCATGGTCGATCAGGAGAACTTGCGGTACGTCGATTTCATCATTGATGCGCGGGCCATCGGACTTAACCGGGGCGGCGTTAAAAGGTCTGCGTGCTATGGACTTCTCTCCATTGGTTGCTAACGGACAATTTTCTGCCCCCATTTCGGTGAGAAACGGTTAACCGTAATCCCAAAATGCGACAGAAGGGTGGATATATAGGGCTTTGCAGGAATTGATCAACGGGGATCAAGTGGAAGATCAACGCGCCTGAGCCGTTAACGGCTCCCCCGCAGCAGCGTCCAGAAGGCCCATATTGTTGAGGGTGCGCCAGACAAAGACCGGCTCGACCTCGCCAAGACCGCCGCCCTTCCCGCCTTCAGGCCCGGTCATTGTGACAACATGACGGCCCCGGACCTCGAACGGGTCCTTGGGCGACCGGATCACCACGCCCTCACAGCCAACGCTCAAGGCAAGCTGCATTTCATCGGCGTTGTCGCTGACGAAGAACAAGGCTTCGCGCGCAAGCGCAGCAAGCTGGAGATGGTCGGTTTTGCCTGTCAGGTCCACAAGTTGGGGGGCGTCATGGGCAATCTCGTCGCCAAAATGGTGAAGCGATTTCGCCCCGGCCAGCACCGGCATGATGCCCGCTTCGGACATTTGCCTTGCAACGCCCGCATATCCCGCGGCGCTCCAGCGCCTTTCCGGCGCCTCGCCCGGCAGGAGCAGCCCGAACGGACCGGAAATCCCGTACCAGCTAGGCTGCATATTGGCGCTGTCCTTGCGGGCGGTCACCGCCCAGGAAAGGTCAGGCAATCTTGTGCTGACAGTGAGCCCCGCAGTCTCCGCCAGCTTTTCAAAACTCGGCGGCGTCAATGCAGCGCCCTTGGAGGGCCTGCCGGCGAAATCCGCCGCATGCCATTTCGGCCCGAATGGACCGAGCGCGCCTTTCAGACGGCGCGCGGCGTCGTCGCCGGAAAGGTCATAGACCCTTTCAAATTTTGAACTTTTAAGCTGGCGCACAAATTCGCGGCGCGCTTCCCCGTCACGCATATTGGGCATGCCCGCAACCTGATCGAAATAAGGCGAGGCGCGCGCAATGCGCTGCAGCCCGGGTGTCGTCAGCAAACTGATCTTTGCGTGAGGATGGGCCTCGCGGATCGCCTCAAAAGCTGCATCCGCCGCGACGAAGCCCGTAAGCCCGTCAGTTTTGATGACAAGAATATTGCTGTTCTTACGCCCTAACATATCGCCCCGTTACGCCCTTTCCGTCAGCAATGAGCGATAAGCGCCGAGTGTCGCATCGCACATCGCCGCCGAAGAAAAAAGACTTGATACGCGTTCTCGCGCCTTTTCCCCCATCACCTGCCGCCCCGTGTCACTCATCATCAAAAGCGTTTCGATCGCCCGCGCCAATTCCTTTGCATCGCCCGGCGCCGTCAAAAATCCGGTCTCGCGGTTGATCACGGTTTCCCGCGCCCCGCCATGATCGGCGGCCACCACCGGCTTACCCATGGCGCCCGCCTCAACCGCGACGCGGCCGAACGCTTCCGGCTCAATCGACGGCGACAGAACCGCATCCGCCCAAGCGTAGGCGGCAGGCATGTCGGCGCAATCGCCAACAAGATGGATCATATTGCTGACCCCAGACTCTTCCACCACTGTGCGCAAGCGCCGCTCATATGCGTCCTTGCCTTGCGCACCCCCACAAAAAACTAGCGTCAAAGCGCGGTTTTGGCCAGTGGCTTCGAGCCTGTCTCGCCGTGCTGCGAGGGCCGCGATGGCGGCAATCGCGGTTTCATGCCCCTTCCAGGGCGTGAGCCGCGCCGGCAGGAGCAGCTTGAAGCCCTGATTTTCCCCAAGGCCCCACGCACGCGTAAGGCGAGCGACACGCTCCGCGGAAACCTTTTTGGGATCAAAGAGATCGATATCAACGCCGCGGGGAATAACGACAATACGGTCCGATTGTGCGCCCCGTAGCCCGGCGATCCGGTCGGCGGTGAAACGGGAATTTGCAATCACTCGTTCGCCCCGCAACATGGACGAATTGTAAAACCTTTTCGCCGCCCCCGCCGCCTTGTAAGCCCCGTGATAGGTGGTGACGAACGCGACCCCGGTCCTCCTGGAGGCCCAGAAGGCGCTCCAGGCGGGCGCCCGGGAACGGGCGTGGAGAATATCCACCTTCTCCCGGGCGATGATCTCCGAAAGGAGACCCGCGTTTATCCACATAGTCAGGGGATTTTTCGAACCGGCGCGTCCGTGGATAATCTCGCCGCCGACATTGCGAATATCTTCTTCCAACCGCCCCCCGTCGGTGAAAACCAGCGCCCGCCCCCCGTTTCTGACGACCGCATCCGCAATCTCAAGCGTCGTACGCTCGGCCCCACCCGCATCGAGGCGGGGCACAATTTGCAGAACTGTTTTTTCAAAGCGCGTCATGAATGACAATCATAGCCCTGTTCTTTCCGCCGGAAAGCCAAATGACCCAAATCAGGCCTAATCCGGAGTGACTGATTGACGGCGATTGGCGGCGCGCGTCATCTGTTTCCATGCGCAGCTTTACCCAGAATCCGAAGCCATGGCCCGAGGGCGCGGTGATCTATCAGATTTACCCGCGCAGCTTTCGCGATTTCGATGGCGACGGCGTTGGCGACCTCAAGGGGGTTGCGGAAAAGCTGGATTATGTGGCCCGGCTCGGCGTTGACGCCATCTGGCTTTCACCGTTCTTCACCTCGCCCATGCGCGATTTCGGATATGACGTCGCCGACTATTGCGATGTAGATCCGCTTTTTGGAACGCTTTCCGATTTCGATGCGCTGATCGAGAAAGCGCACGCCCTCGATCTCAAAATCATTATCGATCAGGTCTACTCCCACACATCGGATGAGCATCCATGGTTTTTGCAAAGTCGCGCCGACCGGAGCAATGACAAAGCCGACTGGTATGTCTGGGCCGATCCGAAACCGGACGGATCGCCGCCCAATAACTGGATATCGGTCTTTGGCGGTGTTTCATGGGAATGGGATGCCCGGCGCGGCCAGTATTATCTGCATAATTTCCTGACAAGCCAGCCAGATTTAAATCTGCATAACGCACAAGTGCAGGACGCTTTGTTGAACGTCACAAAATTCTGGCTGGATCACGGCGTCGACGGTTTCCGCCTCGACGCTCTGAACTTCGCTATGCACGATCCGCAATTGCGCGACAATCCAGCGGCGAAATACGGCGCGAAGAAACCGTCGCGGCCTTTCGACTTTCAAGAGCACCTCTACAACCAGTCGCATCCCGACATACCCAAGTTTCTTGCCCGCATCCGGAAGGTAACGGATGAGTATCCGAACATCTTCACTGTCGCGGAAGTGGTGGGGGCTCATCCTCTCAAGGAAATGAAGGCGTTCACGGCGGGCGAAAAACACCTCACCACAGCGTATAATTTTGACTTTCTGTATGCAGACGAAATAACGCCGGAACGCATCGCAAAGTCGCTCGCAGGCTGGCCAGGCAAACCCGGAGAGGCGTTGCCCTCCTGGGCGTTTTCCAATCACGACGCCCCGCGCTGCATATCGCGCTGGGCGAAAGGCGCTGACGAGCGACACGCGGCGAAACTCTACCTCCTCCTACTGCTCAGCCTTCGCGGCCATGTCTTTGTCTATCAAGGCGAGGAGCTGGGCCTGCCTCAGGCGGACGTCCCGTTCGAGGCGCTACAGGATCCCGAGGCCATCGCCAACTGGCCGGAAACTTTGGGACGCGATGGCGCACGCACACCCATGCCATGGGAGAAAATGGGGCAAGGTGGGGGATTTTCCCGGAATGTCCCATCTCATTCGCCCTGCCTGCCCATGGACACGCGCCACCCGCCCCTTGCCGTCGACGCCCAGAAAGAGGACAGCACATCTGTTCTGCATTTCACCCGCGCCGCCATCCAACTCCGCCGGAGTTCGCCAGCGTTGCGCGACGGCGTCCTGAAGATTCTGGATGCGCCAGCAGGCGTCCTCGCTTTCATTCGCCAGCTCAAAGAAAAGCGATTACTCTGCGTTTTCAATCTCAGCCGCAAGGATTGCGCACTGCCCGATTCGCTAAAGCCCGACGGCGCACTGCGCCTCACCGCCGGGATCGACGGCGATAGCGCGCCCAAAAACCTGCCCGCGCTTTCCGGATTCATTGCGTCGGACTCTTCCGCCGATTGAGTCTTTAACGCGTTAACCAACGCAAACAGTTGGCCTTTGCGCCGGATGCCTGCATATAGGCTGGGGGCAAAAAAAGGATATGCGGTGAAAACCGTTTTGATCACTGGGGCGGCCGGTTTCATCGGCTTTCATACGGCTGCGCGCCTTGCGCAGGCGGGATGGCGTGTTATCGGCGCCGACAATTTCAATGACTATTACGATCCGGCCCTGAAACGCGCCCGCCTGAAAGAACTGGACAATGCGGCGGTCATCCACGAGATCGACATTGCTGATGCTGATGCGTTTTCAGAACTGGTGCGCGACACCTCACCGGAGGTCATCATCCACCTCGCGGCGCAGGCGGGGGTTCGCTATTCAATCGACAACCCTTTCGCCTATGCGCGTTCAAACCTGACCGGACACCTCTCCGTCCTTGAGGCCTGCCGCCACGCCAAAGGCCTGTCGCATCTGATCTACGCTTCTTCGAGCTCCGTATATGGCGGCAACACAAAAACGCCATTCAGCGAAACAGACCCGGTGGACGCACCGGTCTCTCTCTACGCGGCGACCAAACGCGCTGACGAATTGATGAGCTCGACCTACGCCCATCTTTACGGGATCAAGCAGCTCGGCCTGCGCTTCTTCACGGTCTATGGACCCTGGGGACGCCCTGACATGGCTTATTGGACGTTTACGGACAAAATCCTGAAAGGCGAGCCCATCCCCGTCTACAACAATGGCGATATGCGGCGCGATTTCACCTATGTGGACGACGTCACCGAGGCGATCGAACGCATGGCCGCGAAGGTTCCGGACTTCACCGGCGAAGACCGTCCCCACCGGCTTTACAATATCGGCAATCACACACCAGTGCCGCTCATGGATTTTATCGCCGCGCTCGAAAATGCACTCGGCAAGAAAGCGGTGATCGATATGCAGCCGATGCAACCCGGCGATGTCAAAGAAACCTATGCCGATGTGGCGCGCCTCGCCGCCGATTACGGCTTCAATCCCGAGACACCAATTGGCGAGGGATTGAAACGGTTTGCAGACTGGCGCCGCACACACCCCTAGAACCGCCCCTTCCCTTTCCGATATCGCCGTAATATACTGAAAAACAAGGGATTTTATTCCCTTTATGAATACAGGCATTCCCGGAAAGAACGTCGACACATGTCAGCACACTATGACGCGATCATCATTGGCGGCGGCCATAACGGCCTGGTCTGCGGCTTTTATCTCGCCAAGGCCGGACGCCGTGTTCTGATTGTCGAAAAGCGCGACATTGTCGGCGGCGCCGCGGTGACGGAGGAGTTCCATCCCGGCTTTCGAAACTCCGTCGCCAGCTATTCGGTAAGCCTTCTCAATCCGAAAATTATCAAAGACATGGAGCTTGAGCGTCACCGGCTGAAAGTCGTGCTTCGCCCTGCGTCCTATTTTGCGCCTACGCCGGACGGGAAACACTTGCTGCTCGGTCGCGACGACAAGCAGAATATCGAAACCATCCGCCACCTCTCCCCGAACGATGCGCAAGCCTATTCAGCTTATCATGATCGCCTCGACCGCCTGGTGGACCTCTTCCGCTCGACGCTGCTTGAAACGCCGCCCAATCTCGGCGGCGGTGTGCGCCACATGTTCTCAGCGGCGATGTTGGCCAAACGCGCCCACAAGCTTGGCATAGAAGGCCAGCGCGATCTCATCGACCTGTTCGGCAAGAGCGCCGGCGAGATTCTCGATAACTGGTTCGAACTGGATGTGATCAAAGGCATTCTCGGCTTCGACGCCATTACCGGCGCCTTTTGCAGCCCCTATACGCCGGGCTCGGCCTATGTGCTCCTGCATCACGTCTTTGGCGAGGTGAACGGCGTCAAAGGCGCCTGGGGCCACGCCATCGGCGGCATGGGCGCGATCACCCAGGCCATGGCCGCCGCCGCGCGCGAAGCCGGCGCGGAAATCCGCACCGATGCGCCGGTGAAGGAAGTCATCATTGAACGGGACCGCGCAGCGGGTGTCGTTCTCGACGACGGCACGACGATCCGGGCGAAAGTCGTCGCGTCCAACATCCACCCGCAACTGCTTTATGGAAAACTGATTCCCGAAGACGCGCTGGACAACGAATTCGCCGACCGCATTCGTAACTGGCGCTCGGGCTCGGGCGTCTTCCGGATGAATGTGGCGCTCTCCGAGCTGCCGAATTTCGCCACGCTACCGTCAAACGGCGTGGGACTTCACCACAAATCGAGCATCATGATCGCGCCGAGCCTCGATTACCTCGACACGGCTTATACGGATGCGCGCCGTCATGGCTGGGCGAAAAAACCCGTCATCGAAATGCACATCCCGTCTACAATCGACGACTCGCTGGCGCCGGAGGGTAGCCATGTCGCCAGTATGTTTTGTCAGCATTTCGCGCCGGAACTCCCGAACGGAAAAAGCTGGGACGATCATCGCGATGAGGTCGCCGATCTTATCATCGACACCGTCAACGACTATGCGCCGAATTTCAAAGCCTCTGTCATCGGCCGCATGGCGTTGTCGCCGCTTGATCTCGAGCGCAAGCTGTCGCTCGTCGGCGGCGATATCTTCCACGGACAGCTCGGCATCGACCAGCTGTTCAGCGCCCGGCCGGTGCTCGGCTACGCTGATTATCGCGGACCGTTCAAAGGTCTTTATATGTGTGGCTCGTCGACCCATCCGGGCGGCGGCGTCACCGGCCTCCCCGGCCACAACGCGGCGCGGGAAATCCTGCGCGACATTGGCAAAGGCTCCGGGGGAAAAGGACGCGGTCCGCAAATGCGCACCGCTGCGCTTTGACGCGGCTTCTTCAAAGCCTTCTTCTTTTGGCGCTTGTCCTCGCGCCATCCCTTGCGCATGCCATCGATCTCAAAAAGACACGCGTCACGCATTTGGATAACGGCCTGACGCTGCTCATTCTTGAAGAACACGCGCTCCCCGTTGTCAGCGTTCAGATGGCCTACAAAACCGGCGGGCGCAACGACCCCGAAGGGCGCATGGGATTAGCCCATTTCTTCGAGCACATGGCGTTTCGTTCATCTAAGAACTTCCCCGGCACTCGGCTTGCGAGCGATATCTACGCCGTCGGCGGCGAATGGCACGGCTATACCTGGATTGATATTATCACCTTTTTTGCAACGGCGCCAAAAGGCGACCTGGATCTGTTGTTGCGCATAGAAGCCGACCGGCTTGGCCGGTTGAAAATGGACCCCAATGATGTTGAGGCGGAAACCGGCGCGGTGATCTCTGAGATGAACGGCTACGCCAACGATCCCTCGACCATCCTCTTCGATGCAACTTTAGCAGCGGCTTTTCAGGTTCATCCCTATCGCAAGAACACCATCGGCTATAAGGCCGATGTCGACGCCATCATCCATGATGACATCGTTGAGTTTTACAAAAGCAACATAGGACCGAAAACCGCGGTTCTTGCTGTCGCGGGAGACGTTGACCCCGATGCAGTGGAGGCCCGCGTTAAAAAACTGTTCGGAAAGTTCAAAGCGAATGCTGAAGCGCAATTGCCGCCTTTAAGCGAACCGAACATTCAAGGCGAGAAACGCGTGCGCCTGGAAGGCGACGTCGATCAGAAACTTTTCCGTATCGCCTATCCGGCCCCGGCGGCGTCAAGCGAAGACTATCCAGCGTTTCTCGTGCTTCAGGCCTTAACGGGCGCTTCCAGCGGCGTATCATTTTTACAGAATGACTGGGGTACGCCCGTTACGCAGGGATCTGCGCTCTACGGGATCGCGGACGACCTGCGCACATGGTTTATCCCGACAGCGCAGCCTTATGTTTTCCTGATCGCCGGGTCAGTGGACGCGGACGCCGATGAAACCAAAGTTGAAAGCGCGATCCAGACTGCCCTTGAGAAGCTTGCAGCCAAACCAGTCAGTGACGACCGTATCGGCGCAGCAAAACTACAAGTGCTGCGCGAGCTTGTCTTCGACGTTGAGACCACCGAAGACGCCGCGCATCAACTCGCCTTTTTCGAAGCCGTGGGCGCTCTCGATCAATTGCTTACGCTCGAAGACCGCATCGATAAGGTAACGCCAGCGGATATTCAGCGGGTCGCCAAAACCTATCTCGACGCCGATCGCCGCACGATCGGCTGGTTCGTTCAGGATGATGACGGCGCCCCAGAACCAATTCTTGCCGGTGAAACAATTGCGTCCGCATCCGCCCGCACAGGAGAACGCGCCACCGCCGAAACAGCGGACTATCGTTTTATCGAAACCGATAACAACACCGTCATTGTCCCGTCGCCATTATCGTCCACAATTTCCCTGCACGTTCTATTGCCCGGGGTCTATGATTGCGAGGTCTGCGCGCCTAACGATCCCGCGCCGGGGATGACAAGCCTTACCAAGAATGGGCTCCTGCAGGAATTCGATGTGATGCTGCATGACATGCAGGCCGCGATTGCAAATGCCAATCCGCATCTGACGCCGGCCGATGACAGCAACGATCCCTATGCAAGACTTGAACAGCTGTTCGCCTTGCGTTTTGCAAAAAGTGAATCCCCTGAAAAAGCCGCGCCAGCCTTCATTGCCGTTGCAGGTCCGACTGATCCGGAGGACTATAAAAAAGCAATTGAACATGTCCTCGGCGACGCCATTGGCGAGAGACCGTCGGTATCGTTGACGCCTTCCACCGGAGACATTCACGTCCACATCCCTGACGAAAAAGCGCAGCTCGCGGTCGGCTATATGACCGCGGCGCCGGGGCTTGATACCGATGAGGCGATGGCGTGGCGGCTCGCGCTTTACATGTTCGCCCATGGCTATGGCGGGCGGCTCGGCGAGGAAGCGATTTCAAACCAGGGCCTCGCCTATTATATCGGCGCCGATTATCGCGGCGGAAAAGGCGCAGGATTGATCACCCTCAATA
Organism: Alphaproteobacteria bacterium; assembly: GCA_030426465.1. Lineage (GTDB taxonomy): Bacteria > Pseudomonadota > Alphaproteobacteria > Caulobacterales > Parvularculaceae > Hyphococcus. Next base: position 78,463 of record JAUHYK010000010.1, read on the forward strand.
TCGGCGTCGATCCGGACAAACAGCAGGCGCTTCTGAAAACCCTGAAAGCCGAACTTGCCCGCTTTCAATCTGAACCGCCGGACGAGGCCGAACTCGCCGAGGCCAAGCGACATTTGATCGGCCGAAAAATCAGCGCCGCCCAGAGCAATGAAGAAATCACCGCGGCCCTCGCCCTAGACTGGGCGGGGCCCGGCTTAACCACGATTGAAGAATACGCCGCAGCGGTCAACGCAGTGACGCTAGACCAGCTGCGCGACGTTCTGCCCGCTTTCGCAGATGGTGACATCATCGCCATATCGGCAGGCGGCGAAAAACAGGATAGACTACCGCCCGAAACCAGCCCCAAGAGAGAGTAACCCATGAGCCAGACAGCAAAACACCACACCAAACCCGTGCTGGTCGCAGATCAGGACTCCCAGAGCCTGCCTGCCTGGACGTATTACGACCAGGACTTCTTTGAGCTCGAACGTGAAAAGATTTTCCTGCCCGCCTGGCATCTTGTGGGTCACGAAAACGATCTCCAGCAAGTCGGCGATTACCTCACCTTCAAGATGTATAACGAGATCGCCTTTGTCGTGCGCGGCAAGGACGGCGAACTACGCGGGTTTCACAATGTCTGCCGCCACCGCGCCGCACGCATGGTCGACGGCGATCATGGCAATTGCGGGCGCAACCTCGTCTGCCCCTATCACGCATGGACATATCAACTCGACGGCACGCTCACCGGCGTTCCCTATCTCGATCAGTATGAGAATTTCGACAAGGCTGAACACGGACTGACGCCAGTGGAGGTCGACAGCTTCGCCGGTTTCGTGTTCCTGCGTTTTGTCTCGGGCGGCCCCTCGCTGAAAGACTATATGGCGCCGG
>JAUHYK010000011.1 GCA_030426465.1 Alphaproteobacteria bacterium
CGCGCCCAGAAAAACGATTACCCCGAGGCGGCGCGCCTGAAGCGGCGTCAGCAGAGCAACGACCGTCATCACGATCATCGCCGGCCCCATAAAGATCAGCTGGCGCAACGGAAAATGAAACTCGCTTGAAATCCCTTTGCGCAATGCAGCCGACGGGCCCGCCGCCATCAAGACGACCGCGCCAATGACGATGATCAGACTAAGGACGCCGAGCGCCGGGCGATCAATGGACCACCAGAGACGGGCGAAAGGGGATGTATCAAGCCGCGACAAACGCCTCACGCCGCTTCTCCATTGGTTACCGAAAGCTCCGATACGAGGTCGCGGAAAAAGCGTCCGCGCTCTTCGAAATTCTTGAACTGATCATATGAGGCGCAAGCCGGCGACAGGAGAACGACCGGATTTTTTGCGTCCGATTTCACCGCGTCCTTCGCTGCTGCTGCGACGGCTTTTTCAAGATCGCCGCAGTGAACGCATTGGACGGCGTCTTTAAGCCGGGTTTCGAATTCAGCCGCGGCCTCGCCTATCAGATAGACCGTGTGAACCCGGTCCATGAGCGGCAAGAGGCTTTCAATTCCGCCCTCTTTCGGCTTGCCCCCGGCGATCCAGAAAATGTCTGTGAATGCGGACAGCGCCCGTGCGGCCGCGTCGGCGTTGGTCGCTTTGGAATCGTTGATGAATAGCACCTTGCCATTACGGCCCACTTCTTCAATGCGATGCGGCAGACCTTCATAACGAAGCGCCGACTTCACCGCGAGCGCCGGATCAACGCCGAATTTCTCGCACACCGCTACTGCAGCGGCGGCGTTTTGCTGATTGTGCACACCGCGCAAGGATCGCGCCCTGGAAAGATCGCCGGCGAGCGAGGTCTTGCCGTCAATATTGTAATAAACCTTGTCTTCCAGCGCGTAGACGCCGCGTCCGAGTGCGCTGCCCGCCGAGACGGGCCGCACCTTCGCCGGACCGCGCGCCATCATTTCGGTGCAGACACTCTGAGCGTAATCATCATCAACGCCGATAATCGCGAGATCATCCGCAGTCTGATTGAGGAAAATCCGTTTTTTCGCGTCGAGATAGCCGTCGATAGAGCCATGGCGTTCGATATGATCGGGCGAGAGATTCAAAAACACCGCCGCATCGAGCCGAAGCGAATGGGTCAAGTCGAGTTGAAACGACGAAAGCTCAAGCACATAAATCGCATCATTTTCAAACGCCGGCAGGGAGAGCACGGCCTCGCCAATATTGCCGCCAACATAGGCGTCTTCGCCCGCCTGCTTTAAAATATGACCGATGAGCGCCGTTGTCGTGGACTTGCCATTGGACCCGGTGACGCCAATGACGCGCGGACGCGCCCGCGGCTCGAGCGCGTTCAGGGCGCGCGCGAACAATTCCGTATCGCCGATGACCTCTACCTTTTCCAATTTCGCTTTTCTGACAATCGCATGGGGCTTTGGATGGGTAAGGGGCACGCCAGGCGAAACGATGACCGCTTCAAGTTCTTTCCACGGCCAGTTTTTTGGATGCTCGCAGCGATATTCCGTATCGGCGACCTTGTCGCGCGCCTGACGGTTCTCATCGAAAGAAAAAACCTGCGCACCCGACTGGGCGAGCGCCTCACAGGTCGCAACGCCAGAGACGCCGAGGCCGAAAACGCCAAATTTCTTCCGCTTCACATCAGGGATCAGGATCATCGTTTTCCCTAACGCAATTTCAGTGTGGCGAGGCCGATCATCGCAAGCACGAAAGCGATAATCCAGAAGCGGATGACAATGGTCGACTCTTTCCAGCCCAGTTGTTCAAAATGATGATGGATCGGCGCCATTCTGAAAACGCGCTTGCCCGTCAATTTGAATGACGCGATCTGGATCATCACCGACAACCCCTCCAGTACAAAAAGCCCGCCCACAATAGCGAGCACGATTTCGTGCTTGGCCGCGACAGCGATGGTTCCGATGGCGCCTCCAAGCGCCAGCGATCCGGTGTCGCCCATGAAAATCGCCGCGGGCGGCGCATTGTACCAGAGAAAACCGAGCCCCGCCCCAATAATGGCGCCGCAAATGACGGTCATTTCGCCAACGCCCGGCACGAATGGCACGCTGAGATAGTTGGCGTAAATAGCGTTGCCGACCAGATAGGCGATCAGCGCATAAGCGCCTGCCGCTATCATCACCGGCACCGTCGCAAGACCGTCCAGCCCGTCGGTAAGGTTCACCGTATTCGATGCTCCGACGATGACGAAAGCCGCGAACGGCACAATGAAAACGCCCAAAGGCACACCCGGCGCGTTGAACCATGCTTCAAAAATTGTGAGCGGCACAAAAGGAACGCCCACAGACGTCGCGAGCCCTGTTGGCGCGTCAGGCGCCTGGGACAGTGCGTCCATACACATCCAGCCGGCGAGCAACGCGACAGCGAACTGAACAAGAAGTTTCAGACTGCCGACGACCCCGTCTGACGTCTGCTTCGTCACTTTCATGTAATCGTCAATGAAACCGAGGGCGCCAAAAGCGAGCGTCACGCCCATCACGATCCAGACGTAAATATTGTCGAGACGCGCCCAAAGAAAAGTTGCAATGGTGAGCGACAACAAGATCAGGACCCCGCCCATGGTGGGCGTGCCGGCTTTTTCGATAATATGCGTCTGCGGACCATCTGTGCGGATAGGCTGCCCGCGCCCCTGTTTGCGGCGCATCCAGCGGATCAGTGACGGTCCCGTCAGGAATGAAATGATCAACGCCGTCATCACCGCGCCGCCTGTGCGGAACGTCAGGTAATTGAACAGGTTGAAAAGTTGGAACTGATCCGCAAGCGGCGTCAGCAGGTGATACAACATTAAGCCCGGCTTTCCTTATGTTCTTCCGTGACGCCGCTTTCTTTCAGCGCGCGCGCCACGGCGCTCACTTTTGAGGCGTTTGATCCCTTGACCATGATGATATCTCCGGGCGCGACCGCGTCGAGCACCGGCCCCACCAGACCGACAGCATCGCCGGCGTGAAGGCCGCGCATTTCAGGCGGCAGCGCATCCCAAAGATGGCGCATCAATTGGCCCGCTGCGTAGACCCGGTCAACCTTCGCCGCAACAAGCTCGCTTACAAGTTTTTCATGGAGCGCCGCGCTTTCCGGCCCCAACTCCAGCATTTCACCGAGAATGGCGATGCGCCGCCCGCCGCCTGCCGGATTTCCCTGCCCCGGCTGCGACGCCCCAAGGAGGCCGATGGCCGCCGCCATGGAGGCCGGATTGGCGTTATAGCTTTCATCGATAAGGGTCGCCAAACCACCGTCGACCGCAATCTGCGTCCGCGCGCCGCGCCCTTCCGCCGGCGTTATCGCGCTGAGAGCGCGGATCGCAGCTTCAAGCGGACAGCCGACTGCGTCCGCGGCGGCGAGCGCCGCCAGCATGTTGGTCGCCTGATGGCGGCCGGGAATTCCGGCGAAAAACTCCAAGGTCTCGCCCTTAATCTTCGCCTTCAGCTGCGCGCCGGCGCCGTCCGCTGTGTAACCGAGCAACTGGAAGTCGGCGCCGTCTTTCTCTCCGAAGGAAATGAAACTTGCAGCGCCAGCCTCTTCCGCCCGTTTTTTCAAGAGCGGGAAGAACTCATTATCAAACGGCAGCACCGCGACGCCGCCCGGCGCGAGGCCCGAAAAGATTTCGGCTTTGGCTTCGGCAATATCTTCAACCGATTTGAAAAATTCCAGATGCGCTGCCGCGACAGTCGTGACGATGGCCGCATGGGGGCGCACAAGCGCCGTTAAAGGCGTGATCTCGCCCGGATGGTTCATGCCGATTTCAAAGACGCCGTAATCTGCGCGCATGGGAAGACGCGCGAGCGTCAGCGGCACGCCCCAGTGATTATTGAAACTCTTGTCCGCTGCGTGGACGTCTCCGTCACTGCCGAGAACGGCGCGCAGAATTTCCTTGGTGGAGGTTTTACCGGCGCTTCCCGTCACGGCGACGCGCTTGCCGAAATTACGGGTGCGCGCGGCGCGCGCAAGATCGCGCAATCCTTCCAGCGTATCGCCAACAACCAGCAACGGCGCGCCTTCGGGCGCATCCTCCGGCGCGCGCGCCACAAGCGCGGCGGACGCGCCCGCGTCAAACGCATTTTTCAAAAACTCATGCCCATCGCGCGCATCGCGCAGAGCGACGAAAATATCGCCCGGTTTCAACGTGCGCGTATCGATGGAAACGCCGCCGGCCGACCATTCCTCCGCCGTCCAGCTTTTCGGATCGCCGCCGCGCGCGCACAAAGCGCCGCCCGTTGCGGCCGCCGCTTCATACGCATCCCACAGATTGTCCAAAATCTCTTTCACCATCACCCGAGCTCCTTCATCCGATCCGAAACGGCGTCGCGCGCAACGCTCGCGTCGTCGAACGGAAAGACCTGACCCCCCACCTGCTGCCCCGCTTCGTGCCCCTTCCCCAAAATCAGAAGCACGTCGCCTTCGTCAAGCATTGCAACCCCCGCTGCAATGGCTTCGCCCCGGTCGCCAATCTCTTTGGCGTCCGGACATCCTTTCAGAATTTCGGCCCGGATCGACGCCGGATTTTCAGTACGCGGATTATCATCCGTCACAATCACAATATCGGCGTTCGCTTTCGCCGCCGCGCCCATAAGCGGACGTTTGGTTTTGTCACGGTCGCCGCCCGCGCCGAGAATGGCGATGACGCGCCCCGGCGCATGGGGGCGAATAGCCTTTAACGCCGTCGACACAGCGTCGGGCGTGTGGGCGTAATCTACATAGACGCCGCCGCCTGCGATTTCCGTGACGAACTCCATGCGTCCTGGCGCGCCTTCGATATTCGCAAGCTGCACCATGACGTCGGCGCCTTTTGCGCCGGCCGCGATCACGACCCCCGCAGCGAGCAGTGCATTTTCCGCCTGAAACGCGCCAATCAGCGGCGGGTCGGCGCGGTAAACATAGCCGCCGCATTCGAGTTCAAGCGCCAGCCCGCTCATATGCGGCTCGCAACTCAACAATTTGACGTCACGGCCTTTCCAGCCGGTCTGCACCGTCGGAAGCCCGCGTTCGCGCGCAAGTTCAACCACCGCCTCCGCGCCTTCGCCATCCATGTTGATCGCCGCCGTGCCGCCGCTTGCAAGCAAGTCCGAAAACAACCGGCCTTTAGCGTTAAAATAATCTTCGAAGGTCGGATGATAGTCGAGATGATCCTGGGTGATGTTGGTGAAAGCGGCGACACGAAAGTGAACGCCGTCGGCGCGATATTGCGCAAGGCCGTGGCTGGAAACCTCCATCGCCAGATGCGTGACGCCCGCACGGGTCATGGCGTCCATGGTTTCATGGAGCATCACCGGATCAGGCGTTGTGTGAGCCAGCGGGCGTTCATAAACGCGGGACTGCGCGCCGAGCGTCCCCATACTGCCCGCCTCATATCCAAGCAGGGTCCAGAGCTGCGCGGCAAACCGAGCAGTCGAGGTCTTGCCATTGGTGCCGGTAATGCCCGCGACGACTTCAGGCTGGCGGGGATGAAACCGCGCCGCCAGTTGCGCCAGACGGCGGCGCGGTTCGGCGTCTGCAATCACCGGCAGTTTCGACGCAACGCCAGGAAGCGCCAGAATGGCGGCGGCGCCATTTTCCTCAGCCTGCGGAATAAAACTGGCGCCGTCAGCATTGACGCCCGGCAGGGCCGCAAACAGAAAGCCGCGCGAGACGGCGCGGCTGTCGGCGGTCAGCCCATCAATCTGCGGATCGGGCTTGATCGTCTCATAGGCAAGCTCGGAAAGCCTCATGGCGCGCCGCCGCCCCCCTTGGCCCCATCCGCGCCGCCCACCGCCGGCGTTGCGAGTTTTGCTTCCTGGCGAAGCGCAGGCGGGCGCCCCGTAACGAACGAGGCGAGCGCGGTCGACTCATTGATGGTCGAAAGGCCGAGCAGCGGCGCCGCGCGCTCTACAAAACGCGAGAAAGCCGGCGCCGCGTTCCAGCCGGCGGTCGCATAACCATAGGTGCCTTCAGCTGGCTGCGGATTGTCATAAGTGATGAGGATCGCATAGCGCGGCGCATAACCCGGCACGGCGCCGACAAAACTCGCAATGCGCGCATTCGACTGATAGCCGCCCGTCAGCGAGCGCTTGTCCGCCGTCGCCGTCTTGCCAATCGGAAAGAACCCGTCGGCTTCGGCGTAGCTCGCCGTGCCGTCCGTCACCACGCGGCGCAGAATACGGCGCATGACGATGCTCGTATTTTCAGAAAAAACGCGTTCGCCTTCCGGCGCCGTCGCCGATGCAAGAAAATGCGGCGTGCGATAAACGCCGCCATTCACAACCGCCGTAAACGCCGCCAGCAAATGCAGCGGCGTCACGGAAATGCCGTGACCATAGGAAATCGTCGCCGTCTCGACGGGCCCCCATTGCCATGGAAGCTCGGGTTCACGATTTTCCGCAATCTCCAGCGGCAGCGCGGAAAACAATCCCAGCGCTTTGAGATAACGCTGCTGTTTTTCGGCGCCGAGATCGAGCGCCATGCGCGCCGCCCCGATATTCGACGAATGCTGTATCACTTCAGACAAGGTCAGGATGCGGTTCTCGCCATGAAAATCCGAAATCCGCCGGTCCGCGACTTTAAAACTTCCGCGCGCGTCATAAGGTGTCGACTCCCGCCCGAGCCCTTCTTCAATTACCGCCGCCGCCGTAAAACTCTTGAAGGCGGAGCCGAGCTCATAACGATCATAGGTGGCGCGATTGCGGCGGGAATCCGCCCCGACGGCGCCCGGCGCATTGGGATCGAAATCAGGAAGACTGGCGAGCGCAATCACCTCCCCTGTCTCCACATCCATGACGGCGCCCCAGGCGGCCTCAGGCGAGAATTTCTCCATATCCGCCGCGAGTTCCTCTTCAAGGATTTGCTGCACGCGAATATCGATGCTGGCGCGCATGGGCCCTTTTCCGCGATAGCGGTTCGCGGTTTTCTCCAGCCCCATGACGCCGCCCTTGCCAGGCTCGTCATGGCCAATCACATGAGCGGCAAGCTCGCCTTGCGGAAAAAACCGCTTAACCCGCGCGGCGAAGCGCACGCCCGGAAGGCCAAGATCGAAAACCGCCTTGCGCTCCGCCGGCGTCAGATCTGCACGCACTTCCACATAGCGGCCTTCGGATAATTTTTCTTCGAGAACGACCGGATCAATGTCGGAAAGAACGCCGGCGAGTTTCACTGCGGCCTCTTTTGCGTCCCAAACTTCATTGCCCGCGACTTCAAGCGCAATCACCGGCACATCAACGGCGAGCAGAGCGCCGTTGCGATCGACAATCTCTGCACGCGGCGCATCAGCCTGCGGCGCGGCGGCGTAATGGCCGTCCGGCGCCAGACCGCCAAATGAAATAAAGGCAAGCCGCACCCCGAGCGCGGCGAATACAAACACAAAGACGGAAGCGCACATCATGATGCGCATGCGCGCGCGCTCCGCGATACGCCCGCGCGCGCCGGTGGCGCGCACTTTCAGTGCGCTCGCATCAGGATCGGCGCCATCAGCTTCCGCGATGACATAGGCCTTCGGCTTGGCTCGTTTTGGCTTCCTCAGAAACACCGGCGGGGGCTTTCTATTTCTGGCCCTTTTGAGGCGTGAAAATCCTACTGCGCATCCGCTACTTGCGCCATGGCGAGCGCATGGAGAATGACGTCGCCGTCAGGCGCGGGCGCATCTTCTTCGGCGGCGTAGTCCGTGTCGCCGAGAAGCGCTGCAAATTCGCGCGCATTCACAAGCTGCGCGCTATCGGACGGACGCAGGTCCGTTTTCGTCCCCGCGACTTTTGCTAACCGGTCGGGATTTTCAAGATAGGCGATTTCCGCCCGCAACATCTGGATCGAGCGCAGCTCCTCGACCTGACTGGTTTCGATTTCCTGAATATCCTCGCGCAACTCACGCACGGAAACTTCAGCGCGATACCGCCCGAAAGCCGCCGCAGCCAACAATACGCATAAGAATATGGTGGTGATACGGATCATGTTATTTTCCTCCGTGCATAAAAGACAATCTGATTTCTTTGGGCGCGCCAAGAGCGTCGCCATCTGGCGCCGGCGGCGCCTCGGTTCTAACGCCGGCGCGCAGCTTCGCTGACCGCGCGCGCGGATTTTCTGCGGTTTCTTTTTCGGCCGGCTCCACCGCCCGCGGATAAAGAAGCTCAAAAGACGCCGGCGGCAAATCTTCTGGTGGCAAATGACGCGACCCGCCGCGCTTGCCCTCCGTTCGCCCGGCGAGAAAGCGTTTGACGATGCGATCCTCGAGCGAATGAAACGCGACAACCACAAGCCGTCCCGCAGGGCGCAAGAGACGCTCCGCCGCGCGCAACCCGGCGATCAACTGTCCAAGCTCGTCATTGACGAAAATTCTCAAGGCCTGAAAGCTGCGGGTCGCAGGGTGAATCTTTTGCCGCGCCGCGCCGGGCGTCGCCTTTTCGATGATGGACGCAAGCGCCGCCGTTGTCGTGATCGGCGCCTTCTCACGTTCACGAATGATGGCGCGCGCAATGGCGTTCGCCCGGTTCTCCTCACCATAGCGGCGGAAGATTGCACTTAAATCCTGCGCATCGGCGCGGGCGATGACATCCGCAGCATCAGGCTTCCCACCATCCATCCGCATCGACAAAGGCCCTTCAAAACGGAAGGAAAAACCCCGCTCCGCTTCATCAAGCTGCATTGAAGAAACGCCGAGATCGAAAACGACCCCGTCCACCATTTCAACGCCTTGTTCGGCGAGAGCCTCACGCATTTCTGCAAATGGCCGGTTGATGAGAAACAGGCGCCCGGCGAATTCTTTCGCCCATTCCTTGGCGCGTTCAATCGCCGTCGGGTCGCGGTCAAAACCGTAAACAATGCAATCAGCAGCGTTCAAGATCGCGCGGGAATATCCGCCGGCGCCGAAGGTCGCGTCTACATAGACACCGCCTTTTTTCGGCGCCAGTGCGGCGACAACTTCCGTCAACATGACGGGCTTATGCGCGATGGCGGCGGTCATTCGGCGCCCCCATTCGCTTTCGGATTGCGCAAGGAACGCTTCGCCTCATTGGCGACTTTCTTCGCTTCGTCGAGCGGCGCCGCGAAAAGATCCGGATTCCAGATTTGAAACGAGCGGATATGACCGGCGAACAACGCCTTTCCGTTTAGCTGCGCATGACTACGCAATTCCTCGGGCAGATTGATGCGGCCTTCGGGATCGGTGTTCACCGGCGTCATCTGCGTCGCGATTGCGCGCTCTAGCGCGATGCGCTTTTCGGAATAGGGATCGAGATCCTCAATCATCTCCAGGAGGTAATCGATATATTCCGGGCCGCCGCATTCGAGGCACGGCTCTTCTGTGGACGGAAGACAATAGATCACATTCTCGGTCGCGAGATCGAGCACACGCCGAAACGCAGCCGGCGTCGCCAGGCGTCCCTTCGCATCGATCTTGTTGACATAGGACCCAAAAAACCGGGCCCCGGCCCCGCGCCGCATGCCGCTCCCTCCGTCTCGGCGCGTGCAAATCGCCGCCGCGCACACACCGTCTCGCCCCCGAAATTTGGGCACTTATGGGATAGCATGGGAATTTATGGGCGGTCAAAGAATCATTCGACCGGGATCGCGATTTTCTCGCGATGGTTCCGGAACAGAAACAGAACATCCGCCTGTGCTGCGCAGTAAGAATCGGTAAACAGCGGTTAACAAAAGATGAATTTTCCACGCGCCGTGTGGAAAAGTTTCAGCCGCAGGCCAGGCGGCCCATCATCGGCGCCCATGGCGCCGGCGCACCGGGAGCGTTCCCGACCAGTTTTTCGAGATTGCGGGCGCTGTCGGAAGCGGCGCTCAACTTGCGCCGCGCCTCCTCCTCCGCCTGCTCATAGGTCGCCAGCATCGCCGCAATCTTCAGGCGGCGGGCGGCAAGGCGTTCATTGGCGCCAGTGTCTTTGTGAAGCTGCGCCAGACAAAGCTCGGCCGCCTGACGCGCATCGCAGATCTCTGCAAGATCTTCACGCAAGGCGGCGCGCTCTTCGCGCGCGATGCGCAACAGCGTGACGAGCGCGCGGTGTTCTTTTTCCTTGCCAATCATGCCCCGCCTCTTCGCTCCAATTAGACGATGCGTCGCCTTGCGCGCCCGGAACCGCATTCAAAAAGTTGGGTCCAAGCTTCACACTCACCTTGAGAGCAAACCCGGCCAGGCTATTTCGAATGCGATATGACGCCTAGGGCGAAAGCTCTGGAGCTCTTAACGCAGTGTGCTTAAAGACCGGTGAATTGGTGAACCGCTTTAACGTCAAAAAAGTCCAACATGCTTAATGACAGCGCACGCAAATCAAGCAAACACTGGGGCTCGCCAGTAACATGTGTTTTCGCCGCCTTAAAAAGCGCCTGATAAAGCAGCGAATTTGAGTCACGCTGTTAACCATTATGAAAGCTATGGTCGTTAACTTCCAGACGACAACACGAAAAGAGCGCAATGTGTTCGAGGGGAACGTAGCGCCAACAGGAGACGGACTATGCGGGTTCTGCTGATCGAAGACGACGGCGCCACGGCACAAAGCATCGAGCTGATGCTGAAGTCAGACGGCTTCAATTGCTACACCACCGATCTTGGCGAAGAAGGCGTCGATCTCGGCAAGGTGTATGATTACGATATTATTCTTCTCGACCTGAACTTGCCGGACATGACTGGCTTTGACGTGCTGAAATCTTTGCGCGTCGCAAAGGTCAACACGCCGATCCTCATTCTGACGGGTCAGGGCGATATCGAAACCAAAGTGCGCGGCCTCGGCTTCGGCGCGGACGATTACATGACCAAGCCCTTCCACAAGGACGAGCTTGTCGCGCGCATCCATGCGATTGTGCGCCGTTCGAAAGGCCATTCGCAGTCGGTCATCACCACAGGCCGCCTGGTCGTCAATCTTGACGCGAAAACGGTTGAGGTCGCGGGCCAGCGCGTCCACCTCACCGGCAAAGAATATCAAATGCTGGAGCTCCTTTCGCTCCGCAAGGGCACGACGCTGACCAAAGAGATGTTCCTCAACCACCTTTATGGCGGCATGGACGAGCCCGAACTCAAAATCATCGATGTCTTTATTTGTAAGCTGCGTAAAAAACTCGCTGCTGCGACACAAGGCGAGCATTATATCGAAACAGTCTGGGGGCGCGGCTATGTTCTTCGCGACCCGCAGGAGGAAAAAGCCCAATCCGTCGCGTAACCCTGCTTTTCAACGCGACGTATATTCTACACTTGCACCCATAAAACGCCCCGCAGAAATGCGGGGCGTTTTCCTTTGTGCCTGGAACCACTGCCACGCACAGGGCGTTATCGTCGGGCATCAACCGGAGACGCCTCAATGTCGGATATCAACAAAGCGCGTGAAAATCCCAAAGCCCTTTTTTGGGATGAGGTCGATGACGTCAATTCGGGCATGCTCGGGGTTGAAGGCAGCGGGCAGCATTTGCAGCCCATGTCGCCTTATTGCGATCCCGACCGAAATTCCATCTGGTTCTTTACAGAGAAGGATTCCGACCTGCTCGGCGCAATTGAAGCCTCAGGCGGAAAGGCGATGTTTACGGTCGTTTCGAAAAGCCGCCACTTTCATAGCTGCGCCCGGGGAACGCTCGTCGAAAATCTCGACCGCGCCAAGGTTGAGGAATATTGGAATCCGATCGCCGCCGCCTGGTATGCTGAAGGTAAGGACGATCCCAATCTCACCTTGCTGCAGTTAAAACTTGAAGACGCCTCCATCTGGGCGTCTTCCGGCAATCCGCTGGCTTTCGCATGGCGCATCGTCAAGGGCAATTTGACTGACGATCCGCCCGAAGACATGGGCGAGCGCAATCATTTCAGATTTGCGGACTAGGCGGCCCTGACCGCCTCTTCCATGGCAAGGACTGCCTTTTTGCGCGCAACGCCCCAGCGGTAATTGTGAATGACGCCGGAGGAGAGGATCACTCGGTGACAGGGGATCAAGACGGAGATGAGATTAGCGCCGACCGCCGCGCCAACGGCGCGGTTCGCCTTGGGTTTTCCGATTTCGGAGGCGATATCCCCATAGGTGCAGCGCGCGCCGTAAGGGATTTTCAACAGCGCTTCCCAGACTTTCAATTGAAAATTCGTGCCGCGCACATGAAGGCGCAAGGGCTCTTCCATTTTGCGGTTGAGCGCAAAGGCGAAGGCCTGCGCTGCGAAGGGCGCAACATAGTCCTTATCCTGAATGAATCGCGCCGCCTCCCAGTCATGGGACATCTCGTCAAGGTGAAGATCGTCCCCGCCCTCATCGGCGAAGCTCAGCCAGCAAACGCCTTTGTCCGTCGCGCCGATCAGCACCCGTCCAAGAGGGCCGTTAAGAAACGCGTAACGAATTGCGAGCCCGGCGCCGCGGCGGCGATAATCACCGGGCGTCATCGCCTCTGAGGCGAGAAACAGATCATGCAGCCGCGATGAGCCCGACAGTCCGGCGGAAAAGGACGCCGATAAAACGTCCTCTCCTTCGGCCATGGCGCGCTTGGCCTCCTGCGCTGCTAGATATTGCAGGAAGCGTTTGGGCGACACGCCGGCGCCGGCTTTAAACATGCGCTGAAAATGCGCCGGGGAAAGCCCCACATGCGCCGCCGTCTCCTCCAGCCCCGGATGGGTCTCCGCATTGGCGGTGAGAAAATCAATGGCCCGGGCCACCGGCTCGAAAGCCTCGAGACGGACGGCGGGGTGGTTGGGCGGGAGGATAGAGGTCATAGCGTTCATACGCCCATTTATGCGGAGGAAAATTACTAGGCGACACCCGAAACTTGCGGGTTCGGGCCGCTTCTTTTACGCGCCATTAACCCTAATGGCGCCTAAATATCCTCGCAACAATCCGGAGGAGATCCTCAAATGGAAGATCTCAGTTATATTATCGGTATCGGTTTTTCCGGCGCAGACTTACCGCGCGCCGTGATCCTCGCTTTCCTTTTCGCCATGTTCGCTCAGGGCAATGGCAATATCTGGAAAGCCGGCCTTCTGGCGCTTCTCATCGACCGCACAGTATGGCCAATCGCAGCAATGGGCGCCTCGGGCGCGGAACTGCAATCGGTTTATGCGGCGATCGCCGGCATGGCGAAAACGTTCAAGGCTGACATCGGCATTTACATCGTTCGCTATATCGGCCTGGTGCTGATGATCGGCGGTTTCCGCTGGATGCGCGCCAGCATTCACGGCATGTCGCCGAAAAAAGCCGCCGCCTAAACCCGGCCTAGACTTTTTCGAATGCTGTAACGGCGTTCAGGCCGCCAAAGGCAAATGAATTGGAGAGCGCGACAGCAATGTCGCGCTCTTTTGCTTCATTGGGAACATAGTCAAGATCGCATTCCGGGTCCGGTTCGTCATAATTTACCGTAGGCGGAACAACACCTTCGCGCAGCGCCAGGATCGCCGTGACAGCTTCGATGCCGCCAGCCGCGCCGAGCAGATGACCATGCATGGATTTGGTGGAGGAAACCGCAAGCGCGTCAGCGCCGTCGCCAAAGACCGAGCGAATGGCCTTGGTCTCCGTCGGATCGTTCAGGAGCGTCCCCGTGCCGTGGGCGTTGACATAAACGCGTGACGGATCGCTGATATTTATGTCCTTCAAGGCTAGCGACATGGCGCCCGCAGCGCCGTTGACATCGGGATTGATCATATCCTTGCCGTCGGCGTTCATGCCAAAGCCGGCCAGCCGGCATAATATGTCGGCGCCGCGCTTTTTCGCATGACTCTCTTCTTCAAGGACCAGCACGCCCGCGCCCTCACCGATAACGAGCCCTTTACGGTTTTTGGAAAAGGGACGGCAGGTCTCATCGGAGAGGATATGCATAGCCTTCCAGGCTTCGAGCGCGCCGTAACAAAGGATCGCTTCGCTTGCGCCCGCAAAGGCGACATCGGCGGCGCCGGACTTGATCAGCTCCGCGCTGACCCCGATGGCGTGAGCGCCGGTGGCGCAGGCGCTGGACACCGCGAAAGACGGACCGCGCACGCCATAGGTAATCGTCAGATGGCTCGCCGCCGCATTGGGAATAACCTTGAGAATGGTCAGCGGATGTGGGCGACGCTCCCGGCACAGCATCGATATATAGCCATTGTCGAAGGTCGATTGCCCACCAATTCCCGTGCCGATGATACACGCTGTCCGGGCGCCAAGCGCGTCGTTGAACTCAAGGCCGGATTGCGTCGCCGCCTCCTCAGCCGCAAGCGCCGCCAGCTGGGAAAACCGGTCGGCGCGCATGAGTTGAGGGCTTAGCTCTTTAATGCGAGCCTCAAGCCCGTCAATCGGTGCAACCGGAACAGTCAATGAAAACCGGTCGGCCTTATATTCGCGCTTTTGAATCGCGCAGCGTCCTGCAAAAAGCCCCTCGCGAAAATCTGCAACGCTGGCGCCCAACGGCGTCACCGCACCCATTCCCGTAACGACGACATTTCTACTCATTGGGGCGTGCCATTGGACGCGTCTATTTCTTGATGAGTTTGTCGAGGGCGTCGATCAAATCGCCGACAGTCGCCATATCGCCGAACGGATTTTCATTGGCGTTGAACGGCACTTCAACGCCGAGCTTCTCCTCGACCTCATAAATGATTTCGACGACGGAAAAGGAATCGATGCCGAGATCGGCAATCGGCGTTTCGCGGCTGGGTTCCCCGGTGAGGCCCACCGCATGGTCCTTGATAATCTCGAGCAGGGTCGGTTCCAGTTCGGCCATCGATCTCTCCATTCCTCCCAACGGTCTTAGCGGAGACCGCCGGAAATGCCTAGGCCGACAAGCATTTAAGGACCGTCAGTCGCGGAAATTCTGGTATTGGAGAGGCTGTTCGAGCTTCATCGCCTTGACGAAGGCGATCACCTCCTGAAGGTCGTCGCGCTTCTTGCCGGTGACGCGCAGCTCGTCGCCCTGGATCGCCACCTGCACCTTCAATTTCTCACCCTTGATCGCCTTGACGATCTTTTTGGCAAGCTCCTTGTCGATGCCTTCCTTGATTTTCACATGCTGGCGCACGGACTGTCCCGCCGCAGGTTCTTCTTTCTGATAGTCGAGTGAGCCCGGCTCGATGCCGCGCTTTTGCATGTTGCCTTGCAAAATTTCGTGCATCTGGCGAAGCTTCATATCGTCATCAGCGAAAATGGTGATCACGCCGTCTTTTATTTCAACGGTCGATTTCGATCCCTTGAAATCATACCGCGTGGAAATTTCGCGCGTCACATTCTGGATCGCGTTTTCCGCTTCGGAGAGATCGACTTCGGAAACAATGTCAAAAGAAGGCATGGGGCTTGTCTCTTTTCTGTGTCTTTAAATCTTCGCGGGATTCAACGCTTCCCGCAAGCAACGTAAAAATAAACGCCAGACGGTCTGTAAGCCGGGTTCTGTCCTTCTTGCGAAGGGACGGCCATTCCTCTAGGCGCGCCATTGCTGACGCGCTCAAGCAACCAACCCGGACGACTCAGCGCGGAAACACGCCTGCCCCAAAGGGGCGCGCCATCCCTATTCGGTCTTGCTCCAGGCGGGGCTTGCCGTGCCCGTCCCATTGCTGGGCCGGCGGTGCGCTCTTACCGCACCTTTTCACCCTTACCTCTAAAAAGAGGCGGTTCGTTCTCTGTGGCGCTTTCCCTCAAGTCACCCATTTTCAGGGATAACCCGGCCGGGCGTTACCCGGCGCCTTGTCTCCATGGAGCCCGGACTTTCCTCGCGCGGCATACGCCGCCCGCGGCCGTCCGACCGTCTGGCGGGGTGTGATGTGGCCGTCTAAGAGAGCACGGTCAAGGATCAAGACGGGAGAGACTGATGACGGCGCTGTATCACTATGGCTCCGACGCGGAAATCATCCGCATTGGCGAGGAATTCGCGGCGACCACGCTCCCCAAGGCGGAATGGACGCACGGGGCCCATTGGGCGGCCGCGTTCTGGCTGATCCTCAAGCGCCCGGACCTCATCCCGGAAGCCAATATGCCCGCCATGATCCGGCGCTATAATGAGGCGGTCGGCACGCCGAACACCGACAGTGAGGGCTATCACGAGACGATCACCCAGGCCTCGCTGATAGTCGCGCGAGGCTTCATCACCCTTGAGGGCGAGAACGCGTCCCTGCATGTGCTCTGCAACAGCCTCTTTGCATCGCCCTTCGGGCGCAGCGACTGGCTGTTCCAGCACTGGTCAAAAAATGTCCTGTTTTCGGCGAAAGCGCGAAAGGAATGGGTCGCTCCAGACCTGAAACCACTGGAGGTGTGAGCCGGGAAATGGTGGTGACCGTCAATTTCGTTTAGGCTGGCGCCAACAAACGGGGAGCGATCACATGAAATTTCTTGCCGCCTTGGCCGTCATCCTTGTCGCGCTTTTGCATTTCGGCTTTCTGGCGCTCGAAATGTTTTACTGGGATCACCCGGTTGGACAGGAGATTTTCTCCATGACGCCTGCGCAATCGGCTGAGACCGCTGCGCTCGCCGCCAATCAAGGGCTATATAACGGATTTCTCGCCGCCGGACTTTTATGGGGCCTTATCGCCCGCAAAACCGATGTCGTGATTTTCTTTTTATTGTGCGTTGTGGTCGCCGGCGTCTTCGGCGCCGTTACGGCGAAACCGACAATCCTGTTGATACAGGCGGCGCCCGCCGCCCTCGCCCTCCTGCTTACAGCGCTCGCCGGACGGCGGTAACACAAAAACATCGTAAACAATTCATTGAGACTTTTGGTCGGACTGCGACGCCGCCGATCAAATGAAATTAAAAGTCCTGTCTTACTTGTCACTCGCCCCCGCGCAGTGGAAGAGACATGCAGACCCTGATTGAACGACATTTCGCCGCCTTTGGATTTATCATCGGCGCCGGCGCCTCGGTGATTGTGCTGAATTTCCCGTGGTTCGCGTTTCTGTCAACCATTCTGGTCTGGACGGCGTTGCGCGCGCCGAAGGATTTCGGCTTCGGTCATCTAATGAATATCCGCTCGGCGCCGACAATTTCCGACGCCGCTTATGAAGGCCTTTGGGCCGCCGTCGCGATTGTCTTTGGCGTGACGATCCTGTTTGAAGGCGTATCAGCAGCCGTCTGGGCGTAGACGCCTAGCTGAAGCGCCGATACGACACCTCTCCGGACCCGACCACACGCTCCGCCTTGCCATTGACGATATTGTCGAAGCGCACCCATTCGGCGGACTCTTCATCCCCTTCCGGGCGCCAATCGCCATTATCAGCCCGATCCAGCATGAATCCCCAATTGGCGCTTTGAGCATACAGCCTGTCGCCGCGCGCATAGACACGCGACGGCAACGCCCATCGGTCATCACTGTCATATAGACCTTCGAGCGCCTTCAACTCTTCAACCACCGGCAGATACCCTGTTGAAGTGTCCGCAAGATACTCAACATTTCCCGCCCATACGCGCACTATCGCATCGTCGTCCGTTTCGAACTCAAGCCCGGTGATTTCAAACGCCTTGTCCGCGCAGGCGAAATGATTGTCGCCGACAGGCTGCATCTTGGCGGCTCCTCCGTCACGCTTTAATGCAATACCGGATTCAGTTGCGATAATTTCAAAGCTATCGCCGCTCTCCGCCGTGTACTGACCAGTGAACTTCTCCGGATTTTCAACGACCGGTTTCGTCGGTTCAATATCGGGGAAGGACGATCCCTCCTGCGCCGCGCGGAGGAGCTCACATCCCAGAAGGCTGACATCGCGCGGTCGGTAAGCATGAGCGTAATGTATGTTGGACGATGCAAAACACGCCACGCCCGCCGCCGGGTCAACATGAAGGGATGAAGAAAAAGAAACCATGCCGCCTGTATGATGCAGATAGGGGCGGTCATTTTCGTTGATATGCGCAATTCCGTTTCCATAACGCGCGTCTTCGGACCAGCCGGGCGCCGCGGCGGGATCCGCCATGAACCGCGCCGCCGCTTCGTCTGACAAGACAGCCCCGCCCTTGCCGCCGGCAAGACCGATCAGAAAACGCAGGAAGATCGCCATATCGCCGGCCGTGGCGGCGACGCAGCCGGACGCGCCGTCATAATCAACCCACGGCGCCGCCGTGATCGGGCCGGGGCGCATATGAGGCCGGTCGAATAGCGCCGGTTCATAGCCTTGCGCGTAACGCGGGCGGTCGACCTTTCGCAGGGCGCCGACGGATTGATCCATGCCGAGCGGGCGCAAGACCCGCGCCTCCAGCGCCTCGGGAAACAGGCGTCCGTCGACACGTTCAATGATTTTTCCGGCGATCTTGTAGCCGGTGTTGCTGTAGGCCCAGTAGGTTCCGGGCGCGCTGCCGGTCCACAAACCGCCTTCCACGAACACTGGCGCGCCATTGGGCAAGCCGGAATTGTGGTTCAACAAATGCTGGAGAGTGATGTCCTCGCCGCCGCGCACAACGAGTTCCGGCATCAACTCAGCCAACCGCGCATCAGGAGACAGCTTGCCTTCATCGATCAGCGACCAGGCGGCGAGCGAGGCCATCATCTTGGTGATCGAGCCGACCTGAAAGAGATGATCCGGCCCCACCGGAATTTTCTTGTCCACATCAGCAAGCCCGGACGTTGCAAAACCGGTGAACCCGTTGCTGTCGACCATGACGGCGGTCATGCCCGGCAGGCCCCAATCGGCGCAATGCTGGTCGATACAGTCCTCAAGCTTTGACAGGGCCTTGGCTTGCGCGCCTGCGCCGCCGGATTTGCGCGTTTTCGCCTGCGCTGACGAGACAAGCCCCGCCGCAAGCGTTGCGCCGCCCATAAAGGCTCTACGATTTACCTGCATGATAGCCCCTCCAAACATTCTTGATGTTCAGGGAAGCATTTTTTGCGTCTCAATCAAAGCCGCCTTTGTGCGCGGATCAAACCCCTGCCCCAGAGACGCCGGGCAAAAGCGACGCTGAAATGCGAGCAAAGCGGCGGCGTGGTCGCCTTTCGGCGCGTCATAGCCGATTTCGTAAAGCGCAGTCAGGGCGTCTTCATAGGATACGAACAACCCCGCCTCCGCCGATCCTTCATAGGGCGCCAACGCCAGCCCTTCTTTCGCGAGACGCGCCCAAGGAAATTTCTCACCCGGATCTTCCTTGCGCCGCGGCGCCACATCGGAATGACTGAGAACCCGCGCCGGGCGGATATTATGACGGGTGCGGATGTCTTTCAGCAACTCCATGACCGAAGCGATCTGCACGTCCGGGAAATCGCGATAGCCCCATTCATGGCCGGGATTGACGATCTCAATCCCGATGGAGCGCGCATTGATGTCGCCCTCGCCTTTCCAGCTTGAAACGCCCGCATGCCACGCGCGCATGCGCTCATCGACAAGTTGATAGACGTCGCCGTTTTCTTCCACGAGATAATGAGCGCTGACTCGCGCCTCAGGGCTTTGCAGGCGTGCTAACGCTTCGGCGCCGGTCTGCATGCCTGTGTAATGCAGGATTACCGTATCGATATTCGCTCCGCGAGCGTCAAAATTCGGCGACGGCGCCTCGATAATATTCATGCCCCTTCTCCCTGCGGCTGCACTAGGGCGTCATTCTTGGCCTGTTTCTTAACATTGCGCAAAAGAACGAGGCCGACGCCGCAAAGCGTCATAAAGCCGCCAACCATCATCCTCACCCCAAACGGGTCGCCCATCAGGAGGACGCCGAAAAAGACAGCGCAGACAGTCGTCAACAAGACGCTCGGCGCAACGACGCTAATCGGCAGGCGCTGCAGCAACCAATAATAGGCCGTGTGCCCGAACAGGGATGCGCCAAGCGCTGAATAAAGAATCGCCCCCACCAGGAAAAGCTTGTCGCTGTGTTGCAGGGCGTCAAGCTGTCCGTCCTCGAAGACCAGCGTCATGCCTGAGAGCGTGACGGCGCCCACAAGCGAGAACCAGGCGAGCAGCTCATGGGGCTTGAAGGCAGTTGTCCGCTTGACGATGACAGCGCCCACCGCTTCAGAAAAAGCGCCCGCCGCAACCAGACCGACGCCAACGCCCACCTGCTCACCGCCGCCGCTATCGCCGCCGAGCGCGATCACGGCGACGCCAGCGAAGGCGAAGGCAATTCCGAGAATGCGGGGCAAGCCGGGACGGTCATTCAGAAACAGAAACGCAAGCATCGTCGAGAACGGAACGTTCAATTCAATGGCGATAGCGGCGGCTGACGCGGTCGCGAATTTCATCCCGGTGAACATGAGTGCATAGTTGAGCGCGCCGATGCAGACGCCGCCGATCAGCACGAACCGCATCTGCCCTTTTCGCCAGGCGAGAAAACGCGACAGGATCGCCGCGACCAACACCATGCGGATCGCCGCATAGAAAATCGGCGGCATCACCCCCACTGCGGTTTTGATGACAACGAAGTGAAAGCCCCAGATGACGCAGATCAAAAGGAGAATGCTGATTTCGCGAACGGACAATGGACTGACCAATGGCTGGGTGGGTGAAACACCCATCGGCCTTAGGCCGAACCAAGGCGCAACGGCAATCGAAAAAATCTCTCAGAAAGCAGAGAAAAAAAACGGCGCCGGGCCTGATCAGGCGGAAACCGGCCGCCAGCCGCGCGCGCTTTTCTTGTTTGTCATGAGCCCGGCGAGAGCGGACGCCGCCAGCACAAAAGGAGCCGCAACGGCAATCGCGATGACCGCGAGAGAGGAAAGAAGGATCACGCCAGTGAAGAACAACGCCTCACCCACCCGTTTCACCACTGACTGCCGTTGGGCCTCAACTTGTGGCCCCTCGGCGACTGTATCTGGAATGGTCTTTTCCACCGAACCCCGTCAACGCGACTCTACTCTTGCATCAGATCAAAAAGCGGACCCGAGGTCCAGAGGCTGACGCAACCTTTGCGCCCCGGTCTTAAGCGTAATCGGTTAATATCTGCTCATACGCATTATTAATCGCCGCCATCCGGCCCTCGGAAATGCGCACCAGATCGAGGGGAACCCCGCGCGCCATCAGGGCGTCAGGGTGGTGATCTCGTGAAAGCGCACGATAGGCGGATTTCACCGCCTCCAGGCTGACGCCGGGCTCAATTCCCAAAATGAGATAAGGGTCGTCAGCCCCAAGCCCCAGATGAGCCGCTTTCAGGCGGTGAAAAGCGGGTTTGGAGACCTTGAAGAGCTTTGCCGCCTCTTCCAGGAGTTCAAGCTCCCTTGGATGCGCGACACCATCGGCCACGGCGACGTGGAACAGACAATCAAGCACATCTTCGAGCACTTCCGGCGCGTCTTCGAAAATTTTCGCTACGCGGGTGAGATATTCGCGGAATCCGGCCACATCCTGCTGGGCGAGCTGATAGACCATGCGGACCTTGTCGGCCTCGCTCTCGGGAAAATGGAAATAGCTGCGAAAGGCATCGATCTCGTCATCGGTGACGACCCCGTCCGCCTTCGCCATTTTCGCAGAGAGCGCGATCAGCGCGATCGAGAACGCCGCCTCGTTACGGCGTTGTTTTTGCGCCGCAAGCGCGTCCAGCAAGGCGCCAATGGTGCGCCGCTTGGTCTCGGCGATCCCCGCCTCTATTTTTTCCCAGAAAGACATGTGCGGGGCTCTTACAGGCCTGCGACGGCAAAATCCAGAACCGCCCGCCCGGCTTTGTGGAAAACTAGTTCGCAATTTATTTTTCCATGCTCAGCAGGGATTTATCCACCGCCGCGCGCACCCCTTGCGCTTTGGTCTCAAGGCGCACCCTTTGCCACTGGAGATTTGGAAGACACACTCTCTCCCGGCGGCGAGGAAAAAGCCGTTCGGGCGCCGGGGCCTTCAGAGGGCAAGCGCAAAACGGGAGACGGGCGATGGGGCGTACGTTTCAGGAAGTCGGCGTATTGGTGAGCGGGCTGCTTTGCGGAGCGGCTTTTACGCTGATTGCGCTGGCGATCGTGGGCGTTTTTCAGTAACCGCGATTTTTCCGTTTACAGATGACTTCATCAGGGCGCCGGATTCATCCCGGCCCTTCCTGGTCAAGACATCAGGCAGCGCCAGATTTTCACGGTCAACCTTTCCTTGTCCCCGGGCGATGGGGACAACGTCTCGACATTATCAAGCTTTAACCCTGAGGCCGCGCACCAATCGGCGACTTCCGTATCAGAGAAGCCAAGCCTGCGATGCGCGTGCTCTTCACGCAGGAATTCAAGGTCGTGCGGCGCAAAATCAGAAATGATCAGCCGCCCCCCTTTCTTGAGAAGGCGCGCGGCTTCCGCAACGGCCGCCCCCGGCTCGCCCAGGTAATGCAGCACCTGATGCAGGCAGGCGACGTCGGCGCATTTATCTTCCAGCGGTAAGGAAAAAAGATCGCCATGGCGCACTTGCGCATGGGTAATCCCCGCACGGTCGAGATTGGCGCGCGCCAGCGCCAGCATTTCATGGGAAAGGTCATAACCCACCGCGTTCTCATACCGCCCGGCGAAAATCTCCAGCATCCGCCCGGCGCCCGTGCCCAGATCCACGAAAAGCTGCATGGGCCCATCAACCTGCGCGAGAATACGCGCTTCAATATCCTGCTCAGGCAGATGCAGGGCGCGAAGGCGGCTCCATTCGCCTGCATTCGCTTCGAAATAGGCGGCGGCCTGCGCCGCGCGGGCATGGCGCGTCTGTTCGAAACGCTCAGCGTCACGGGCGAGCAGGCGATCACCGGAGGCCCCGATCGCCCGGGCCGCCTCGATCACCGCCTCACAGGAAGGATCGCCGCCCGCGAGCGCTGTCCTGTAGAACATCCACGCCCCCTCGCGATGACGCTCGGCAAGCCCGGCGTCAGCGAGAATTTTCAGATGGCGGCTCACCCGCGGCTGGCTCTGGCCGAGGATCGTTGTGATCTCACTAACCGTCAGCTCACCTCGAATCAGGAGCACCATGATGCGGAGCCGGGTTTCTTCCCCGATGGCGCGAAAAATATTGAGTGCGGCGTCGAGCGCCATAGGTCTTTCCCCGGTAATTGCCGCCAAGGCGTTGATACATAAAGATATCTTTATAAGAGAGCAATCGCGGACCAAAGCCCACGCAAACGTGCAGGTTTGTTCATTGTTACGGCGCCCCGAAGCCTTATATGTTAGGCGAAATGGAGCCAAAATGGCCCGCCAGTGTTACCAGACCGCCAGAGGGGACCCTTTCGGGGGCGTTTGTTTATGAAACTGCATGCTGCAATCTGGGTCGCCCCATGCGCCGCCTTCTGGCTGGCGCTCGCCGGAACGACGGCTTCAGCCCAGCTTTCCGGCGCCGGCGATGATCCGGACGCGCTCGCCAAGGAGCTTGAAAACGCCGATGCGCAGGCCGACGGATCGGTCCGCGATCCCTGGGAAGGCTTCAACCGCAAGATGTTCGCCTTCAATGACGGCCTCGATCGCAAACTTATGACGCCCACCGCAAAAGCCTATCGCGCCGTCACCCACAAGAAACAGCGCAAGGGCATCCGCAATTTCATGGCCAATCTCCGCACGCCGCTGATTTTCGTGAATGACATTTTGCAAGGAGAGCCGAAGCGCGCTGGCGAAACCCTTGGGCGGTTCTTCATCAACTCCACTATCGGCTTCGGCGGCATGGGCGATCCCGCTGAGCGCATGGGCATTGCTCAGCACTCAGAGGATTTCGGACAGACCCTCGCCGTGTGGGGCGTTGATTCCGGACCGTATATGGTCCTTCCGTTTCTGGGGCCGAGCACCATGCGCGACGGCTTTGGCGCCGGCGTCGATCTGACCCTCAGCCCGGCCTTCTGGATCTCCACCGATCCGGCCATGTATTTCCAATATACGACCGCAGGCGTCGGCGTCATCACGGCCCGCGAGCCGCTGATCGAACCGCTGGACGGCATTCGCGCTGACTCGCTCGACTTTTACGCCTCGATCCGCAGTTTCTATCTGCAGTCGCGCAAGCGCGAGATCAATAACGGCCGCACTACTTATGAAGACTTGCCGGATATCGGCGATTTTGAAGAATTCGATGAACTCGAATAGTTCCCTTCGGGAGAGTATCTCATGACACGACTGAACCGCCGTTCCTTCACCGCTTGCGCCGCCGCTTGCTTCGTGGCCATCGGCATCGCGCAGCCCGCCGCCGCAGACCAGGCCGCGGAAACATACGTCCAGAACCTGCTTGATGAAGCCGCGCCGAGACTGACCAGCGGCGATCAGGAAGCCATGCTCGCCGCCGTAGATGAGCTGGTCGATAAATATGTGGATATGCGCCGGGTCGGGCGTTTCGTTCTCGGCCGGGCCGCGCGCCAGATGACCGATGAACAGGCGGCGGAGTATTTCCCGCTGTTCAATGACTACGCGAAGATGGTCTATCGCAACACGATGGAAAATTACGCCGGCCAGAAGCTTGTGGTCACCGGCTCGGTCGATCGCGCGGCCTATGACATCATCGTCAATTCCAAGGTCGCAAACCCGGAGCCCGGCGACCAGTTTGCTGACGCTGTCATTCACTGGCGCATCTATCGCGACAAGGAAGGCAATATGTCGATCTTCGACGCGGGCGCGAACGAGATCTGGCTGGCGATTGAACAGCAGGAGCAGTTCACGTCGATCATCGCCAATAATGGCGGCGGGGTGAAAGGCATCGACGCCCTGATCAAAGACATGAAGGCGCGCCTGAACGGATAAAGTTCTGCGCAATCTGAAAATAAAAAGGCCGCCCAAAGGGGCGGCCTTTTTTCGTATCGATATAACGCCCGCTTAGGACGAATAATATTCGACGACCAGGTTTGGCTCCATCGTGCACTGATAAGGCACTTCAGCGAATTCCGGCACGCGCAGATAAGTCGCCGTCATCTTTTTCGGGTCGACTTCAATATAGTCAGGAATATCGCGCTCTGCGCTTTGCAGGGCTTCCAGCACCAGCGCCATGTTGCGTGACTTTTCCTTAACTTCGACAACGTCGCCGACTTTGAGGCGCATGGACGGGATATTGGTGCGAACGCCGTTCACTTTCACATGGCCGTGATTGATGAACTGGCGGGCCGCAAATACGGTCGGCACGAATTTCGAACGATAGACCACAGCGTCGAGGCGGCTTTCCAGAAGACCGATCAACAGCTCGGCGGTGTTGCCGCGCTGGCGAACCGCTTCGTTATAGGTCCGCTCGAAGTGCTTCTCTGAAATATTGCCGTAATAGCCTTTGAGCTTCTGCTTCGCCATGAGCTGAAGACCGAAGTCCGAAAGCTTGCCCTTGCGGCGCTGGCCATGCATGCCCGGGCCGTAATCGCGTTTATTGATGGGAGATTTTGGCCGGCCCCAGACGTTTTCGCCGACCCGGCGGTCAAGCTTGTGCTTGGCGCTAATGCGCTTTGACATCGTATCCTCAATTCCTGGCGCGGCCCGGCGCGCGGGGCCCATCCCCGGCGCAATCAAAACGGCGGTCCACGCGCCACCCGTTAGAAGCGGCGGGGAGTACCCAAGCGGAACCTCACTGTCAACGGCGGCGGCGTTGAAATACGGCCTTTTTCCTGATTTCCACCCCAAAAAGCGAAAGGCCCGCCAATTGGCGGGCCTTAAGCAAAATCAGCAAAGCCTGTGCGCTTAGGCGGCCTTGCGGCGGCCAGCGAAGCCGAGCCCGCCGAGACCGGCGATCATCAGCCAGGCGGCGGCCGGAAGCGGCACTTCATTTGGCGGGGTGTAGTCGCCGCCATAGAACGAAATGTGAGAAAGATCCGGTGTCTGCCCCCCATTATTGACCAGGACGCCTACCAGATCCCACAGGAACACACCCACGGACGGATCCATATCCCAGTAATAGAGCGCAAAACTGGTCGCTCCTTTAAGCGCGACATATTCGAGACCATAGCCAGTGCCCGTTAGGTCAAACTCAACAGAACCCGACGTGCCGTTGTTAATCAGGTCGAACGAGGACGCACTGACAGCGCCATTTTCAGGAACTTGTGGATTGGCGCAGATGAGCATCTGCTCCACATCATCTTCGCAGATGTTGATCTTGGCGAGGAACTCGACGGTCGTGTCGCCGTTATAGGCGAAGATCTCGTCGTGAATGTCGTTATTGGCGCCATTGTTGTTGCCGCTGACATTATCGTTGCCGGGATAGGTGCCAATATAAACGAGGCCGGCCTGAGCGGGCGCTGCAGCCAGCGCGAAGATGGCGACTGCCGCTACTGAAAGAATCTTTTTGATCACGAGGATCCCCCTTACTAAACGCTACAAACGCGTGCACCGCAAAAAGCATGGCCAAGAGGTTTATGCAATATATGCACCTAACGCTTCCGATAAAATTTTATCGTTAATTCGCGGCCTGAACGAAAGCATTCTCAAGGCACAACCCAGAGACGAAACTTTTCACGATGCCGGAATTCAAGTCGCCGCCAATTGGGGCGCCTGTTCGATCTCATATTCATCGAAATCGGGCTTGGCCATCTCGCGAATATAGGTGCGGACATTATGGGGGTAGAGCGTGAAGTTCCGCCCATTCTCGTCCACATACCAGGCTCCGCAATTCGCCGCCCAGACGCGGTCCTGAAGATCACGCTGGACGTGTTCGTCATAGGCTTTCGCCGCTTCCATGCGTGGTGCGATCCGCCCCTTCTCCCCTGCCTGGCGAATAAGATCGATGACGTAGTTCACCTGCGCCTCGATCATCAGAATGACCGAGTTGTGCCCAAGGCCTGAGTTCGGCCCAAGCAGCATAAAGAAATTGGGAAAGCCCGGCGCCATTATCGTGCGGTGCGCCGCGATCCCGCCTTTCCATGTTTCCCTAAGGCTTCGACCGGACGGACCGATGACGTCGATCGATTCCAGAATGTCGAAAGGTTTAAAGCCCGTCGCAAGTACAAGGATGTCAGCGGGATGTTCGCGGCCGTCTTTCGTTTTTACGCCTGCAGCCGTCACGCCTTCGATCCCGTCAACGATGAGATCAACATTCGGCTTTTGAATGGCGGGAAGGTAGTCATCCGAGATCAGGATGCGCTTGCACCCGACCGGATAAGACGGCGTCAGCTTCTCCCGCAACACCGGATCGGAAACCTGCGCTTCCATCTGCTTTTCGAAAATTTTCCGGACGGTCGCCTTCACCCTGTTTTCGTCTTTTTTGAATGCGCCGAAACGCCATTCCGCCAGCGTGAAATAAAACCCGCGATAAGCGCGCGCGAGGATCGGAATTTTCGCAAACAGTCCCTTCAGCCAATTCGGATAGAAGTAGCTCTGGCGCGGCATCACCCAATTCGGGGTGCGCTGATAAACATCGAGATGGGAAACCTTGTCGACAATCGCCGGTATCACCTGCACGGCGCTCGCCGCCGACCCGACAATAGCGACGCGTTTTCCCGCAGGATCGATGTCGTCGCGCCATTGCACCGTGTGAAAAACCGGCCCCTTGAAATCATCTAGCCCGGCAATGTCGGGGATGTTTGGTTCATGCAGGCCGCCAAGACCGCTCACCACATAGTCGGCGTTCACGGAGGACCCGTCAGCAAAGTCGATTGTCCATTCCTTGCCGTCATGGCGGATGGCGCTGACGGTTTTCTTGAACTGGATAGACGGATAGAGCCCGTATTTTTGGGCGCAGTGTTTCATGTAGTCCCAGATTTCACCGCCCGGCGAATAGCGGCGCGACCAGTTCGGGTTCGGCTCGAACGAAAAAGAATAGAGATGCGAAGGCACATCGCAGGCCACGCCCGGATAGCGGTTTTCACGCCAAGTCCCGCCGACCTCGCTCGCTTTTTCGTAGATTGTGAAGTTCTCGAAGCCTTCCTGCTTCAGCCGGATCGCCATGCCCATGCCGGAAAAACCGGCGCCGAGAATGGCGATGCGCGGCCCCTTTTCGCTTCGGGGAAAGGCGCTAGTCGCTGACAGGTCAGTTCTGTGATCGTCCGCCATGGCTCCCCGATTTTTTCTGGGTTTTTGATAAGGCGCTACACCGACCAGTTTACCTTATAACCGGAGCCATCTTCAAGCATGGCGCGCAGTCATCGCCTGCTAGCGTCAGGATCTCACGGAAAACGGCGTGAAATTCGTGTCGGCGTCATAAACGTCGACGCCTTCCGCCCGCTTCAGCATCGCAACGACGCGATAGGTGACCGGCGTCAGCACCACCTCCCAAAGAACCTTGAGGAGATAATTGGTGGCGAGCACGGTCAGCACCTGGCTCGTGGTCCAGACGCCGAGAAATGCGATGGGATAAAACAGGAGACTGTCGACGCCCTGCCCCACCACAGTCGAGCCGATCGTTCTTTGCCAAAGATGCTTGCCGCCCGAGGCGACTTTCATCCGCGCCATGACAAAGGCGTTGGCGAGCTCACCGGCCCAGAAGGCGATGATCGACGCAAAAACAATGCGCGGGGTGAGACCGAAGACAGCCTCGTAAGCTTCTTGTCCCTCCCATCCCGGCGCCGGCGGCATGGAAACGACCACCCATGACATGAAAGCCATGAACAGGACCGCGCCAAACCCCGCCCACACGACGCGGCGCGCCCGGGCATAGCCATAGACCTCCGTCATCACATCGCCGAGCACATATGACAGCGGGAAAAACAATATCCCGGCGCCGAACATGCCCACATTCCAGCTTCCGATTTTGAATTCGAAAAGCTGCACCAGCTTCGCGGCGCCAATCAGGTTCGAACAAATCAGGATGGCGACGAACGCCGCCATAGCGAAGTCGTAATATTTGAAGCGGTGGTTATGGAGAGCGTCCGCATGGTCGATGCGCTCAAGTGCTTCTTGCTGCGCCATGCGCCCGCCCCTTTATCCTTGCTTATTGGTTCCAGCCGTCCCAGCCGGGCCCGCGCACAACGCGTCCCGCTTTAGCGCCAGTATGATCGCCGTCCTTTATGGTCTGAACGCCATTCACAAACACCTGTTCAACGCCGACGGAAAGCTGATGCGGTTCGGCGAAGGTCGCTTTGTCCTGAATAGTCTGCGGATCGAACACGACGATGTCGGCGTAATATCCGGGCGCCAGAAGACCCCGGTCCTTGATTTTGAGGTTGTTCGCAGGCTGGGAGGTCAACTTGCGGACAGCCTCCTCAATCGTCAGCACGCCTTCATCGCGGACATATTTGGCGAAGACCCGCGCGAAATTGCCGTAAGCGCGCGGATGGGTGCTTTGCTCGAGAAAGACCCCTTCCGGCGCCATGGAGCCGCCATCAGAACCAAAACTGACCCAGGGAAGCGCAATCTTCTTTTTGATGTTGTCTTCCGACATGGAGAAATAGACGACCTGCACGCGGCTTCCATCTTCGACCACAAGGTCCATCGCCGTTTCCTCGTAAGGCGTCCCGCGTTCCTCCGCGACTTCCGCCAGCGTCTTGCCGATATATTTGCGAAGCTCGGGATTACGGAACCCGACCAGCAACACGCCTTCAGGGCCGCCGGCGTTTGTAATGCCGCTGACAAACTTGTCGGAAGGCTCGCGGATTTCTTTTCCGACGCGCGCGCGGATTTCTGGATCGCGCAGGCGTTCAGCCCATTTTTCATAGCCGCCTTCCTGCACCCAGAGCGGCATCGCGGCGTCGAGACCAGTAGAACTTGCAGGATAGGCATACATGTCCGCCGTGATCTTCAAGCCTTCGCTCTGCGCCGCCTCCACCTTGGCGATAACGTCATCAAGCTTGCCCCAATTAGCGCGCCCGCTCGCTTTTAGATGATAGATTTCCGCCGGAGCGCCGGTGGCGCGAGAAATTCCGATCAACTCGTCTACAGCTTCGAGCAGCTCTTCGTCTTCCGACCGGATATGAGAAATATACATGCCATCGGATTCGGCGGCGGCGGCGACGAGCGCGGTCAGTTCTTCTGTGTTCGCAAAATTCGCCGGGGCGTAAATCAGCGACGAGCCGACGCCCATTGCGCCTTCGTCCATGGCCTCACGCACCATGGCTTGCATTTCTTCAAGCTCTTCGGACGTCGCGGCGCGATTATCATAGCCGATCACCGAAGCGCGCAGCGTCGTCGCGCCAACAAAAGACGCCACATTGGGGGAGACGCCGCGGTTTTCGAGAAATTCGAGATATTCGCCCAGCGTCGTCCAGTCGATGTCATAAAAAATATCCGTCTGGCGCGCTTTCGCCTGACGTTTGATCTCATCCGACCACGGACCATAGGAAACGCCTTCACCGAAAACTTCGAGCGTCACCCCTTGCGAAATGTCGCCAAGGCTTCGGCCGTCCTCGATCAGATCTTCAACGGCCCAGCTCAACATATTGATGAACCCGGGAGCGACGGCGAGCCCGTCAGCATCCACTACCAGGTCCGCCTTTGCGCCCGCCAATGACCCGATCGCCGCGATCCGGTCTCCCTTGACCGCCACATCTGCGATTTCACCGGCAGCGCCGGACCCGTCATAGACAGTCCCGCCGCGAATTATGACGTCATATTGGTCGGGAACGACCTGGCCATCTTCCACAACCGCGCCGCCACTGCAGGCGGCCAGGAAAAGCGCCAATGCAGCGCCAATTTTTTTCAGCATCATCCCGCTCCTTATGTCCCACAGGATTTTCAGCCGGTTTGGCGTCAATACGCAAGCAGGGCGCTGTTTAGCTCGTCAGACCGACATTGAGAGAAGGCGCGGCGCCCGGCAGCGCCGCTAGGTTCATGGCGATGGAGATGCGGTCTCGAGACCCTGAATGTGGTCGCACCCCATGCATAAGCCAGGACGGAAAGATCACCAGCCGACCAGGCGTCGGGGTCAGGCGTACTTTCGTATTCTGGTGTTCGCCTTTGTCATCGACGAACACAAGATCAGCTCCGTACATCTTGTTCATGGGAAAACGCGGGTCGAGCAGCACCAGCGGCCCGCCATCAGGATCACCGCCATCGTCGACATAGTAGACGCCCGACCACAGGCAGGAAGGATGGGCGTGATACTGGTTGGACGCGCCGGCGGGAGAAATATTCGCCCACATATCCACAGCCATGCGATATCGCACCCTGCCCGATGTGGCGCCAAGATCCTTCGTGTGCTGACCGCAGAGCTTCATCATCGCCTGAGCGAGGGTCTGCGCGGCGGCGCCGCCCCATTTCAACATCTTGGTGTCAGAGTGCCAGCCAAGAACGTTGGAGCGGTTCAGCCCTTCGGAAACCTCCCTGCGCGCAAGTATGTTTTCTTTTAGCGCAGCGTTCAGCGCCGGAGCGTCGTTCAGCTCCGCAACCATGATATTGGTCGGGAAGATGTCCCGGATCTCATGATGCGCGAAGAGGTCTTCTTTTGTGTTTTCTGCCATTCTGATTGACCATCGGAATTGTCTATGCCGGATCAATTTTTGCCGGGGCCGGCGCTCCTGTCCAGCAGTGGACCGCCCTGAAAATCCAGATCACCGCCGGGGCTCACCGCCGCGGCGGCGGCCCACCAGCGCCTTTATGACGCCGCGCAAGGTCCGCACCTCCGCTTCGGTCAGCCCAGCCCTTAATAGCGCCGCTTTGATATTGCGAGTGAACGCAACACGCTTTTCCGGAACAAGGAAATACCCGGCATCGTCAAGTTCCGTGATAAGATGTTCGAAAAGCCGCTCAAAGTTTTCCCTCAGCGCCGGCTCGTGCTCATAGAGCTCCGAGGCTAGCGCCGTCATCCCCTCAGCCCGCGACCATTCATAAGCGACGATCATCGCGGCCTGACCTAAATTGAGCGAGGCGAAAGACGGATTGACCGGAATCGACACAATCGCGTCAGCGCGCATGATATCGTCATTGGAGAGGCCGGAGCGTTCACCGCCAAAGATGACGGCGCAACGCTCACCGTGATCAATGCGGCGCCGAAGCTCCTGAGCGGCCTCCGCGGGGTCGACTACGGGGAGGATGACTTCCCGCGGTCGCGCCGTAGTCGCGAGCACATAATTACAGTCGGCGAGAGCCTCCCGCGTGGTCCCGAACACCTCCGCGCGGTCGATGACGATGGATGCGCCGGCGGCCATGGCCCCGGCCTTTTCATTGGGCCAGCCATCTCGCGGATTGACCAGTCTGAGGCCCGAAAGCCCGAAATTGAGCATGGCCCGGGCCGCGGCGCCGATATTTTCGCCCATTTGCGGCTCTACCAGGACGAAAATCGGCGCCGCCTTCAGTTCACCGCGCCCGTCCCGCCGGGCGATTCGCTCCGTCGTGGGAGCCCGCCCGGACGCAGGCTGATCATCGTCCGGTTTCTTCTTCATATGCTCGATATCTCTTTCGCGGCCATTAGGTTCCGGGCTCCCTCTTTTCATCGGCCCCTGCCCGATGCTAAGAGCCCCGCAACACCCATCACAGATTAATCTCCAGCGGGCATGCCGTCCAAGCACGCCCAAGCAGTCCGGTAGGAAATTCCATGCAAAAAATCAAAGTCGATAATCCAGTTGTTGAAATGGACGGGGACGAGATGACCCGGATCATCTGGCAGATGATCAAGGACAAGCTCATCCACCCTTATCTTGATATCGACCTGAAATATTTCGATCTTGGCATGGAAAGCCGCGACGCGACGGATGACCAGATCACGATCGACGCGGCGGAAGCCACCAAGAAATACGGCGTCGCCGTCAAATGCGCGACAATCACGCCTGACGAAGCGCGCGTTGAGGAATTCGGCCTCAAGAAAATGTGGCGCTCGCCCAACGGCACGATCCGCAACATTCTCGGGGGCGTTGTCTTTCGCGAGCCGATCATCATGCGCAACGTGCCGCGCCTCGTGCCGGGCTGGACCCAGCCGGTTATCATTGGCCGCCATGCTTTTGGCGATCAGTACCGCGCTTCCGACATGCTGTTCCCCGGCAAGGGCAAGCTGACCATGAAATGGGAAGGCGAGAACGGCGAAGTTCAGGAACAGGAAGTGTTCGACGCCCCGTCCGCCGGCATCTATATGGGCATGTATAACCTCGATGCGTCGATTACCGATTTCGCCCGCGCCTGCTTCAACTATGCGCTGATGCGCAAATACCCGCTCTATCTGTCGACGAAGAACACGATCCTCAAAAAATATGACGGCCGTTTCAAAGACATTTTCGCCGACATGTATGAGGCCGAGTTTAAAGAGAAATTCGCCGAGCACGGCCTTACCTATGAGCACCGCCTGATCGACGATATGGTGGCGGCCTGCCTGAAATGGTCTGGCGGTTATGTCTGGGCGTGCAAAAACTATGATGGCGACGTGCAATCCGATACGGTGGCCCAGGGATATGGCTCGCTCGGACTGATGACCTCTGTCCTGATGACGCCGGACGGGAAAACCGTGGAAGCTGAAGCGGCGCACGGCACGGTCACCCGCCACTTCCGCGCTCATGAGCGCGGCGAGGAAACCTCGACCAACTCGATCGCTTCAATCTACGCCTGGACGCGCGGCCTCGCCCATCGCGGCAAACTCGACAACAATGAAGCGCTCAGCAACTTCGCCAAGACCCTGGAGCAGACGGTGATCAAGACCGTTGAATCCGGCTATATGACCAAGGATCTCGCGCTTCTCATCGGCGCTGAGCAAAAATGGCTCACCACATCCGGTTTCCTTGAAAAAGTTGACGAAAACTTCCGCAAGGCGATGGAGGCGTAAAATAAGGGCGTCCCGAAGCGGGATGGGAACTTTTCCGGCGCAATAATGTTGAATGATACCAGACATATGCGCACAATTTAAAAATACCGGTCGAGTACCCAATGTCCAAATTGACGCCCTTTGAAAAAGATCTGCGTTTCGTCCGCCAGTTCGCGCGGGCCGTCACCTCGGACCAGTTTCTGGGAGACGAAATCGCAGCAGCAGCCCTCAGCAATTTCGACTACGCCTCGGTTGAGGGACTTTCCGACCGCGATCGGCAAGTATCCGTCTTCCGCGCCTTTTATGACGCCTGGCGCAGCGCCCCGGCAGAGAGCAGCGCTGCGTTTTCGAATCAGTCGGTGCTCGCCGCCCGCCCCTTCACCGCAGAGCCGCCGCGCCAGCTCGTCCTGCTCGTCGACGTGATCGGCATTGACAGCGGAAAGGCGGCGGCGCTGCTCAACATTGACACTGACGAAGCCAACCGCCTCATTGCGCAGGAAAGAAAACGGATTGCGGAAACGCAAGTTTCAGGCACAGCGCTTGTCGTCGAAGATGAACCGGTGATCGCGCTTGAAGTTGCTGCGACGCTGGAAATGATCGGCCTAGAGGTCGTGGCCACGGCGCGCAACGCCGAAGACGCGATCCGCCTTGCACATGAACACAAACCGGATGTGGTCATGGCGGATTATGATCTCGGCGCAGGCCGGACCGGTCTCGACGCCGTTCGCGATATCACATCGGAACTTCCGGTGATTGCGATTTTCCTGACCGCCTATCCTGATGATGTCTTGAGCGGCGGAGACTATGATCCCACTTTTATCCTGACAAAACCCTTTGAGGAACGCGCCCTTCGCGCGGCTATTGTGCATGGCTTGTCCATGCCCCGGGCCGGGATCATAAAATAGATCGTCTCCCCATGCACAACCTGACTCCTCTCTTTTTTCAGCGCCGACCCGTCTGCGCTCGTGTCGGAATTGGCCTGCAATGACGTTGACGCGGCGGCAACGCGGTCTCATCGCTTTTGTTTCCGTCGGTATGGGCTTGCTTGTGCTGTTTGCAGCGGCGGCCGCTGCCTTCTTTGTAAATCAGGCGAGCACACGCGCAGATACGCTTGTCACGCACACAATCACGGTCATCACGGAAGCCCTGAAATATCAAACCAGCGTTCAGGGCGCTGTGATCGGCGAGCGCGCTTACCTGATCACGCGCGATGAACAATATTTGACCGATTATGAAAATGCGTTGTCGAATTATGAAGACGCCCGCCAAGCAATACGGGAGCTCACACGCGATAATCCCGCGCAACAACTTCGCCTCGATAATATCGACATTCAGGCTCAGAACATAACCGACTCGCTTACACGCGCGGTCGAAAACGTTGCGGCCGGTGACGGCGAAGACCGGGAGACTCTTGTCCGGCGAAGCAATGTGGACGCCCTCCTCGCACAGTTCAACGACATGATTTCGATTTTGATCCTGGAGGAGCAAACACTCCTGCAAACGCGACGTGTAGAGCAAAACAAAACTGACCGGCTGGTCGGACAGATCATCCTTGGGTCACTTGCTATTATCTCCGGCCTGCTCCTCAACACCGAACTGGAACAACATGTAGCTGAACGGACAAAAGAACTCGAAGAGGCGAAAATTTCCCTGGAGGAGGAAAACCTGCGCGTTGAATCCCTGTTGCGCGATCTTCATCACCGCGTCGGCAACAGCCTCCAGCTAGTGGCCTCTTTTCTTTCTCTCCAGGCGAATCAGGTGGATGGCGAAGAAGCCAAATCCACCTTGCGCGCAGCCCGTGGGCGGGTTCTTTCCATCGCCGCCACACAACGCCGGCTCGCGATGAATACAAATCATGAAGTCGTCGCGTCCCGGCATTTCATCGAACAGATTGTCGCGGATCTCAAAACCAACCTGAATTTTGATCAGAATATCGACATCACCACCGATGTCGGCGATTTCGACATTCCGTCGCGGGACGCCGTCACGATTGGCGTTCTGGTCTCCGAGATGGTCACCAATGCCGCAAAATATGCGTTCACAGGCCGGGACAGAGGGCTTATTCGCGTCGCTTTTGACCATAACCTCAGCACCGGCCACTGCACACTCATCGTCGAAGATGACGGCGTCGGCTTGAGCGAGGGGCCCGCCAACCCCCATGGCGGTCTTGGGCGGCGAATCATCGACAGCCTGGTTGCGGCCCTCGGCGGCGAAATCGAACGTTGCGAGAGCGCCCTCGGACAAGGGCCGGGGCTGCGCCTGACCGTCATTTACCCTTTTTCGCCTGATGAATAAGACTAAAGAAATCAATCTTTTCCGTGCTTCCTCGCAGATTTGAGGCAGTTGGGCGCATTCGGCTCGCATTCCGGGCTCCCGCATGGCAGCATGAAGGCCTCGGGGCGTTGCGTAGACCCTTAGGAGCTGACCAATGTTGAGACCCTTTTTCCTTTCCGGAATCGCCGCCTGTGCGCTGAGTTTACCTGCCGCCGCGGAAACCCGGAGCTATGACCTCGCCGCTTTTGACCGCATCGATATTTCGGCCGGCCTGAAACTCGTCGCCAAGGCGGGTGGCAAACAGTCGATCTCGGTCGAAACAGATGAAGGCGATTACAGCGATTTCGAAATCGAGGTGAAGGGCGGGGTCCTCTATCTTAGCCGAGAATGGAACCGGCTGCGCTGGCATCAGAAAAAAGCCGATTACACCGTTTTCGTGACCACCCCGGAGATCAAGGCCCTCGACGCCTCTTCCGGATCGCATTCGACCCTCGAAGGTATCGATTCGCGCCGCTTCAACGCCGACTTATCAAGCGGCTCTTTCGCTGTCATCTCCGGACGCAGCGACGATTGCACAGTCGACATCTCGAGCGGCGCCAATCTCGATGCGCGCGCGCTGATTTGCAGCAGCGCCAATGTCGACGTTTCAAGCGGCGGTCATGGTGAAGTCACCGTCCTGAAGGCGCTGGTGGGCGACGCGTCTAGCGGCGGTCATATGGCGGTGTTCGGGTCCCCCGAGCGCGTCAATATCGACCGCTCGTCGGGCGGGCGCATCAAGATCAAGACGCCCGTTACGGCGACGCGGGATTAGTCCGCAAACATAAAAGAACAATAAGAGCGTGAAAACGCCGTTCGAAAAAGAAAGGGAAATCTAATGTCAAAACCTGTCACCCTCATCATGGCGGCCAGCGCGGCTGCGTTGAGCGCCTTGGCGTTCGCTCATGCTGAAACACAAACTTACGATTTTTCCGGGTTTTCCTTCATTGACGCTTCAGCAGGCGTTGATGTTGAGGTGAGCGTCGGCGGCGCCTATTCGGTGCGCGCAGAAGGCGAGCCCGAAGCGCTGGAGCGCCTGCGCATCGAGCGCGATGGCGACGCCCTGGAAATCGGCCGCGTGCGCGACCGGTCTTTCTTCTCGCCGGGCCGCAAATGGAAAGTGGTCGTTTACGTCAGCATGCCCGAGCTGAACGGCGTCGACGCCTCCAGCGGATCGGATGTAACAGCAACCGGCATCGACGCCGGCGAGTTCAGCGCCTCGGTGTCGAGCGGCGCGGATGCAACACTTAGTGGCACATGCGCGACCATTAAAGCCGACGGCAGCAGCGGCGCCGATCTCGAAGCGGAAGGCCTTCAATGTGAGAACGCGGTCGCCGATGTTTCCTCCGGCGCCGACCTTACAATCTACGCGTCCGAAAGCCTCGTGGCGGATGCCTCAAGCGGCGGCGACATCACCGTTTATGGCGGACCGAAAAACACCAATATCGACAAATCGTCCGGCGGCGACGTTCACATCCGCAACTAGACAGCGCGCTAAGCGCCCAGCGCTTTTTCAATCGCTTTAATGGCGTCGCTCGCCAGGGCGCCGTCGGGGCCGCCGGCCTGCGCCATATCGGGGCGTCCGCCGCCGCCTTTGCCGCCCATGGCTTCGGCGCCGG
Organism: Alphaproteobacteria bacterium; assembly: GCA_030426465.1. Taxonomy (GTDB): domain Bacteria; phylum Pseudomonadota; class Alphaproteobacteria; order Caulobacterales; family Parvularculaceae; genus Hyphococcus. The sequence goes on from JAUHYK010000011.1 coordinate 37,246, forward strand.
CGCGTACGAGATCGACAGCGGAATGGCGGTCCTTGAGGTCATCAGTCACCCCGACCGCCAGCGCGGCCTTCCCGTCATTAACGCCCACAAAGGCGGCGACGCCAGAACCGATTTTCTGTTTCGCCTGATCCACAAGTCCACGAAGGTCCTTCGCAGCGACTCCGTCAAGAACGCGCCCGATAAATTTGACACCGCCAATATCGGCGACCTCGTTCTCAGCCGTCGCGCCCGCGCCGCCGCCAAGAGCCAATTGCTTTTTCGCCGCCGCGAGGTCTCGCTCAAGCTTTTTGCGCTCGGCCACCAGCGCTTCGATGCGCGCAGGCAGTTCTTCCGCTGTCGTTTTCAGCGCATCTGACGCCTGGCGCGCCAGCGCAGCCTGGCTTTCAAGATACACCCGCGCCGTCTCGCCCGTCAGCGCTTCAATCCGGCGCACACCCGCCGAAACGGCGCTTTCGCTCACAATTTTGAAAAGCGCGATATCGCCGATCTGGCGCACATGGGTGCCGCCGCAAAGCTCCACGGAATAGGGCTTATCATCGCCCTCAAGCGACCGGCCCATGGTCAGCACACGGACGTCATCATCATATTTTTCGCCGAACAGCGCGATTGCGCCCGACTCGACGGCGTCATCATAGGACATGACGCGGGTTTCAACTGGCGTGTTCTGGCGGATGACCGCATTTACGCGCTTTTCAACCTCAGCGATTTCCTCAGCGCTGATCGCCTTCGGATTGGTAATGTCAAAACGCATACGCTCCGGCGCGACGAGCGATCCTTTCTGCGCTACATGAGCGCCAAGCACATCGCGCAGCGCCGCATGGGCAAGGTGCGTGACCGAGTGGTTGGCGCGAATACGGTTGCGGCGTGCAACATCAATCGCAAGATGCACAGCCTCGCCTTTTTTGATCGCGCCTTTTTCCACCTTACCGATATGGCCGTGGAGTGCGCCCGCGCGTTTCTTGACATCTTCAATCACGATGACGGCGCCGCTATCGGTTGTGATGCGGCCGGCGTCGCCAACCTGGCCGCCGGATTCGGCGTAAAACGGCGTTTGATTGACGATGATTTCAACTGCATCGCCCGCTTTTGCTTCATCTACGACTTCGCCACCCGAAACGATCGCCTGCACGACGCCTTCAGCGTCCTCGTGAATGTAGCCAAGAAATTCGGTTGCGCCATTTTCAGCGCGAAGATCGAACCAGACGCTTTCGTCAGCGGCGTCGCCCGAACCTGCCCATGCGGCGCGAGCGGCGGCTTTTTGCGCCGCCATCGCCTTGTCGAAACCTTCGACGTCAACGCTGCGGCCTTCACGGCGCAGCGCATCCTGCGTCAGATCGAGCGGAAAACCGTAAGTGTCATAGAGTTTAAAGGCCGCCTCACCAGGGAGCGCCGCGCCCTCATCCAGCGTTGCAGTTTCTTCCTCCAACAGCTTCAGGCCGCGATCGAGCAGACTGCGGAATTTCTCTTCCTCGCTGCGAAGCGTCTCCACGATCAGCGGCTCAGCGCGCTGCAACTCCGGAAAGGCGCCGCCCATCTCCCGGACCAGCACCGGCGCCAAGCGCGCGAGCAATGGATCGCGGGCGCCGAGGCCATGGGCGTATCGCATGGCGCGGCGCATAATCCGGCGCAGAACATAACCCCGCCCTTCATTGGAAGGGCCAACGCCGTCAGCGATCAGAAAACTCGTCGCCCGCACATGATCGGCGATCACGCGGTGGGCCGGCTTGTCCTCACCTTCCGCCTTACGCCCGGTCAGATCGACAGACGCCGCAATCAGGGTGCGGAACAAATCCACATCATAATTATCGTGAACCCCCTGCAGCACAGCGGCAACGCGCTCCAGCCCCATGCCGGTGTCGATTGACGGCTTGGGCAAATCGACCTGTTGGCCATCACCGAGTTTTTCGAACTGCATGAAGACGAGATTCCAGATCTCGACGAAACGGTCTCCATCTTCATCCGGCGATCCCGGAGGGCCGCCCGCAATGTGATCGCCGTGATCATAGAAAATCTCCGAGCACGGACCGCACGGGCCCGTATCGCCCATGGCCCAGAAATTGTCATTTGTCGCGATACGGATGATTTTATGTTCCGGCAAACCGGAAATCTTGCGCCAGAGGTCGAACGCCTCGTCATCGGTGTGATAGACCGTGACGGTCAGGCGGTCGGCCGGCAGGCCAAAATCCTTATGGACCAAAGTCCAGGCGGCGTTGATCGCTTCTTCCTTGAAATAGTCGCCAAAAGAAAAATTGCCGAGCATCTCGAAAAATGTGTGGTGACGCGCGGTGTAGCCGACATTATCGAGGTCATTGTGCTTGCCGCCTGCGCGCACGCATTTCTGCGAAGAGGCCGCGCGGGAATAATCGCGCGTTTCAGCGCCGGTGAAAATGTTCTTGAACGGCACCATCCCGGCGTTGACGAACATGAGCGTCGGATCGTTTTGCGGCACAAGCGGGGCTGACGGCGCGATGAAATGATCGCGCGCAGCGAAAAAGTTCAAAAACTGAGAACGGATATCTTTCAGCGACGTCATGGAGGGGATCTGCCTCGTCTTGTCTTGTTTTCTAGCACTCTGGTCCGACCGCGCCCGCGGGGCGGGAGCGGCCATCTTAATATAGAAACTGCGCCGGCCCTATGAAGGAGCCGGCGCAGGAAAAGGTCTTAAGCCGATGAGCTCGCCCCGTCTAGGCGAGCGGTCCGAAGCCGCCGCCCCGTAAGGGGCCACGGCCCTTACCTCAGGCGGACGTCATGCAAAAGGCGTTGAGCTTGTTGCCGTCAAGATCGCGGAAATAGCCCGCGTAAAAGGTGTCGCCCCGGGGACCGGCCGCGCCCTCGTCCTTGGCGCCGAGCTCGAGCGCTTTCTTATAGACCCGGTCGACGGTCTCCGGCTTGTCACAGGCGAGCGCAACCATGGTCCCATTGCCGACCGTCGCCGCATTTCCATCATGAGGCTTGATAATGCCGAGCCCTGGACCGCCGCCGCCCCAGGCGATGAATGTATCGCCTTCCATCTGACGTTTGGCGCCAAGTTCGGCGAGCAGCGCATCGTAAAATTTCGCCGATTTTTCCATGTCGTTTGTTCCGACAGTCACATAACCAATCATCTCTTTCTCCCGTTTTACCCCGTTAAGGCGTGAACAAAGATAAGTCCGGCGTCCCGCATTATGCGCCCTCTCAGGCGAAAGGAACAAGCAATCCCGCAGGCCACGTCTCCCGGAACAGAGAAACCGGCCCGCAGAAATCACGCAACGGCGTCTATGCTGCGGTTACGCCTCCGCAGCGACAGCGTCATCATCATCCTTGTTGTCGCCGGTCAGCATTTCTTCAGCGACAAGACCCGCATTGGCGCGGACCGCAGCCTCGATCGAGGCGGCCATGTCTGGATTTTCGCGCAGGAACTGTTTGGCGTTTTCACGGCCTTGTCCGATACGTTCGGAATTATAGGAGAACCAGGAGCCCGACTTTTCGACCACATTGGCCTTGACGCCAAGATCGATAAGCTCACCCATTTTTGAAACGCCTTCGCCATACATGATGTCGAATTCCACCTGCTTGAAGGGCGGCGCGACCTTGTTTTTCACGACTTTGACGCGGGTCTGATTGCCCACCACCTCATCGCGATTTTTGATGGCGCCGATACGGCGGATGTCGAGGCGTACGGAGGAATAGAATTTCAGGGCGTTGCCGCCGGTGGTCGTCTCCGGCGAACCGAACATGACGCCAATCTTCATGCGGATCTGGTTGATGAAGATCACCAGTGTGTTGGATTTGGAAATCGAGCCGGTGAGTTTACGCAGGGCCTGACTCATCAAGCGCGCCTGAAGACCGGGCAGCGAGTCGCCCATTTCCCCTTCAAGTTCGGCGCGCGGCGTGAGCGCGGCAACCGAGTCAATGATCAGGACATCGACAGCGCCGGAGCGCACCAGCGTATCGGCGATTTCCAGCGCTTGCTCCCCGGTATCCGGCTGCGAAATCAAAAGCTCATCAAGATTGACGCCGAGCTTTTGCGCGTAAACCGGGTCCAGCGCATGTTCGGCGTCGATAAAGGCGGCCGTGCCGCCGACTTTTTGCGTTTCGGCCGCCACATGCAGGGACAGCGTGGTTTTGCCGGAGCTTTCCGGCCCGTAAATCTCGACGACCCGGCCCTTGGGCAAGCCGCCAATTCCCAGCGCGATGTCGAGGCCAAGTGAGCCCGTGGAAATCGATTCAATGTCGACGATGTTCTTGTCGCCAAGGCGCATGAGCGAGCCTTTGCCAAACGCCTTGTCGATTTGAGAAATCGCCGATTCCAGCGCCTTCGACTTGTCCATGCCGTCCGTCTCCACTACCCGCAAACCGCCTTTAATCATCACCGCCTCCGTTGCCTGACAAGGGCCTCCCCTGTCAATGGCGGCCTTTGTACGCTATTTGTTCTTTTTTCGCAACACCAATTATTGCATTGAAATTATTGTGTTATTTTTGTTTGTTCTAAATTTGTCCGCGCCGGCATATCCCGCATATATCCCCTTGAAATATGTTCGCCATTCTCCTATATTCAGGACATAGGAGATGGTGATGACCAAAGCGCTGAATATCCAAGACTTTTTCAAGATGTTCCCTGACGACGACGCCTGTCTGGAGCACCTTTTCCACACCAGATACGGCGCTGAACCGGCTTGCGAGCGTTGCGGCGAGATTGGCGCGTTTCACCGCCTGACGAATCAACCGGCCTACACCTGCAATTGCGGGCACCATATCCACCCCATGGCCGGAACCCCCTTCGAGCGCTCCAGAACGCCGCTCCAGAAGTGGTATTACGCCATGTTCCTATTCACCACGACGCGCAACGGCGTCTCCGCCAAGGAAATCCAGCGCCAGCTTGGCGTGACCTACAAATGCGCTTGGCGCATCGCCCACAAAATCCGCGAATATATGGGCTGGGTCGATGGCGACGGCCCGCTGGGCGGCCCCGGTCGCAAACCCGTTGAGGCGGATAAGGCATTCATTGGCGGTAAGGACAAGCAAGGCGAAGACGATAAGGCCGTGGTCCTTGGCGTTGTCGAACGCGGCGGTGAAGCCGTCACCCGCGTTATTCCGAACCGTCGTGCGCTCACCGTCGAAAACGCTCTGTTTGAGATGGTCAATCCCGGCGCCAAGATCGCCACTGACGACGCCCGCGCATTCTCAAACCTGAGCCTCTATGGATATGCCCACGGCACCGTCAATCATTCTGCTGGCGAGTACGTCTCAAAGGACGGCGTGCATACGAACAATATCGAAGCCTTCTGGCTTTGGTTTAAGAAAACCGTCGAAGGAACGCATGTTTGGGTCTCGCAAAAGCACCTGCCGAATTACTTGGGCGAATACGAGTTCCGCTTTAACCTGCGCAAACAGGGCCACTTGATGTTCCCGATTTTGTTGCAATCTTTTGCGCGCGGATAACTATCCGCCGCTCCGGAAGCCGGAGATAGCTTACCCCCCTCTGAAGGGGCCACAAGCGCGCCTTGTGGTTTCTGTTACAGTCTGGATACCAAGTCTTTGAAAGCCGATTTATAGCGATTTAGAGACTCTTTTGGAACTTGTGTATCTTTGCTGTGGATTTGGTATTTCCCCAGTTTAATTTTATGCAGTGGCATCCCAAAATGCGAGGTCACTACGCTGACGCTATGTGCGTCGGGTAAATCTAAAAACACGTTCGTTGCAGAAAAAATAGAAGGGTCCACTTTGTTAAGTGTGTTTGCGCGCACCTTGATCGCTTCATACATGGCAGAGAACGCTTTAGACGCCTTTTGCTCGTATTGTGTGCTGCGATTCAGCGGAATCACATGAATCGTCGGTAGCGACAGGTTGTTGTTCCTCGCTCTCTTTGAAAAGCTAACATTCGCGTATGCGGCAGGTACATTAATGCCAAATACTAGCTGGCCGATATTCGTTATAGCCCTTGCAGATGATCCGTCCGCGGTGCAGGGAACGATCAGTCGGTCTGCGGCAATTATTGCCAATTCTGTATATGCCGCAAAGCTCGGGTTACAGTCGATAAAGTAAACGGCATTTTCATGCTTCCGCGTAATTGCGGAAAGCAGGTCTTTCAGCCATTTGTGAACATTGGCCCACGATTCACTTGGCAGTGTTTGCCCCGCGATCTGATTTATGGCCTCTGCCTGAATTTCAAGCGAGGGATCGCCTGCGATTAAGTAGATGTTATCTTCCAAGTTGTCGTTGACCTTCGAGGCCTGAATAAGGAAGCTCGTTTCGTTTCCCGTCATTTTATGCGGGCTTGAAATGCGCTCGTCAAAGTATCCGCCTACAGTTTGGCGTGGGTTCGCCTGCAACAGTTTTTCAAGCTCCTCGGCACCCTTTCCATTGCCGCCAAGAACGACCTCGCTGACGTTCGCCTGTGGGCACATGTCAACGACGACGACCATCTTGTCAGGATGCTCCCGAGCATATTCGCAAGCCGTCAGGAAGGTCACAAAAGACTTTCCGACTCCTCCCTTATTATTCCAGATCGCGTATTTCATTGGGGCCCTTTCGGAAGCTGTGCCCTATCATCTAAATGATGGCCCCAGATGATACAAATAACTTCGCCGAACTTTTGCCTATTTTTTCCAGTGATTAGCGGCAAAATGGGGCTCGAAATTACCAGCTCCTCGGCCTGCTGAACGCCCGGCATACCAGTGCGGTATGGGCAAGCTTGTAAGGCTTAGTCCCTTCCTTCTTCGCTTTTCAACTGCTGGGGCGTTTTTCCAGACTCCATGCCTTTGAGCAGTCGCTCAAACCGCTCCGCATCCACCTCATTAGGATGTTCCTTGGCGAACTGATCGAGAAGGCCCTGCTTGCGGGCTTCTTCTAGGCTTAGGTGCTTACCGCGCGACATCGCTTCAGCCCTTCTGTGAATCTTTGAAGCGCTGTTCTAAAGCATTCCAGTCCGGTTCTGGAATCTCCTGAAGCACATTCTTTTCTAAAGTTCCAATCGTATTTAAATCGAGAAACTGTTGTCCCAAAACCTTTTGCCGTTCGACAAGCGCTAAATGCGCATCATGCCATTCTCTATATCGCTCAAGCAATGTTCGTAGCTGATCAGGACTCCAGGGGCGACACTCGTCAACAAGGCTGACGATCATTTGCACGTTCTGCCCATAGTCGATGTAGTGATGGTAGAAGGCAGTTTCCGCTTCGTATAAGTTTAATGCCCGCACTTTATCGATACGTTTTAATTCATGGTATTCTGCTGGATCATGCCTTGTGCTTGCCTTTTTCGGCCCGTGGTCGATGGCACGGCTAATGATGTCTCTGATCTTTGTATTGCGCTTCATTCGCCCAAGATAGTTGTCTCTTGCGGCTAATCTGAGTTGGCGCAACGCCTGCCAAGCCGGTTCGAAATAATCTTTCGCCAGCGGCACAAGCGCTTCTTTCGCCCGCTGCTTGTCGGGGTGCTCGGATGCTGGATCAGTTCTTTCGGGAGCCGGGGTGTGTGGAATTGATGGAGTGCCTGATAGCGGACCGCCTAATATGGCGCTTCCAAATGGCTCAACCTCACTGGTCGGTTCCGATACCTTTTCCTTATTATCAGCCTGCTCATCTGCGACAGTGATCTTACTATTTTGCGCCTTGTCTGCGGCGTATAAAATCAAAATCACCGCCACCATAAAAATTGCAAAACCTGCGGCCATAAATATTGGCCACGGAAGAGGCAGCGTTACGAACTTTACTGCGTTCGCTACTGGCATAGCAATTCCCAGAACCGCCGCCACGGCGATTAACACCGCCGGCCAAATGTGCCGAGATAGGTATTTCCAGATGCCGAGAAGTTCGCCCATAACCCCTTAATCGCCGGAATCTCGCCCGGCGACAAACGCCGAGTCGAATCGTCTCCGTATATAGGGGAAAATATCAACATACGTCTAGGGGATATATCCGGCATATCCCGGGATTATCCCCTTGCAACATGTAGCCCCTTGAGCGCCTGCGATTGTGATTCCCCGCCCTAGCGAGGGCGCTACACAAGGGTCATATTCCAGTGCTAAGCGCGACGGAACATTCCCGCCCGGCGCGTCTTAGGTATATGTGTTTCCCGCGCCCGCGCAGGCCCCGAAAACAGCCAAGCTGAAAGACGCCATGAACCGTATTCTTTTCATTCTCCTCGCCCTCATCGCCCTCGCCCTTGCGATCCTTTTGTTCCTGCCCGGCCTGGTGCCGGTCTCGGCCTTTAAGGGCCGGATCGAAACGCAGGCCTCCAACGCCCTCGGCCGCGAGGTCAGTTTCGGCGACGATCTTTCCTTCCGGATTTTTCCGCGCACCGCGTTTCGCGTGACCGATCTCGTCATCGCCAACGCCGACGGGTTCTCCGGCGATTATCTCGCCCGTGTTGAGGAAGCCGATATCGGCGTGAAGCTCCTCCCGCTTTTGTCGGACAGCGTTGAGATCGACCGCTTTGTTCTGACGCGCCCGGACATTCGCCTGACGCGCGCGCAGGACGGCGCCGTCAACTGGAACCTGGCGCAGACAGAAGAAACAGGAGCGGAAGAAACAGGCACCAGCGGCGCGCAACGTGAATTAAAGCTGGGCGATGTGCGCATCGTCGACGGCGCCGCCCGCTATGAAGATCTGGAGACCGGCAAAAGCTATGTCGCCGAAGAGATCGACATGACCGTGGTGTTGAAGAGTCTCGCTGAGCCGCTCGAAGCCAAGGGCGAGATGCAGTTTCAAGGCGCGCCTGCAACGGTCGACATGGTGCTGACGAGCCTTCGATCCATCATGGACCAGGAGCCAGGCAATCTGAAGCTCGACCTGAAAGTGGGCGAGGCGGAAATCGGCGCCGACCTTGCGATCAGCACGAAAGACGGCGTTCATTATTCGGGGCCGGCGAGCCTTTCCGCGCCGGACCTTCCCGCCTTCGCCGCGCTTGCAGGAACCGAGCTCGCCGACGCGCCGGGCTTCGACAAGCTTTCCGTTAAAGGCGATATCGACGGCAATGACGCATCCATGCGGCTGGAAAACGCAACCATCAATTTCGATGAGATCGCCGCGCAGGGCGCCGTCATGCTCAACTGGGCGGGCGCACGGCCGAAAGCGAGCGGCGTTCTGTCTACGGACAAACTTGATCTGCGTCCCTATATGCCGCCGCCGTCGACCAGCGCAGAAGGCTTTCCCGCCTGGTCCGAGGCGAAGATGAATTTTGCGAGCCTCAACAATATCGATGCGGATTTCGATATTTCGACGGACGCGGTCTTTGTGAACGATCTTGAATTCGGTGAGAGCCGTATCAAGCTGTTGGTGGACGCGGGGCGGCTCACCGCCGAAATCCCTGAGCTCTCCATGTATGGCGGGCAAGGCTCGGGCCGGGTCGTCGTCAACGCCCGCGGCGCAACGCCGTCATTCGCGGGAAATTTCGATGTCGGCGCCGTTCAGGCCCAGCCCTTTTCGAAAGACCTGATGAAGCATGACAATCTGTTGGGGCTCGGCTCGTTCAAACTGAACTTCGCCGCGACGGGCGACAGCCAGGCGGCGATCATGCGCACGATCGACGGATCGGGCGGCTTCGACCTCGCTGACGGCGCCCTGAAAGGCGTCAATATCGCAGGGCTGGTTCGCGCGGTCGGCGAGTTTTCCGAAGGCTTTAATCCGGCGGCGCTGCAACGCGCAGTCGCCGAGGCGCGCGGTCCATCACAACAGACAGACTTCTCGGAATTCCTGTCCGACTTCTCCATCACGAACGGGCTCGTCTCGGCGCCGACCATCACCTTGAACGGCCCTTATCTGTCCATGTCCGGACAGGGCGCCATCAACCTTGCGGAACAGAAGATCGATTTGCGGCTTCTGCCCAAGGGAACAACAGCTCTTGAGGGCCAGGAAGGCGGACGCACCGTGACGGTCCCAGTGCGCATTGGCGGGACGTTCTCAAAACCGACAATCGGAATTGACGCGGAATCGCTTGCGCGCACGGGGCTTCAGCGCACGCTGGAAAACGTTCTCTCGAACCGGAACAAGAATGAGGACGGAGAAGAAGGCGCCGAGGCCGCCGATGACGACACCGACCCGGCGCGCGCCATCATCGAAGGCATTATCGGCGGCAAGAAGAAAGAAACCAATGATCAACAAGGCGCCGTCGAAGAAGACAGCGCCGCAACGCCGGAGGAAACGCTGATCAATGAAGGTCTGAACGCAATCTTTGGCAAAAAGAAAACGGCCCCGAAGGAAGAAGCTAAAGAGGAAGAGCCGCAGCAATAGCCGCTACCGTCCAGCGCAGGACAACGCCTTTCCCATCAATGAAAAACGCCCCGCATTTCTGCGGGGCGTTTTACGTTTCCTCCCGGAAACACTGCAGCCGTTTTTTTATCTTATTGATGGGCCGCCGGATCGGGACAATCGGATTTTGATTTCCGCATCAGCATAAAAATCAAGACAATCGCCAAAAGCGGTGAGCCGATAATGAACAGCGTCATCGCGACAGCGCCGCCCGCGGCGACGATGCCAATCAGCGCGCCCACAAGGCTAAGCACAATGCCGAACAGCGCGATAAACAATCCTGCGATGATGGCGGCGAGCCCGCCATAACCGGCGACGATTGATTCCGCGACGGTGAGCGGCGTATCGCTGGCGAAATATGCGCCTACAGACAAAGCGCCGCCTAAAAACAAAATCAAAATGACCGGCGCATAGAGCCAGGCCATTCCGCCTGAACGTGAATTTTCCTGATAGTCGGTTGCCATTTTCGCACCCCTTTCGAGCGGGCGTTCCGCTCGCCTTTTCTTTGTTGGTTCGGATACGCGGTACTAAAGATGATAATGGGCGCTAAGCGAAATGGGCTCAAGCCGCTCCGGCGCAGGATTAGCCCGGCTCGTCGCGGATTTGGACTTTTGGCGCGCCCTTGCGAGGCGAAAAGCGCTTTGCTAGGCGGTGCGCCCACCAGCTCTCCCGAAAGGAATGACATGGCGTCCCGTCCCGCCGCGCCCAAGGCCACAACCCGGCCCGCCTCATCCGCCGCCGCGCCGCCGCGTGCGTGGCAACGCATGCTTTCGGGGCGCCGTCTCGATCTTCTCGATCCCTCTCCCATGGATGTGGAGATTGAAGATATCGCCCATGGTCTTGCGCGGGTCGCGCGCTGGAACGGCCAGACCAAAGGGCCGATCCCGTTCAATGTGGCGCAGCATTCCTTGATCGTCGAAAATTTCTGCGGCGAGCTGAAACCGGGGTGGCCGGTGAAATGGCGGCTAGCGGCGCTGCTGCACGATGCGCCGGAATTCGTCATTGGCGATATGATCTCGCCCTTCAAATCGCAGCTCGGCGAGCACTACAAGGCGATCGAAAGCCGGCTGATGCAAGCGATTCATCTGCGCTTTGGCCTGCCGGCGCACCTGCCCGACACGGTGGAAAAGCTGATCAAACGCGGCGACCGCGCCTCCGCCTATTTCGAAGCGGTGCAGCTTGCCGGGTTCGAACCGCAAGAAGCGCTTAAATTCTTTGGCGAGCCTAAAGGCGTCACCCCCCTGACCCTTCGGGCGATGACCACGCTGGAGGCGCAGGAAGCCTATCTGGAGCGCTTTGAAACCCTCGTAAAACAACACATCGCCGCTTAAACCTCCTGTGGCTGCGGCGCGGTCACATTTTCGGCGCCTCAAGCGCCTGTGAGCGACCGGATATTTTGTTCGCAGTGGGAAACGCCTATTTAATAGACGCGAATTATTGTCAGAAAAGGCGTATTCCTTACCGTTATGAGTGATTTCCGGCCTGCAACATGCCCCAAGTAATTGTCAGTTCTCTCGACGCCGCCGCAGACGCCTTTGCGCGCTGTCAGCCGGGCTATGTCATTTCCATCCTCGACCGGGAAGACGCCGTGCCGGAACCGTTTCGCAATATGCCAAAGGAGCGTCACTTACGGCTTGACCCGATGGCCTGCGAAAAACTGATGGCGCCTGCGATCATCGACTTCGCCAAAAACTGGGCCGGGAGCGACGAGGACATTCTCATCCACTGCCACCGCGGCGTCGCCCGCTCCATGGCGATCGCCTATATTCTTCTGTGCGCGCGTGAAGGCGGCGAGTGCGAAGAGAAAATCGCCGCGCGCCTGCGCGCCGCTGCGCCTCATGCGGACCCGAATTTGCGCCTGGTCTCCGAGGCCGATCGGCTGTTGAGCCGGGAAGACCGCATGGTCGGCGCCATTCTCGATCTGTGCCCCTGCTGCTCCACGGTCTGCGCGCCCGTTGTGACCTTGCCTGTCACCCCGTAAATCCCCCATAGACGGGGCATGAAAAAACCGCCCTCGCCGCCTCTGGTTTCCAATGTCGCCATCGCTCTCAACGCGGTGATCGCAGTGGTCGACGGCGACCGCCCGGAAGTCCTGTGCGTGAGAGGAACGCCGGGCGCCACGGAGCGCGATCTCGCATTGCCCTACGGACCTTTCGACCCCGAACGCCACCGCACCTTTGAAATCGGCATGCGCGAATGGGTCGAACGCCAGACCCATGTCACCCTTGGCTATGTGGAACAGCTTTACACCTTCGGCGACAAGGGCCGCGAGGCCCCGGCGGCGGCGCTGTCGGGCGGCGCTGGAGAGCGCGTCATTTCTGTGGGCTATCTCGCCCTCGCCCCCTCGCCCGCCGACCTCCTCACCGAAGATGCGGTTTGGTCGGATTGGTACACGTTTTTCCCCTGGGAGGACTGGCGCGGCGGCGAGCCTTCAATCCTCCGGGAACGGATTATTCCGGCGCTTGACGCCTGGACCAGCCGGGGAAAAACGGCTGATGCGCGCGAAAAGCGGAAAATGCGCATCAATATTTCTTTTGGCCGCGACGGTTTTGGGTGGGAGGAAGAACGCACCCTTGACCGTTATGAACTGATGTATGAAGCCGGGCTCGTCATTGAGGCGTGGCGCGACCGAAAGACGGCGGGACTGGAGCCGCCGCCGGGCGAAGAACCCGGTAGAGGCGATGTTGGAATCGCCATGATTTCAGATCATCGACGCATCCTCGCGACGGCTATCGGGCGCCTGCGCGGCAAATTGAAATATCGGCCGGTGATATTCGAAATGATGGGCGCCGACTTCACCCTCCTGCAATTACAGCGCACGGTCGAAGCCATTGTCGGCTTTGAATTTCACAAACAGAATTTCCGCCGCAGCGTCGAAAAGTCAGGTTTTGTTGAAGCGACGGGCGAAACAACCGGCGAGACCGGTGGACGACCGGCGGCCCTTTTCCGCGTCGACCGCGCAGGGCTTAAAGACCGCGCGGCGGCGGGGCTCGCCATTCCCCGTCTGCGCCGCCCTGGTGAATAGCCGATTAAAGCGAACTTTCGTAAAGTCCCAGCACGCCGTCCCAGCCTTCATTGTAGTAGCCGCGCCATTCCACGCCATCCGAACGGTTTTCCCAATTGCGGTGAATAAGCGTGAGTGAGGATTTCCCGGCTCCGTCATCCTTAAACCGGACTTCTATTTCCGTCGCTTTTTCAGGCGCTTCCAACACCCAGGAAAACACAACCCGGTTCGGCGCGTCACATTCGATGATGCGTCCCCATTCGCGTTTTTTCCCTGACTGTTCCACTTCATAAATGCGACCGCCTTCGCGCGCCTCGAAGATGACTGTCTTCGCTTCCTGTTTGGACAGGGAATGCTCCGCCAGCGGCCACCACAGATGAATATTGTCTGTGAAATGCCTGAACGCTTTTTCAATGGGCGCATTCAGGTTAATCGTTTTGACGACAGGCTCGATTTTTTCCATGACAGTCATGTCCCTCTCTCCTTTATGCGTCTTTCGCTTCCAGCGAGCGCTTGTAGGCGTCGAGCGCTGTATCCCAGAAGCGGTCGAAATAGTCCCGCATCTCGCGCAGGCCCTCCGTATCAAGACGATAAATGCGCTTGACGCCCTCTCGATGTTCCAGAACGAGCCCTGCGTCTTTCAGGACTTTCAGATGCTGTGAAACCGCCGGACGCGACACCGGTAAGCCCTCAGCAAGTACGCCCACCGAAGCCGGCCCGGCCCTTAACTTTTCAAACACGGCGCGCCGCGTCGGGACCGCCAGCGCCTCAAATTTCAATTCGTAAGTCACGGCTAACGCATATTGCAGCCAATTCCGTAAGTCAATGCTTACGGAATTGGCTGGTTTTCCATAGCCAGGGAAAGAGTTTCCGCCATTCCAGAAATGAACCTTCTTGATTCCATCCCGATTTGTTGACGCTCATTCTTTTTCCACTAGGTTGCGGCCTTCAGCCCTTGCGGGCTGATTTTTTCAGCCTATATATGCTCTAGTTGAGCATAATTGCCTGGGCGTAATACAGGCTACTTTGGGAGGCGATAAGATGCCTGACTCTTCCGGGCCAGAACTGAAAACGGCGCCGTTGCCATACACCGACGACGTTAAGGCCAAGACCGATCATCTGTATCCGCGTGTCGCCAAATCGATCCCCGAGATCGAATGGCGCACCATGGCCCCCTATATCGCCGCGATTAACGATCTGAAGAAAGAAAAGAACGCGGTCATTCTGGCCCATAACTATATGACGCCGGAGATTTTTTACTGCGTCGGCGATTTCGCGGGAGACTCGCTGCAGCTCGCCAAGGAAGCGGCGAAGTCGGACGCGGACGTGATCGTTCAGGCGGGCGTTCACTTCATGGCCGAGACGTCGAAAATTCTGTGTCCGGACAAAACGGTGCTCATCCCCGATCCGCGCGCCGGCTGTTCCCTCGCCTCGTCGCTCACCGGCGAAGATGTGCGGCTTCTCAAACAGAAATATCCGGGCGTGCCAGTCGTCACCTATGTAAACACGACGGCCGACGTCAAAGCTGAAACCGACATCTGCTGCACGTCGTCAAACGCGGTCGAAGTAGTCGAATATGCGGCGAAGGAATTCGGCACAGACACGGTGATCCTGATCCCCGATCAGTATCTTGCGAAAAACGTCGCCGCCATGACCGATATCAAGATCGTCACCTGGGCCGGCGCCTGCGAAGTGCATGAGCGTTTCACCGCCGAAGACATCCGCGAGATCCGCGAAGGCAATCCGGGCGTCATCGTGCTCGCCCACCCCGAATGCCCGCCGGAGGTCCTTGCCGAAGCCGACTTCGCCGGTTCAACCAGCGGCATGTCGAATTACGTGAAAGAGAAACAGCCGAACAATGTGGTGCTGATCACAGAATGCTCCATGTCGGACAATGTGGCGCTGGAAAACCCGAAGGTGAATTTCGTCCGGCCCTGCAATCTCTGCCCCTATATGAAGATGATCAGCCTGCCGAAGATCCTCCGCTCGCTTCAAACCATGGAGCACGAAGTCAAGATCGACCCGGCGATCATCGAAAAGGCGCGCCGCCCCATCGAGCGGATGATCGCCCTGCCCCTGAAACGGCAATCGATGTATAATCATCAGCACGCGCCGGAAGTGTTCGCGCTCGAGGCGCGAGGTTAGCATTTGCTAAGTCAAATGGATACGTTTTCCTCAGAGTCTCTAATAGACCAGGCATCGGAAAAACTGCTTCTCTCGAGGCCGTTGCCATTTTTGCTGCTTTTTCTTGGCTTCTTGTCATTTGCTGTAAGCACATTCCTCCTAGCTCCAGAACGAGTGGCAATCGCGCTGTGTTTTATCATTGTGAGTTCCGCCATCCTGTTCCAGATCGTGTGGATGTCGACTTCTAATAGGTGGCTTTTAAAGAATTTTCTGGACGTCCCCGTATTCGAACTACGCAAATATGATCTTGCAACATTTATCGTCATTGCTTGTTGCCTTATGGGTTCATTTTATTTGCTAGACACCTTGGTTGGCTTAACGCCCACCGAAGTGGGTTTACGTGCTTATGGTGATCTTGAGTTTATTTTCCAATTTTCAGGCGTCATTTATGTGTTCGGATATTTGGCCTTTTCTATACTAGCCGGTAGCGCGCTAATCAGGTCGGAGCGCAGCTTAAATATATACAACACCCAGCTCCCTATTATGGCGCCTTTCTATATGATCCCATTTTTCGGGATACCTTTTTTGTATAGACGGCATGTAGCACTCGTACGGAGAGCCAAGCTGATCGCAAAGGCGCAATAAAGTTAGATGCAATCCGACATCCTCATCATTGGCGCGGGCGTTGCGGGTCTTTACACCGCGCTAAAACTCGCGCCCCGTCCCGTGACCATCGTCACGGCGCGCCCGCTGGGCAAGGGCGGCGCAACACCCTGGGCGCAAGGCGGGCTCGCCGCCGCTGTTGGTGAGAACGATACGCCGAACCTTCACTTCTCCGACACGATGCAGGCGGGCGCCGGGCTCGTCGATCCGGAGGCCGCGCATATTCTGGCGCTCGGCGGGCCCGCCGCTGTGGAAGACCTTTTGAGGCTTGGCGTTCAGTTCGACCGCGATGAAAATGGCGATCTGAAACTCGGGCGCGAGGCCGCCCATTGCCGCGACCGCATCGTTCACGCCACCGGCGATCAGGCCGGCGCCGCGATCATGACGGCGCTGATCAAAGCCGCGCGCGCAGCGGAGCACATCACCATCATCGAACGCATTGTCGTTGAAGACCTGTTGATTGACGATGACGGCGTTGTCGGCGGCGCGCTGGTTTATGACGTCGCCGCTGGCGAACGCGAAGCCTATGAGGCGGGCGAGACCGTGATGGCTACCGGCGGGCTCGGCGGGCTTTACGCGGTCACCACCAACCCAACGCCCGCGCAGGGCCACGGCCTCGCCTTTGCAGCACGCGCCGGGGCCATGATCCGCGATCCGGAATTTGTGCAGTTCCACCCGACAGCGCTTGATATCGGACTTGATCCGGCGCCGCTCGCCACCGAAGCGCTGCGCGGCGACGGCGCGGTGCTCGTCAACAGGGACGGCAAGCCGTTCATGTCAACATATCACCGCGACGCTGACCTGGCGCCCCGCGACATTGTCGCCCGCGCCGTGGAGGCGGAAATCAAGGCCGGGCGCGGCGCGTTTCTCGACGCACGCGACGCTATCGGCGCGAAATTTCCTGACGCTTTCCCGACGGTCTTTGCTTCTTGCCAAGCCGCCAAGATCGATCCGCGAACGGAGCTTATGCCTGTCGCCCCGGCGGCGCATTACCATATGGGCGGGGTTGAGACTGATCTTGACGGCAAGACCAGCGTTGACGGACTTTGGGCGGTCGGCGAAGTCGCATCCAGCGGCGTTCACGGCGCCAACCGTCTCGCCTCTAACTCCCTGCTCGAGGCGATTGTCTTTGGCGCGCGCATCGCCGACCAGTTGCGCGAGGGCGAGATCGACATGCCCGCAGACGCCGGCGCGCCAGGTGACCGGATGGAGCTCGCACCGAGACCGGCGCCGGCGGCGGAGATGATGCAATTGCGCAAGGCGATGACCGAACATTGCGCGCTTATCCGCAATCATGAGGGCCTCGCCGATCTCCTCGATATGATTCACGAGATGCACGAAAGCCCCTCCATGACCAGCGGCTTTAAGAGCGCCCTCGTCACGGCGGAGCTGATCGCCCAAGGCGCGCTCGCCCGTGAGGAATCCCGGGGCGGCCATTTCCGCAGCGATTTTCCGGACAAGGACCAGGAACCTTTTCACACGGAAATCGCGGCGACACAGATCTATGACGATGAGGACCTTTTATGATCGCCCGTCTGTCGCCTTTAATCGTTGAAGACGCCGTCACTCGCGCCTTGAAAGAAGATTTTGGCGACGCGGGCGACATCACCACCGCCGCAACCATTCCGGCGCATGCAACAGCCAAAGCGGTGATTGCCGCGCGCAAACCAGGCGTTATCGCCGGGGTTGATGCGGCTTTTACCGCCTTTCGCCTCACTGAAGGCGCAATCACGGTCACCATTGAAAACGATGATGGCGCGCGCGTTCAAAAAGGCGATGTCATCCTCTCTATTGAAGGGCCGGCGCGCGGCGTTCTTTCCGCCGAACGGGTGGCGCTCAATTTTATGGGCCATCTTTCCGGCATCGCGACGGCGACGGCGGCGCTTGTCGATGCGGTGAAAGGAACCGGCGTGAAAATCGCGTGCACGCGTAAAACGGCGCCGGGGCTTCGCGCTTTTCAAAAACATGCCGTCAAATGCGGCGGCGGTCACAATCATCGCTTCGGGCTCTATGATGCGGTGATGATTAAGGACAATCACATCGCGGCGTCAGGCGGCATCGCCAAAGCGCTTGCCGCAGCGCGTGCTGATGTCGGCCACATGGTCAAAATACAGATCGAGGTCGATGGGCTCGGCCAACTCGAAGAAGCGCTCGCCAATGGCGCTGATGTTGTCCTGCTCGACAATATGGCGCCCTCGGATTTGAAGCGCGCTGTCGAGATCAACAAGAATTCCTATGGAGGCCGCGCCGTGCTTGAGGCCTCCGGAAATGTCACCATCGATACGGTGCGCGCAATCGCAGAAACCGGCGTCGACGTTATTTCCTCAGGCTGGATCACCCATTCCGCGCCGAATCTCGATCTGGGCCTCGATTTTATCAGCTAACCGGACCCTGCGACTTGTTCCGCCACGGTAGGCCATGCTTCACGCTCGTCTAAAATTTACTTGCGAATGATTATTAATATCATATATCATCTCTCAGAAACTCGCTATTCAGGAGAATGAGCATGCTGCGCGCCTCAGCGACGGCCTCAACGCAATTAGCCGAACGTTACCTCAATCAACTCTGTAAGCATTTCGCCCATAAGCTGCCGGCCAAAGCTGAAAACGGCGAAGGACGCATAGAGTTCCCCTTCGGCGTCGCTGATCTGCAAGCATCCGAAACCGTGCTGAATTTGAGCGTCGGCGCCTCAAGCCTCGACGATCTCAAACGCATGCAAAAGGTTGTCGAGGATCACCTGTTGCGGTTCGCCTTTCGGGAGAAGCTTTCCAGTCTCGACTGGAATCCCAACCTTTAAAGTTGCGGGTCATCGACCTTATCGGCCCTCGCCTGCACTGGCGATTGCCTGTAGGTTTTCGCGATGAAAAATTTATTCGCCGTGGCCGCGTTGGTTTCACTTGCCGCCTGTACGCCTAACGACGCGCAGCAAACAGCCTTGCAATGTGATGTGTCGCTTATCGTGCTCGGCGTGGCGCAGGACGCGGGCAAACCACAAATCGGCAATCCGGATGATCCCGCATGGGACGATCCTTCGTTGCGCCGCCTCGCAAGCTCATTGGCCCTGATTGACCGGCGCGGCGAAAACCCCAAACGCTGGCTCTTTGATGCAACGCCCGACATCAAGTTTCAATTGCACAATTTGAATGAGTCCGCACCCACCGATAAACCTGCTTTTGTAAACGGTGTGTTTTTGACCCACGCCCATATTGGCCATTATGCCGGCCTTATGATGTTCGGCCATGAAGCGGCAGGCGCGCAAAATGTTCAGGTTTTCGCCATGCCGCGCATGGCTGCGTTCCTCAGCAGCAACGGGCCCTGGTCACAGCTTTTGACCTATCACAACATCTTCGCCGCGATCATGGAGGACGGCGCGCCGGAGCAGCTTGCGAACGGAATTTCTGTTACCCCATTTCTGGTTCCGCATCGCCAGGAATTTTCCGAAGTCGTAGGTTTCCATATTCAAGGTCCGGAAAAATCCGCCCTTTATCTTCCCGACATAGATAGCTGGGATAAATGGGACGTTGAAGGAACCCGTATCGAAGACATGATCGCAGGCGTTGATCACGCTTACCTCGACGCGACTTTTTTCTCGGGCGACGAGTTGCCCGGACGCGATATGTCAAAGGTCCCGCATCCAACGGTGAGCCATTCCATGGCGCGGTTCGAGCCCCTATCGCCGCAAGAAAAAGCTAAGGTTCACTTCATCCATATGAACCACACCAACCCGCTTCATAATCCAAACGCGCCGCAGCGAGAAGTGGTTCATAAATCCGGTTTTGACATCGCCGATGAAGGCGACGAGATCTGTCTATAACCCAATCGGTTGTGCTTTAACGTCCGGCAAGAGAAGGCGCGCGTTTGAGTGCTTCTTCTTTAGCGGCAACGCCCGCAGTCAATGCAACGAGGCGCAGCTTTTCGGCGACGGCAAGATTTGATGACCACACCGCCCGCGCGCAGTCCTCCACCACGCCAGCAAGCTCTAGGGAGGCGCCACGCCATTCATGGGAAAGACTTCTGGCTTTGTAATATTTGTCCATCAGGAATTCCGGCTCCCGAACAAACTCTCCGTTGAGCGCCATGCGCAACAGCCACGGCCAGTCCGCACTGAATTCTCCCGCGCGATGACGGCGAAATGGACCAACTTTGCGGAGCGTAGCAGCGCGAAAAACGCCATGAACCGGTGTCCACCATTGGTCGCGCCGGCGAATGATGCTTTCGGCTCGACGGGCCGCACTTGGCTCCCGGTCCAGCTCTGTTGAAACACAGTCGTCAACACGATCAAAAGTAAAATGCGCTTTGATGTCTGAATATGCGATGACGGCTTGCGGGTTTCTTTCAAGAAGCCCAACAAGCCGGGCCGCATGCGAGGGCGACGGCACATCATCATGACAGGCGAAAAGAAAATAGTCCGCTTCGGCAAGCTCTAACAGCGCCGCCACATTATCTACCCAGCCAAGGCGTTGCTGCTGTTCAACTACAGTAAAACGCTCGTCCGTTGCCGCAAAGCTCCGGCAAACACTCGCCGTATTATCTGTGGACTGATCGACAGAAATAAAAACGCTAAAATTTGGACAGGTCTGACCAGCCAGCGCTTGAAGAGAAGCCTCAATAAAGCTTTCGGCATTCCAGGCCGGTAAAAGCGCAACAACTTTTGGTGCGGAAGGTAGATCCGTCATTCGGCGCAAATGCCTCTTGTCCGGAGTTTGTAGACGCGCGAAGCCCTGCGCCTTCTTACATGGCGGCCGGGGCCGCCGCGACATTGCGACGGCTACGGAATTTATAAAATTTGTGTGTGCCGATGGTCGCCGTCGGCGTAAGGGAATCTGCCCAGTGCGGCGTCACATAGTCTGCATGATAATGCGTGGCGTTGCGGCTGATCGGCGCCCGTAGACCGGCCAGAATAGCCCCGGCTAAATCTTCGGATTCTTTCCATTTACGTTTGTTCAACCGCGCCTGCATCGAGCCGTCGCAGCTAAAAGAAAACTGACACCCTGTGCGCCGCTCCGATCCCTGAAACACAACCTGGCAAATCGTATTCGGATACACCGCGCTGGCCACACGATTCAGAACCACATCGGCGACAGCGAGCTGTCCGATGCGCGGTTCCGAACGCGCTTCGTAATAGATCGCCTGAGCAAGGCAGGTGCGTTCCTCAGCGTCAAGTTTGGCGATGGTGAGATCTGTGAAGTCAAAGGACGTCAACGCCTCGATCGGATCGGCGTCCGTCAGGATCGCCGTGGTCGCCTTGGCCGGTTTGAGGCGCGGCCCGTCCATCGCCTCGCGCGCGGCGGCGGTCTCGGCCGCGAGATAGTTCGCGAGATCGGCCACAAGCTCAGCCTCCTTCGCGATGGCCGCCTGAACCTTGCGTTCCTCTTCAGCCCGGCTTGCGTTGACGGTGGCGCTCATGGCGCTCGCAACGGCGCAAATAGACAACAGACCCGCCGCCGCAAGGCTGCGCAGGGTCCAGTTGACCTCAAATCCGTGATGTTCGCTTACGTCTTTCAAATCGCACCGTCTGATCATTCGCCGCCTGCCGGCCACAGGCTCGCCGAAACCCCAAAAGCCTCGGCCGCAAAGCTTTACCAATTCGTAAGAACCAAAAAACGCGCTTCGCAGCGCGCCTTTCCAAGGCGGAATATGGCGCCCGCAAACAGGTTTTACAAACGATTTCGCCGCGCGTTAACCCTTTGTTAACCTTATCGAAAGAAAGCAACCCATTGTTTTTATTGGTACTTTTTTCTGCTCACGTTAATATTAACCCTTTAGGCGGTTGAACCGCCCTGACTTTTTTCAAGTTTTGCTTGCGCTGCAGCAAGACGGGCGATTGGCGTCCGATATGGCGAACAGGACACATAATCGAGCCCCGCCCCCTCAACAAACCGGATCGAATCAGGGTCGCCGCCATGCTCCCCGCATATGCCCAGCTTGATCTCAGGCCGAGTCTCGCGGCCTTTTTCAGCGGCGATTTTAATCAGCGCGCCGACGCCATCTGGATCAATGGTGACAAACGGATCGCGTTCGAAAATTCCCTGGCGCAAATAATCCGGCAGGAAGGCCGCAGAGTCATCACGCGACAGGCCAAAGGTTGTCTGGGTCAGGTCGTTTGTACCGAAGGAGAAAAACTCCGCGTCTTTCGCGATCTCGTCCGCAGTCAGGGCCGCGCGCGGCAGCTCAATCATGGTGCCCACGAGATAGTCGAGCTTGGTGTTGTTTTCTTTCAGCACCGCAAGCGCAACCGCATCTACATTCGCTTTCAACATGGTCAGCTCTTCGCGCTTGGCCACAAGCGGGATCATGATTTCCGGCGTCACTTTCTCGCCTGTCTCTTTGGCGACAACGCAGGCGGCTTCCATAATCGCACGCGCCTGCATCTCATAGATTTCCGGATAGGAAACCCCGAGACGACAGCCGCGATGACCAAGCATGGGATTGAACTCATGCAGCTTATGGGCGCGGTCCTTTAGTTTTTGCGGATCCATGCCTGAGGACTTCGCTACTTCCTCGATTTCATCATCCGAATGCGGAAGGAATTCATGGAGCGGCGGGTCCAAAAGCCGGATTGTCACCGGCAGTCCGCTCATGACCCGGAACAGCTCTTCGAAATCCGAACGCTGCATGGGAAGGAGTTTCGCGAGCGCCGCTTCGCGGCCTTTTTTATCTTCAGCGAGGATCATCTCGCGCACGGCGATAATGCGGTCAGTCTCAAAGAACATATGTTCGGTGCGGCAAAGACCAATGCCTTCCGCGCCGAAGTCACGGGCCACACGAGCATCATGGGGCGTTTCCGCGTTGGCGCGCACTTTCATACGGCGCACCGCATCAGCCCAGCCCATCAGCTTGCCAAAATCGCCAGACAGCTCCGGCTGCACCGTGGGCACAGCGCCGGCATAGACGCGCCCCGCCGCACCGTCGATCGTAACGGTTTCACCCTTTTTCACCTGACGCCCGGCGACGGTGAAAAACTCTTCGCTCTTGTCGATTTTCAAATCACCGGCGCCGCAAACGCATGGCCGACCCATGCCGCGCGCGACCACGGCGGCGTGAGAGGTCATGCCGCCGCGCGCGGTTACAATGCCTTTCGCGGCGTGCATGCCGTGAATGTCTTCGGGGCTCGTTTCGACGCGCACCAGAATGACGGACTTGCCTTCTTGCGCGAGACGTTCGGCTTCGTCAGAATTGAAGACAACTTCGCCGACTGCAGCGCCCGGCGACGCCGGAAGACCGGAGAGCACCTGATCGCGCGGCGCATCGGGATCAAGCGACGGATGCAGAAGCTGGTCTAGGGAATGCGGATCAACCCGCATCACCGCCTCTTCCTTGGTGATCAATCCTTCTTCACACAGATCAACGGCGATTTTAAGCGCTGCTTTCGCTGTGCGTTTGCCGTTGCGCGTTTGCAGCATCCAGAGTTTTTCATTCTGGATCGTGAACTCTATGTCCTGCATGTCGCGATAATGTTTTTCGAGCCTGTCGAAAACCGCCGCCAGCTCGCCATAGGCTTTCGGCATCGCCTCTTCCATTGAGGGGGCGTCATCACCCATAGCTTCGCGCGCACGTATGGTTAGCGCCTGCGGCGTGCGGATGCCGGCGACAACGTCTTCGCCCTGCGCATTGATCAGGAACTCGCCGTAATAATGATTGTCGCCCGTCGATGGATCGCGCGTAAACGCAACACCGGTTGCGGACGTCTCGCCCATATTGCCGAACACCATGGCCTGAACGTTGACGGCCGTGCCCCAGCTTTCGGGAATATTGTGGAGGCGGCGATAGGTGTCCGCACGGTCATTGCGCCATGAGCCGAAGACGGCGTTGATGGCGCCCCAAAGCTGCTCTTCGGGGTCTTGCGGGAAAGGACGCCCAAGCTCATCGGCGACGACTTTCTTGTAGCCGTCAATGACGGTCTTCCAGTCATCGGCGGTCATTTCCGTATCGAGGAAATAGTCGCGCTCTTCCTTATAGGTTTCGAGCTGTTCCTCGAAGGAATGGTGATCAACTTCCAGCACCACGTCAGAATACATCTGGATAAACCGGCGATAGCTGTCGTAGGCGAAGCGTTCGTCGCCTGAGAGTTTCGCGAGGCCCTTCACCGTTTCATCGGTAAGGCCGAGATTGAGGACCGTATCCATCATACCGGGCATGGAGGCGCGTGCGCCTGATCGCACTGAAACGAGCAACGGCTTCGATTTGTCGCCGAATTTCATACCCACTGCGTCGCCAACCTTGGCGAGCGCCGCAGCGACTTCACCGGCAAGCTCCGCCGGGTGATTGCAGTCATTGTCATAAAAGGCCGAGCAAACCTCGGTGGTGATCGTAAAACCTGGCGGAACGGGGAGCCCCAGGCTCGCCATTTCGGCCAGGTTCGCGCCCTTGCCGCCCAGAAGATTACGCATGGAAGCGTCGCCTTCCGCGCTTCCTGCACCGAATGAGTAAACCCATTTTGTATTGTTTTTCATCGGGTCTCCGCCTGCCTTTATTCGTCCTGTCGTCCGCTTTAGGGATCAGTTTGTGCCTTAGGGCGCCGCAGTGCAACATCCAAGCCGGAAATTGCCGCATCGCGCGGGTTTAGCCAATTGTTTCACGCTCTGACTATAAGCCTCCGCACTTACCCGTGGATAACTATTCACCACTTTTTTTTCCGTGTTAGGCTGGGCAGCCAGCCCCCGTCCAGGCCGGGGCGTCTAAAGGGGATGTGCGGGGGTTTTGATGGGGCGGATCGGTTTACCGGTCATATGGCTGGCTGGCGCAGCCGGGTTTTCAGGCGCAGTGGCGCAGGATGCTGGCGGGGTCGGCGGATATTCGCTGACGGCGATCGCAGCCGCCAGCGCGGTTATCGCGATCATTGGCCTCATCCTGATTGGCGCTCTCGCCTCGCCACGGCTTAAAGGCTCGTCGCTTTTCAACCGGCTGTTTGTCGTCGTCGCCGTCGCCGCCGGATTTTTCAGCGCCATCAGCTCGGCCATCGGCTTTGGCCTCATTACCTCGCAGGAATCCGCTGACATCTTCCGCAATTCCATCCTGCCGCCGGCCTTTGGCGTCTTCGTGTTTTGCCTCGCGGTCGCAATCTGGGTCGGCGGCGCAGACTTTGTGCGCCATCGTGACTGGTTTCGCGGCCTTAAAGGCGGCTTCCTTGGCGACATTGTTTTCTTCATCGAGCGCGCCATCAAACTGTTTATCGTCGTGCCGATCCTCGCGGCGATTTTGTTTTTCGTCTCCACCTGGACAACCGTTGTCGGGATCGGCGGGGTCGACGCCGTGCGCCACACCTACAGTTTTGAAATCGACCGCCTCGCCGCTGAATGCGCCGGCACCACCGCATGGCGCCAGCGCGACTTTCTGTTCCTTGAAGATCTGAAAATATCCGTGCGCGATGTGACCCGCGTCGCCGATGGCGAACGCATTGACGGCGCGCAATCGGGAGCATCGGGCGACGGCGCCGTCACCGGATATTTTATCGGGCTCGCCGACTGGTATCGCGGCCTGGAAGAAAGCGTCGCCGCCACACTCTCCGCGCCGGACCCGTCCGGCGTTGACCCCTACGCCTCGGAAACCTGCGCGATGAAAACTGACGAGTTGAAAAAGCTGCTCTCGCGCAACGCCTATGACAATGTCGACCGCTGGAACCGCGAATTTGAAAGCGCCTTTAATGATTTTGCTGGTGTTCTGAACCGGTGGCGTCACGACAAGCGGATTGAGCGCTTTCTTGATCAACAACTCGACAGCTTCGCCCGCGCCAATCCGAAACCATCGCGCATCACGGCGGCGCAATCGCGCGCCATCAACAATTACGCCGAAGAAATCGAGGGCGCCCTTTCCTCGCTGATCCGGTCGCAAAAACTGCAAAAGCCGCCCGTGCCCTTAAAGTCGGCGGCGGAATTATCTCCGGCGCGCGGCCTCGATATTTTCCGTGAGCTGTTCGATCCGCCCCCGCCGCCGGAAGAGCCTGAAAAGGTGTCGCGCCGTCAGTCCGTCGTAGACGCCGAATTCGTTCCCGGACTTTCGACGATCACCCCGCGCGACGCTGTATTGAAAAACGCCAGCATCTTTTCCGATGTCTGGGCGCTCGCAATCTCATGGGACTACGCACCCTATATTCTGATGCTGGCTTTTCTGTTCTTCCCGAGCGCTGAGCGCGCAGCCGGGTTTAAGGATTAGCCTTCCAGCTTCGAGAAGTCGGCAACCTTAGCAGTGGCCGCCGTTAGACGCGCGAGGAGCGACAGGCGGTTGGCGCGCAACTTGGCGTCGTCGGCGTTGACCGTGACTTTTTCAAAGAAGGCGTCGAGCGGCGCGCGAAGCTGCGCCAGTGCCGACATGGCCGCCTCGAAATCCTCCGCCGCGACAGCCGTTTCCGCTGTTGCTTCTGCATCCATGAGAGCTGCGTAAAGCGCCTTTTCTTCCGCCTCAGCGAGCGCGTCTTCTGTCACGGCAGCCGGATCGGCGGGCTTTTTATCTTTCTTTTCCTCCGCCTTGAGGATGTTGCCCGCGCGCTTGTAAGCCGCCGCGAGATTGGCGCCGTCATCGGTTTTGAGGAACGCGGCGAGCGCTTCAAGCTTTGCGACGATCAGAACGAGATCGTCTTGAAGATTGCCGTCAACATCGGTCAGCACTGCATCGATCTGGTCGTGCTTGAAACCCTTGTCGCGAAGATAGACTTTCAGGCGGTCGTGGAAGAAGGAGAGGAGGTCGAGCGCTTTAACATCAACCTTTCTTCCTAGTTTGGGGTATTCTCGAGTAATCCGTACAACTGACAATGCTTGGGGCCATGAGTTTGGCTTACCTGTGGGCTTGGCACCACTAATGCCCGCGCCTTGAGTGGGGTCGGTATGGCGGTCAAAACTATCCACTAAGGACACTTTCAGCGATCGTTCTAACAGCAGTTGGATTACCCCCAACGCGGCTCGTCTCAACGCAAACGGATCGCTTGAGCCAGTCGGTTTTTTATCGATGGCCCAGAAGGCGGTCAGCGTGTCTATCTTGTCGGCGAGCGCCACGGCGACGCTGACCGGCGCGGTCGGGACATCATCATCCTGTCCTGCCGGCTTGTAGTGATCGCGGATGGCGTCGGCGACCTCCGCCGGCTCGCCCTGTTCCAGCGCGTAATAACGGCCCATGACGCCTTGCAGTTCGGGAAACTCGTAGACCATGCCGGTGACGAGATCGGCCTTGGCGAGCATCGCCGCACGTTCCGCCTTTACCGGATCGGCGCCGACGGACGGCGCGATTTCTTTCGCCAGCGCCGCGACACGGCGCGCCTTGTCGCCGACGGAACCCAGCCCTTCGAAGAATGTCACCTTGTCGAGATCTTCGATGCGATCCGCGAGCGGGCGCTTCAGATCCTGATGATAGAGATACCATGCGTCCGACAACCGCGCGGTCAGGACGCGCTCATAGCCTGTGCGCATGGCCTTGCCGCCATCGGGTGATTCAATATTGGCGACATAAATAAATTTATTGGCGAGACGTCCGGTCTTTGGGTCACGCACAGAGAAATATTTCTGGTGGCCGCGCATGGAGGCGGTCAGCACTTCGTCGGGCACGGTGAGAAATTTTTCGTCGAACGATCCCATCATCGGGACCGGCCATTCGGCAAGGCCCGAAACCTCGTTCAGCAGTCCCGCATCCTCGACAAGCTCCAGGCCTTGCGCCTTGCAAAGGGTCGCCGCGTCGCGCGCTATCATCTCCTTGCGTTCTTCAGCATCGAGAATGACTTTCGCTTTTTTCAGCGCTTGATCATACGCCTCGAACGAGCGCGCCTGTATCGCTTCCGGCGCCATGAAGCGATGGCCCTGCGTCCGGTCGCCCGACTGGATGCCGTCGATTTCGAAATTCACGACCTCGCCGTCAAAGACGCACAGGACCGCATGTAAGGGGCGCACCCAGCGCAAGTCGCCGTCGCCCCAGCGCATGGATTTTGGCCAGGAAAAGCCGCGCACAATTTCCGGAATAAAGTCAGCGATAAGGTCCGCCGTATCGCGCCCCTTTTGATCGATCACCGCGACCCAGTAGGCGCCCTTTTTGTCCTCGCGCTGTTCGCATTGGTCGAGCGACGATAGCCCCGCCGATTTCAAAAACCCTTCAACGGCCTTGTCCGGAGCGCCGACGCGCGGACCCTTTTTCTCCTCGCGCCGGTCGGGCTGGCGCGAAGGCACCCCCGCCGCGACCACGGTCAGGCGCCGGGGCCCGGCAAAGCCCTTCACCCCTTCCGGCATGAAGCCGGCGTCCATCAGCGCCTTGTTGACCGCCTTTTCAAGGTCGGCGGCGGCGCGGCCCTGCATGCGCGCGGGGATCTCTTCGGAGAACAATTCAAGAAGCAATTCTGACATGGGCGCGGGTTCTAAGGTGGCTTTGAGCCGGGGGCAATAGAGACCCGGCGTCCTAGCCCGTCATCCGGCGCATCTGCACCGCATAGATGCGCGCGGCGAGCTTTTCTTCCCGGTTGAGAATATCGGCTTCCACATGAATAAGGCTTGCCGAGGCGTTGGTCACCCGCCCCTCTATCGTCGCGAGGGGCGCTGTCAGCGGGCGGAAATAATTGGTCTCAAGCCGCGATGTTCGGAAGCGTTCTCGATTGTCGCTCAGGACGGTCATCGCCGTCAGCCCCGCCACATGGTCGGCGACGGCGGCGATATGGCCGCCAAACATCACCCCGTCCGGCATGATGAAACGGTCATCAATATCCCAACGCATGGAAATATGGCCCCAGGACCACTCGAGAAGGTCAAATTCACCCAGCTTTTCCCGCGACCAGTCGTTAAACCGGGAGCCGCCGGCCTTGTAGCCGTTGAGGATATCCGTGTGACGTTCAGAGGTTGTGCGCGCCATGCGTCTAGTCTTCCGCGCCGTAGAACTCTTCGCGCGGCCCGATCCAGTCTTCAATGTCAAAAACCGCATCCATCTGCGCGACCATTTCTTCAAAGCGCGCGCGGCCTTCAAAATCCCGGCAACCCTGATAGACGCTCACTTCACGGGTCAGGCGATTTGTCTCAACGGAAACGATGACGCTCGGCATGTCCGTCGCGATAGGACCGCAATTATCGCCCGCTTCATTGGGATAGCGCGCATCGAAATCGGCGAACTGATGATCGCGCGCAATTTTGATCAGTTTCTTGAAGGACCCGTCCGGCAACCGCTTGCTGACGGCGCCGCCCGTCTCGGTGACAAACCGCTCGCCGCTGAATTGCAGAACATCCTGCTCGTAAACGGTCACTTCATAAATCGGACAGAATCCGAAACAGGCGGTCCGCCGCAGCGTCACCTGATTATAGTCGCCCGGCCCACCAGACACGCCCGGCGTGGCGTAATAAGGCTTATAGCCTTTTGGCGCGCATCCGGACAGCACCGTCGCAGCGAACAAAAATGCCGCCAGATAAAGCTGAAGACGTTTCATAAACATCACTCGCATTGCATCCTTTGCTTCACCTTATGACGTGAGATCGACCGGCGCAAAAGGAGAAAACATCTCTTTCGCCTCAGGCAGATCACCGATGGTCACAAACTCGCAGACTTCGCCATATTTCTCCCACATGGCGAGGACGTTGATATTATCATGTGCGGCGTCAATGGCCTCCTGCGATTTCCAGCAAAAGACTTCAACATAGGTTCCATCATCCGCCCGACCGCAAAGCGACGGACCGTCATCGACGAGCCCTTCGGCGCGAAGGGTCGGCAGATGTTTTTTCATTAGCTCTAGAAGTTCGGTTTCCTTGCCAGACTTCGGGCGATAACAGGCAATGACCATGATGCTCATGACAGCCTCCTATTTCGATACTAACACACAAGCGTCAAGGCCGTCGCGGCGCACCTGGTCCATCCGTGAACGGATTGTATAGCTTCTGGAGCGCACATAAGGCCCTGGCGGATCGACACGCCATTTATGGGGGTTCGGCAAAACGCTCGCCAATAACGCCGCCTCAGACGCCGTCAGATCCTTGGCGCTTTTGTGAAACCGCGCCTGCGCCGCCGCTTCGGCGCCAAAATGACCATCGCCCCACTCCGCGATATTGAGATAGACCTCCATGATCCGGCGTTTGGGCCAGAAGCTTTCAATCAGTACGGTCATCCATGCTTCGCCGCCCTTGCGCAGCCAGCCGCCGCCATTCCAGAGAAACGCATTTTTCGCCGTCTGCTGGGAGATTGTCGAGGCGCCGCGCAAGCGCTTGCCGTTTTTGGACTCCTCCAGCGCTTTGTCGATCGCTTCGAAATCGATGCCGTTGTGAAGACAAAAGCGCGTGTCCTCCGCTGCAATCACGGCCCTGACCAGATGCGGTGAAATTTCGTCGAGCGGCGTCCATGGATGTTCAATGACGTCTCCGCTGAGCTTGCGCTGAAACATGAGAAGCGTCCCCGGCGGCGGCGCGAGCCGGTATAACCCGGCCCAAAGGAGCGAGGCGCCGAACAGACCCAGCATGGCGATCACGCCCGCGCGCAAGGCGAAGCGCATACGGTTTGGCGCCGCTTTTTTCTTTTTACGCTTCTTGCGGCGGTTTCTTTTCGGCGCAGTCAACGCCATCAGACGCCTCTCAACAAAAGGGCTTCCCAATAAATAAGGGCGGCGCGACCGCCGCCCCTTCCATAAAATGGCTGCCCCGCTCTACTTAATCAAGCGCAGCACGACCGCCGCGACGACCCAGCCCACAAGAAAGTGGGAGAGATCGATCATCAGCAACGGCACACTATGCGCAGGGTCATAGAGATAATCGTAATGTGTGAACGGCAGGGCGAAAAAGAACCACAGCACGATCGCCGTGGTTGCGCCCGCTACGGGGCCCGTATCGCCTTTCCATTTTATGACCAGCCCGAGGCCAATGACCTGAAGCAGGGTGATCAGGAAACCGCCAACCATGTAAAGCGGACTATCCCCCTCCACATCGGCCGGCGCGACCTCTGCCGCTGCTTGCCACGCTTCGGAAAAAATGAGGCCGTACCAGAGGAAGCCGACAAAATAAAACGCAACAGTCGCTGCAAGAACGCCAAGCAGATTCAAACCAAGTATTTTGGGCATCGCACCCTCCCTAGCTTTGTCAGACGGGATTTTATCGCCCAGGGCGCAAGGCGGGCAATGTGCAATAAATTCACGTGTTATAATTGCTGCGGGTGCGAATTATCCGAAGGCGGTTTAATTCGCGAAGATGCCGAAACTGCGAAACCGCTCCACATAAGGACCATACTCCGTGGGCTGCTTGTCGCAGAGAAGATCGTCCTTATCGAACTTGATCCAGGGTTGCGCGCTCTTCACCCAGATATGTCCGGCGGGACGCACCCATGACGTGTCGTCGAAGGTGCCGGCGCGCAGGCTCAAAATTCCGGTCGAGGGCGTCTGGCCGTTAGCGATGCGATTGCCGCAATCCTTACAGTAATATCCGAAACGCTGGGCGCCGGAATCAGCTTTCCATTCGGTCTTGCCGGGTTTGCCCTCGGTGAAGGAAAAGGCGGCTTCCGGGATCACCGTGGAGAGCACGAAAGCGCTTCCCGTCTGTTTCTGGCAGTTGCTGCAATGGCAGGCGTAAAGCGTGATCGGCGCGGCGTTTAGCTCATACCGGAGGGCGCCGCACTGGCATCCGCCTTCAAGGGGGAGCGCCACCGTCATGATCTACGCCATTGCATAGTCAACGACGCCCGCGCCTTCGGTACGGCCTTGCGGGCTTTCCAGCCACGCTTCGCAACAGGCCTTCGATAGCGTTCTGACGCGCAAGATATAGGACTGGCGTTCGGTCGCGGAAATCACCCCGCGCGCATCAAGCAGATTGAACAGATGCGATGCCTTGATGCATTGCTCATAGGCCGGCAACGGATAGGCTTTGCCGTCTTTTTTACCGGCCTCAATGATCGCCGTGCAATTATCTTCGGCTTCCTTGAATTGGCGGAAGAGAATTTCCGTGTTGGCGAGCTCAAAATTGTACGCCGATTGTTCAACTTCATTCTGGTGAAAAACATCGCCATAGGTGAATGGCGATCCGTCCGGCTTGGCGCCGCCGTAGACAAGGTCGAAGCCGTTATCGACGCCTTGCACATACATGGCGAGGCGTTCGAGTCCGTAGGTGATCTCGCCCGTCACGGGCTTGCAATCGAAACCGCCGACCTGCTGGAAATAAGTGAACTGCGTCACTTCCATGCCGTCGCACCAGACCTCCCAGCCAAGCCCCCAGGCGCCGAGCGTCGGGCTTTCCCAGTCGTCCTCGACGAACCGGATGTCATGCACGGAACGGTCAACGCCAATGGCGTCGAGACTGCCGAGATAAAGCTCCTGAATATTGTCCGGGCTAGGCTTCAGCGCCACCTGAAACTGGTAATAATGCTGGAAACGGTTCGGGTTCGCGCCATAGCGGCCATCGGTCGGGCGGCGGCAAGGCTGCACATAGGCCGCATTCCAGGGCTTCGGCCCAAGCGAGCGCAGCGTCGTCGCCGGGTGAAACGTACCCGCCCCCATCTCCATGTCATAGGGCTGGAGGATGACGCAGCCATTGTCCGCCCAGTAGTTCTGGAGCGTGAGGATGAGGTCCTGAAAAGTCTGTTTTTTCTGGTCTGTCATAGCGCGGCGGACGCTATTCGGCGGCGCAGGCCCGGTCAAGCATTAGCTTCCGGAGCAAGCGGCGCCTGCTGCTTATAGCGCGCCTTTGACCAGTAATAGATCGGTAGACCTGCGGCGAGCAGTATGGCGCCCCACAAGAGGGTTGTGATTCCGGCGCCCGCCATGGCGATAATGGAGTAAACCAGCGCCGCCAACGCAATCACCAGCCAGCCACGCGCTGAGCGCCAGTCGGCTTTGATTTCAGCGAGCGCCGACAACACATAGGGCGCAAGCGTCGCGAGCGTCGACATGGCTATCATGAACGTGAACGCCGCGACCAGGCCATCTGTGTAATTCATCAGCAGAATGACCGTGCCGATAACGCCGGTGACGATCAACGCGTCCGCGGGCGCGGCGCCTGTGTTTTTCTTTGCGAGAAACTTGGGCGCAAACCCGTCCCGCGCCGTCGCCATCGCGGTCTGTGCGCCAATAAAGACGCAGCCATTGAGCGAGCCCGCCGTCGATATAAGAGCGCCGACCGCGATCACGATGGCGCCGGCCGGTCCTAAAATCCGCGCCGCATCGGCAAAAGGCGCTTCGGAAACAGCCAAGGTCTCCACCGGGAGAATGAACATCACTGCGGCTGTCGAGGCGACATACAATATGGCCACGCAAATGGTGGCCGACGTGATCGCCCGCGGAATTGTCCGCTTTGCGTCGACAACATCTTCCGCTGCGACGACGCCGGCTTCGATGCCGATAAACGCCCACATGGTGAGAAGCGCCGTGGCGGCCAGTCCTTTTATGAACGGCTCACCCGTGGGATTGAACGGGGGAATGTTTTCCGGTGATCCGAAAAACAGCCCCAGACCGATAACAAGCAGCAACGGTGCAATCTTCAGGATGGTCATGACGAGCTGCGCTTTCGCAGCCGCTTCAACGCCGCGAATATTGATGGCTGTAATCAGCCAGACTAGCGCGATAGCCACAAACATCTGCGCGATCGTGTTGCCCGCCAGAGGCGGAAATATAGCGCCCGCATATCCTGCAAAAGCAACGGCGATCGCCGCCGTCGCAAAAACAATGCTCAGCCAGTAACTCCACCCCATCAAAAACCCGGCTAGATCGCCAAAGGCGTCCCGCGCATAAATATAAAAGCCGCCGCTTTGATGTGTCCGACTGGCGAGACGCCCCAAGGTCAATGCAATGCAGACGGCGCCAGCTGTCGTAAACAGCCAACCGATAAAGCTGATAGAGCCGTAAGCGGCCAGAACCGCAGGCAGCAGAAAGATACCCGACCCAATCATGACGCCGGCGGACATCGACCAAACTTGCCAGAACCCCATCGAAGGCGGGCGGACCCCTTCGCCCGATTGATCAGAAGGCTGATTCATTCAGGAAGAGTGACGGGGCGCTTTGACGATGTCAATCAAGCCCAACGGCGGCCAGGTCAATCGCCGGCCTTCCATCGCAAGGACATGCAGGAAAGCCCGGCGTCAATCTTTCCGATCTGTGACGTTTCAAGGGGAACGATGTCATATCCAAGCTTATCAAGAAGCTCGATTGTTTTTGGAAATTGCTCACCGACCATGACCACATCGTTGACGCGCAGCGCATTGGCCGCCGCTTCCTCTCCCTCGGGAACGATCACGGTTTCGAAATCATCAAACACATCCGATCGAGAAAGACGCGCCGTCGTCAAAATGGATTCATCATCCAGGAGCGAGCAATCGGTTTTAAAATGCAGGACGCCCTCCGGCGTTTCAACAATCCGGCTTTTCAGCCCCAACTCGGTCAGACATGACTGGAGCCCTTTTGCGCCTTTGAGGTCAGTGCGCGCGGAAAGTCCGATCATCACCCCATGTGACGTGTTCAAAATGTCGCCGCCTTCAGCAAAGCCGGGTTCTGGCAGCTGGAGAACCGTTTGAAACCGCTCTTTGAGCGCGGATGAGATTTCCGCCACTTCACCTGCACGGCTTTTCGCACCGGGACGCAGCAGGATCGCGCCTTGTGAAAAAACCAACGCCGGGTCTTCGACAAAAATAGAATCCGGAAACGCGTCCAGCGGCGGCAGGATATCAATAGCGACGCCTGCGGCCTTTAACGCTGCAATATAGGCGTCCTGCTCTGCAAGGACGCCTTCATAGGTGGGGTCGCCGCCGTCACCGGCGCGCAACCCCCTTACAACGGACGTGGCAGGGCGGCGAACGATGGCGGCGTCAAACCTGTAAACGGGACATTGGCCGCTCATCGAAACATCCGTCCTTTACTTACATTTTCACTTCAGTTTTCTTGAAGCCTTCAAGACCCTGCACCCGCTCGTTCCAGGCGCAGACATTTGCGTAGTCCTTAAGCGGAAGGCCCATGGCGGCGGCATGAGTGAGACCTGCGCCTGCAGCGAAATCGGCAAGCGTCGGTCCGTCGCCTACCAGCCAATCCTTGCCATCGAGGACGCCATTCAGATAAGCGGCCTCACGCGCAAATTTCAGCAAGGTCGCCTCGACCACCGCTTCATCCGTATCGCCAAGCCCCAGCATGCCTTTGACAAGCCGTTCGAACTGGATCGGCTGGTAGGCCGGGGTCCAATGGGCGACATCCCAAAACAGGAACTGGTTGACCAATGCGCGCGCCTTTGGTTCTTCAGGGTAAAGATCATTCTTTGTCTTCGAACAGAGATAGATCATGATGGCGTTGGATTCACCAATCACAAAACCAGCATCATCCAGCAGTGGAATGCGCCCGGCAGGGTGGAGACCCGCAAACGCCGGATCATTTGGCGCGAGAGGCGGGTTTTCGACATCGAGTCCGAGATGATGCGCGACGGCAAGCGGCTTTCTGACATTTTGCGAAAATGGAACGCCGATAATTTTAATGGGGTTCGCCATGGTTGGTCTCTCCTTTTCAAGCGGAGGGGACGCTATGGGCGGGCAGGAACACGGTCAAGGCGAGAACTCACGCCATCACGAAGCTGTTACGGTTTTATAGCGAACGCATGGCTTCGACGATACGCGTCGATTCTTCCATCGGCGGCGGCGCGTCGAGCGCATTCTGGAAATACCGCCGCGCGACGCTTTTCTCACCCGCCTCAAGCGCAATCAGCGCGCGCCCGATATAGGCTTCGTAATTGTCTGGCGTATATTCAAGTATGCGCGCCAGCGTTGCATCCGCTGCTTCGGATTTACCGGCGGCGGCTTCGCAAAGACCAACATCGACCATGGCGCCAAGGGCCCAGGGATCGCTTTGCAAAGTGGCGCGCGCCGAGGCGCAATAGCCGGGCGTCAAATTCTTGCCGAGAAGCGCCTCAACCTGCGCGGCGTAATCGAATTTTTGCGGCGCGGGCGCAGGCAGCGGCCGCTCTTCACGAAGGACAGGTTTGGCGGTCTCCACCGGCTTTTGCACAGGCCGGAGACTGGCGAGACGTGCCGGTTGCGGCGGCGCCAGCCTTTCAGGCGGGCCAAGCGAAGCAAAACGCGACAAACGCTCCGGCTCACTTTCACGCAAAGACGGCTTCGGGGTCGGTTTCTGCGCAGCCCTCTGCGTGGCGGGCTTTGATTCCGGCTTCGGGGTTAGGCTCGGGGTCGCAAGCGCCGCCTGTTGCGCGATCGCATCAGCGTAGAATAGATCGACACAGGTCGCAGGGCGCCCGGAGATCACACAGGATTTGGTGTTGGCGTATTCAAGAATCCGGCGGGACGCTACATTCAGCAAACTGCCTTCCGCATCCGGGACCATGGTGAAGCCGTCGATATTGTGACTGCGCGTCGAGAGATCGAGGCTCATCTCCGCAGTGACGCCGCGCAGGAAGAAAACACCGTCGCCGCGCTTTTCAAGACCGCAAGCTCCGTTGCAGATGAGCGCGATGCGGGTCTGCAAGTCCTTTTCCCCAACCTGCACATCTTCAAGCCCCTGCCCCGGCGCGCCTTGCGCCGCCTCGAGCGGAACGCAGAGCGCCAGGGTGATAATCCCTGCGGCGATGAAAATGTTTCGGAACATGGGCGTTACGTCTTGCAGCGCGCGAATGAAAACAGTTGGTTGACCGCTCCTTGTCCACAGAGTCGGGGCATTCGGTCAATGAGGACGAATCAGCGCGCTCAAAAACAACGGGCGCCCCGAAGGGCGCCCGTATATTGTCTTGTTTGAGGCGGTTTAGTAGCTGCGATAAACACGGCGGCTGCCGGGTTTAATATAGCCATAGCCCCAGGGGTCATAGCAGAGAAGCGCCACTTCCTCGTAGCGGCGTGCGCCACGATAGAAGGTCTGGGAGACTAGATCGCAATCGCCAATATAGGTTCGTGAATAAAGGTCCCAGCCGAAGCTTACAAACAACCAGCCGGCCGGATCGTAACCTCGGTAATAGACGAAGCGATTATAGCGCGGCGACCAGTAACCGTGGCGGCGCTTCGGCCCGTAGCCTTTGCGATGCGCCCGGTCGGAGCGGTAGTAGCGCCGGTCGGACCGCCACCGATCACGGCCGCCGCCTCGATAATTATCGCTGCGGCCGCTGCGATAGGCGTCGCGGCGCCCATCCCTGCGTCCGTCGCGATAGCCATCCCTGCGCCCATCACGCCGTCCGTCGCGATAGCTGTCGCGGCGACCGTCTCGGGCGCCATCGCGTCTGCCGTCGCGAACGCCGTCACGGCGGCCATCCCGCGTTCCGTCGCGAGCGCCGTCGCGGCGGCCATCTCGCCTTCCGTCACGCGCGCCGTCGCGGCGACCGCCGGAATTATCTGCATATCGCTGTCCCGACCGGTTGCGGTCCTGACTGCGGTCGCCGCTGCGGCGCTGACCGTCGCCGCCTGATGCACGGCGCTGGGTGTCATTATTTCCGGCGCGGCGCTGACGATCATTGTTGTTTTGCGCTGTGTTGCGCCGGCTGCCGTTGTCAGCCGCACGACGGTCGCCGCCGCGGCGGTCATTATTTCCTGCATCACGGCGGCGTTCAACGCCATTACTGCGGCCGCGCCTGCTATCCGAGGTGCGATACTGTTCTTTTCGCTCAGTGCGTTGAGCGCGTTGCCGCTCACGCTGCGACTGTCCGCGCGACCTGTCGCCGCCGCCCGAGCGGCCGCCGGAACGGTCCCCGCGCGAACGCTCTCCGTCGCGGCGGCCTGATCGCTGACCGCGGTCACGTTCATCAAGCATGGCCAATTGCATCGGCGCAGGTGAAACAGCAGCCGAAATTGACGTTGTAGTTTGCGGTGTGGTTGCGGGCGCCGCGGTTGCGAATCCCCCACACATTGCAGCGAAAGTCGTTAATCCCGCGACCGTCGCAGTCTTGAAAACCGAAAACGGTTTGATTTCCATCCAGGGCATTCGCCTCTCCTTTGGAAAGCGAGCCCCCTTAGCGCCCAGCATCACTTTGCGGGACGAACAAGTTGGGGTCAATGTAAACTTGGTCACAGCACTGCGATTAACGTCTTGAAATAAGGCGGAAACACGGCAATCGTGACGCAAATGAGGCGCAAGCGCTGCGTGTGCGGATGAATGTGGCCGCAATGCGGCAAACACCAATTGACGAAGATAACATCACACCCGATGAACGCGAAAAAAACATTTCTCGAATTCTTCGCCGGGGGCGGCATGGCGCGAATCGGCCTCGGGCGTTCGTGGCGCTGCCTGCTCGCCAACGATCTCGATTCGCAAAAATGCGCCTCCTATCGCGCAAATTTCGGCGGCGATCATCTGATCGAAGGCGACATCGCATCGATCACGCTTGACGATCTACCCAGTCACGCCGTCGATCTCGTCTGGGGATCGTTTCCCTGTCAGGACCTGTCCCTTGCCGGCGCGCGCGGCGGCATGGGCGCACGGCGGTCCGGCGCTTTCTTCCCTTTCTGGTCGTTGATGGAAGGACTGATCGCGGCGGATAAGGCGCCGCGCATGATCGCAATAGAAAATGTCGCTGGATTGCTGACCTCTAATGATGGACGCGATTTCGCTTGCGTTGTCGATCTCATGGCGAAAGCGGGATACGTCGTCACGGCAGCCATCCTCGACGCCAAAAATTTCACGCCGCAATCACGGCCGCGCCTGTTTATTCTGGGATTTGCCGAAGACCTGGCGCCGCCGAAAGCGCCCGCGCCTCTGTCAGAGGAAATCGCTCCGCCGGCGCTTGTCGCTGCACAAACGAAACTTTCCAAACTGGCGCAAGCGCGCTGGTTCTGGCTTGGCGCGACACCGCGCCTGATGCGCAATGCCCGCCTTTCAAGCCTTATCGACTGGGATGCGCCCGACTGGCACCCAGCCGAGCAGACGCAAAAACTTGTCGCCATGATGGCGCCGCATCAGCGCGAGCGCCTTGAAGCAATCGTCAAAAATGGCGCAAAGCGCGCAGGCGCAGCTTTTCGCCGGACACGCATCGTCAATGGCGAAACGGTCCAGCGCGTGGAAGCGCGCTTTGACGGGCTTGCAGGATGCCTCAGAACGCCCGCAGGCGGGTCTTCGCGCCAGATTGTCTTCGCTATTGAGAACGGCAAAGTGCGCTCGCGCCTGATTTCAGCGCGCGAGGCGGCCGGACTAATGGGCCTTCCCGAAGATTACATCCTGCCGCATAGCGCCAATGCAGCGCTCAAACTCTGCGGCGACGGTGTGGCGGTTCCCGTTGTGCGATGGCTCGCGGAAACGGTTTTCGAACCCGCCCTCACGCACGCGAAAGCGTGTAAGGCCGCTTAAACACCTAGACATAAAAAAAGGCCGGCGAAACGCCGGCCTTTTTAATTTATGCGCTACCGTTTCAGACGGAAGCCTTGCGACGCGACCGGCGCCACAAAACCAGAAGGCCCGTCGCCATCAGCGGGATGGCGCCCGGAATTGGCACTTCACCGCCAACGATCTCACGGCCGATCTTGGTCAGAACCGCGGAGGCGAAATCTTCAAACGTGTTGGCGACCACGAGGAAACCGCCGGCGCCGCCAACGATGTTCGCCATATAGAAATCCTGCAAGGATGTGCTGGACCCGATGACAAGGCCGTTGATGGCGTCAACGCCGCCAGCCAGAGCCGCATCGCGCGCCGCAGACGAGGCGCTTGCGTTGCCGGTTCCGTCGCCGGAGACATCCATCACGAGGCGTGTTCCCTCATAACCATTGTCATTAAAGAGCGGCGCGCCGTAATTGATCGCCGCGCTGGGCACTGTTCCGCCGTTGAATGGACGCCCCGCCGCAGCAACAGCGTCGGCAAAAGCGTTTGCGGACGTCCCGTCGCTGATCAGCGCCCAGTCGACGCCAATCGCCTGAGAAGATGCGCTCGACCAGTAAATCAACTGGACAGCGATGGAGCCTATCGTCCCGTTTTCAATGGCGGAAATGATCCCAGCGTCGCGAAACGCGGCTTCGTACCCATCTTGCTGAAGAGCGAACTCGCCGCTGCTGATAGAACCGGATACATCGACGAGAAGTTGCAGCTCGAGATCGACTGCTGTCGCGTGGCTCGGCGTTGCGGCCACAGCCATAGCCGCTGCTGACATAGCGGCAAATAAATGTTTGAATTGCATGGTAGTCCCCCATACTGCATTGCACTATGGCCAACCTAGCTAAACTATCAGCACGCTCAAGCGCTAAGTGGCGCTGAACAGTTTTTTTTATTCAGGATAGCCAGCGACACGGGAAAATCGTGGGAACAGACACGTTCAGCGCGAAAAAACGCTCCGAGATCATGCGCGCGGTCAAAGGGCGTGGCACCAAGCCCGAAATCGCCTTGCGGAAAAAACTCTTCGCTCTCGGTCTGCGCTACCGCCTCAATGTCAAAGACCTTCCGGGAAAGCCTGACCTTGTTTTCCCCAAGCACAAAACGGTCGTCTTTGTTCATGGGTGCTTTTGGCACGGTCACACCTGCAAGCGCGGGAATCGCCAGCCGAAGCAAAACGCCGACTACTGGAAAGACAAAATCACACGCAACAAGGCGCGGGATCAGAAAAACGCAGCCGCGCTGAAAAAGCTCGGCTGGCGCGTGATCACTGTGTGGGAATGCGAGATCAAAGACCTTGATCCGGCGAAACTGCCGATCAAGCAGGTGTGAGCGGAACCGGCTCGCGGCAAAGGCTGTCTGTTCCCATATCGGAAACGCGCAAGTTCACCTTAGGAGGCGGCCCCATGACGGACGACAATCTCGATATTCAACATGAACAGCGCGGCGACGCCGGCCGATACTGGGCGCTCGCCGGCGATGGTGAAGCGGAGCTGACTTACAAGATACGCGGCGAGGTGATGGTGATCGATCACACCTTCACACCGGTGGAGGCCCGCGGAAAAAATATCGCGCGCCAGCTTGTGGAACGCGCGATTGATGACGCTCAAGCGCAAGGGTTTCGCGTCGATCCGCAATGCCCTTATGTGGATAAGCTTTTTCAGCGGCGCCCGGAATGGGCGCCGCTGCGCATTTGAAAGCGATTACGTTAGCTTGCTTTTTGCTCCTCAACCCATTCGCCGACACGCCGCTCGAGAATGTCGAGAGGCAGGGCGCCGCCGCCCAGCACCGTGTCATGGAAGCTTTTGATGTCGAACTTGTCGCCAAGCTCAGCTTTGGCCTCTTCGCGCAATTCAAGAATTTTCAGCATACCGATCTTGTAGGCCGTCGCCTGACCCGGCCAGACAATATAGCGCTGAACCTCTGAGCGGATCTGCCCTTCGGCCGCGGGGGAGTTCTCAATGAAATATTGAACGCCTTCTTCTTCCGTCCAGCCTTTGTAATGAAAGCCAGTGTCGAGAACGAGACGGATCGCGCGCCAGATTTCCGTCGTCAGACGGCCGAAATCTGAATAGGGATCCTCATAAGCGCCCATTTCTTTCGCCAAGAGCTCCGAATACAGCCCCCAGCCTTCGGTAAAGGCGGTAAAGAAAGCGAGATTCTGGCGCAGCGGATCGTCATCGGTGTTATCTCGCTCGCGCGAAAGTTGGAAACTACGGGCGAGAATGGCTCGGAGGAAGCGCCAGGGCGAGGGCGGCCAGCCCGCC
>JAUHYK010000149.1 GCA_030426465.1 Alphaproteobacteria bacterium
A
Source organism: Alphaproteobacteria bacterium (assembly GCA_030426465.1). GTDB lineage: Bacteria > Pseudomonadota > Alphaproteobacteria > Caulobacterales > Parvularculaceae > Hyphococcus. The sequence continues at coordinate 2 of JAUHYK010000149.1, forward strand.
TTGCTCAAGCGCATGAAAAGGTCTCCTATAGATTCCTTGCCGCCAGAAGATGATGATCCTGTTAAGGTCGACGGGATTAGGCGGTTGTTTTCCGGTGAGCTTGTTTCATTAACAGTTTTGATGACCTTTGCGTATTTCGCGCATATTATGACTTTTTACTTTATTTTAAAATGGATTCCGAAATTGGTGACGGACCTTGGATTCTCACCCTCCTTGGCCGGCAGCGTACTTGTTTGGGCGAATGTCGGTGGTGCAACCGGCGCGTTTTTGTTCAGTTTCCTCACACGTAGATTTAGTCCGCGCCCTCTCGTTGTCGGCGCCATGATCTTTGGTGCTGTTATGGTAGTCTACTTTGGAGCGGGGCATGACACGCTCGCAAGTTTGGCGTTTGTTGCCGCAGTGGCCGGTTTTTTTACGAATGCGGCGATCGTCGGCATTTACGCAATGGTCGCACAGGCTTTTCCGACAAGTGTGCGTGCGACCGGAACTGGGTTTGTCATTGGCGTCGGGCGCGGGGGAGCTGCTGCTGGCCCGCTCATTGCCGGTCTCTTGTTTTCAAACAATATGGGACTTCAGTCGGTTGCCTTGATAATGGCGATGGGTTCGCTTGTCGCCGCACTCACTCTTTCTTTGCCGCCGATTACAGCGCATTTCAGGCAACACAAGACGCTGGCGCAATAGTGAATGGCAAGGTAAGTGCGAGCAACTTAGGACGCTCCGCAACACTCAGGTTTCGAGAGCAATAATGTTCCCGTCTCCGCTGTGGGCGTGAGATCTGCTCGCCTCGAGAGATGTTGTTGCTGTAGTGTGCTAATGCGTCAGGTCAGGCCTCGACTAATAAGTATCTCCTGTATCGCTCGATTAGCTTGGTCGATCGACACATTCGTATAAGCCGCGGCTCCGGCATCTGCGTTTGCTATAGCAATGCGGCCGAAAATGCGTCTTCCGATGACATGCGGTTGCATTGAATAAGGCAGATCCGGGTCGGAGAGCGTGTCTGGCGTATATGCGTAACCATGTGGCCAGCGATTCACTGTGATTGCGAGAATGTCTCTTTCTTGGTCGAATCCGCCGGCTCCAAGCATGCGTTGAAGCTGGTCACGAATTTTCAATTCGATCTCTTCAAAAGGCGTCGTCAGCATTTCGATGCGCCCAAGGCGGTGTTGCTCTCGGCGCGGAAGGCCAGGTGAGTTGGGATTCCGCACCATATGAACAACGACAGGATCGTCTGGCGATATTGAACTTCTATATTCGCCGATCTTCATGGGAAAATCCAATGTCGCCCATGTGTGATATCCATTTGGCGCCTGAATGCGTTGAATTCCGAGCTTGTCCCAAGCGCGCCGGTTCCGAATGAGAACATTGGTGTATTGCATTGGGACTTTTGAAGCCTTGCCCAAAGCTTCACGCTGATCTTGCGGGAGATCTGGGACTATAAAAGGAATAATGTTATTGAAGCATGCAAGCACTACGTTCGCGGACGTGACGGAAACAGTTTCGCCGTCTTGCACATATACGGTTCTTACGGATTTCTCGCCGATATCATCAAAATCGCCAAGATGTTCAACTCGCACGGCCATGCTGTTTAGGCGAATTTTCAGATGGTTCTGTGCCTGATCAAGCGCGCCATAATTTGCCTTTGCAGAAACGATGGACTCCTGATCGTGATGCTTATCAAAAACGCCAGGAACAAGCTGGTTTACAAGTAGTCGCGCGATGGAGGCGTTGCCGTCTGGAAAGTGGAAATGCACTGATTGCGCGCGCGGTGGTTCGGCAACCGCCATGCCGTCGAATACAGGAAGGCGTAAGGCTTCAAATGCGGGACATGTGTCTACCCGCTTATTGTTGCGAAAGCCCATTCCAGCGAAAAACGGCAAGCTTTCCTCTAACATTCCCGCGTATTCAATCAAGAAGCTTTTCAAGCTAATTCTTTTCAAGAACGCCGCTTTCTCGGTCGGCGACATTCCAGGAAGATAATCTTTCTTGTCTGTATGTAGGCGGGTCAGATCGGCGCGAACTGCGTTAGTAAGCGGCGCCTCACCAAAGAACTCCGCCCACGGCTTTTCACCGTATCCAGCAACGATGCGGTCCTGAAGAAAATGTTCAGAGTTAAAAAAAACGCTGTTGGAAAGCCCATTATAGACTGTACCGGTTAGGTCGTACCGTTCATAAGATTCGGGCCTGATGCCGAGGTCTTCCAGTAGAGCGGTAGCAGCGTAACTATAGGGAAAAGGCGATTCAACGCTCATTGTCCCGCCATAGGACAAATATGTCTTTCCATTGTAATAGAACTCGTTCCGCTTGGCGTGGCCGCCAAAATCATCGTGATTATCCAGAATCAGAATCTTTGAATCGTCGCCTAATGCTTTTCGATAGAAGTATGCGGCGCAAAGCCCAGATATGCCGCTGCCGACGATCACCAGGTCATAATGTTCGCCGCTTTCTCGTGCGGAAACCTTGCCGTCAAACCGACCGTCGCGCGCCATATGTGCTGCTTCGAACGAACCTTCATGTTGACCTCGCAGTCCGGAGCGGGCCGGCGGATAAGGTGCGCTGACCTCCGTTACAGCTTTTGCCGCAGCAGCGGGGTTGATTAAGGCTGAGGCGGCGAATTGAGCGGCGACCGGGCTCATGGCCACGCCCTTGATCAG
>JAUHYK010000012.1 GCA_030426465.1 Alphaproteobacteria bacterium
GCCGACCTCGATCGCGACATTGTCTTCCGTATTAAAGACTTCATCAGCCCACGGAACCTTTGAAGGGTTTTTGGCCGCCAAAGCATCCAGATAATTATCGAGGCTTTTGTACAACGCTTCGCGCGTATGCGTAGAAGGCGCAGCGTTTTCAAGCTTTGTGCTCATTTAAATACCCGCATGTTTCAGAAAATTGTTTTGACGCTCCCTGCGCCGATGAAAGCCTCTTTCGCGAAGGCCGTTTTCGTTTACAAATTACGCCAACTCTAAAGGCAATTGCGCCAGACGTAATTTTCTATCATTTGGTAGTATTATAGCCTATCTTGGGCGCGCCCGCAATTCAGGGCCATTTGCATGGGAGGAATGGAATGCCGCGATCCAAGGAAGAACAACAAAAACTCGACTTTGTTCTCGCAATGTATCATGAGGTGCTGATTGGCATGAATCCCGACGCGGTCGATCGCTACATTTCGCCAAACTATATTCAGCACTCATCTCTTGCACCTCCCGGCGTCGATGCGCTGAAGGAATTTCTGGTGAAAATCCGCGCAGAATCGCCAGACGCAGAGCAAACAATCAAACGCGCCTTTGTTGATGGCGACCATGTCATCACCCATGTCCATGTGAAGCGCTGGCCCGGTGATCCGGGGCTCGCCGTCATCGATATTTTTCGCGTTGAAGACGGTATGATTGTCGAACACTGGGACGTTATTCAGGAAGTGCCTGAAAACCCGGTCAATCCAACCCCAATGGTATAGCGATGACAAAAGACAGATTTTCGGGAAAACACGTCTTCATTTTCGGCGGCAATAGCGGGATCGGCTTGGCCGCAGCGGAGGATTTCACCGCTGAGGGCGCGAGCGTGTCTCTCACAGGCCGCAGCCGGAAGACGCTGGACGCCGCAGCAGAAACGACCGGCGCGCTAGCGATTCAGAGCGACATGGCTGACGCGTCGGCCAGCGCATCGGCCATCAAAACCGCTGTCGAGCAGAACGGCCCGCTCGATGTTGTCTTCATTAACGCCGGTGTTGGCGGCTTTTCGCCCGTAGACGAAGTCACCGAGCAGTTCTGGGATGACATTCAGAACGTCAATCTCAAAGGCGCCTTCTTCGCCGCGCAGGCGGCGCTGCCGCATTTGCGCGACGGCGGCGCCATTGTCTTTACCGGCTCTGTCGGCTCGGTTCTGGGCGTCCCCGGGAACGCCGTCTACGCCGCCGCGAAAGCGGGATTACGCGCTGTCGCAAGAATTTACGCCGCCGAACTGGCGCCGAGACATATCCGCGTCAATGTGGTGAGTCCCGGCCCAACGGAAACGCCACTCTTTTATCGCAATCCGGGCATGACTGACGAAGCCGTTGAAGGCATGCGCGGGCACATGCGCGAGGTGGTCCCGCTAAAACGTATAGGGGAACCGCGAGAGGTCGCACGCGCCGTTCTGTTTCTCGCCTCGGATGAGGCAAGTTACATCACCGGCATCGATCTCTTTGTGGATGGCGGCAGCGTCGAGCTTTAACCCGCCAACGCCGCGGGCGCACCGTCAAGCAGGATTGTTTTTGTCTCCAGATAGGCGGCCAGCCCTTCGGCGCCGCCTTCCCGGCCAATGCCGGACTGTTTGAAACCGCCGAAAGGCAGGCTGAAATCGGCGCGCATACCATTTTGCGCGACACCCCCTGAACGCATCCGCCGCGCTATGCCATAGGCGGCGTCATGGTCATGGGTCAGCACCGATCCGTTGAGCCCGTAATTGGATTCATTGGCGATGCGGATTGCGTCTTCCTCATCCTCACAGGGAATGAGGCTGAGGACCGGACCAAATATTTCTTCCTGTGCAATCACGGATTTATTGTCGACATTTGCAAATAGCGTTGGCTCAACAAAATAGCCGCGATTGAGATGGCTGGGCCGCTGACCGCCAGTAACAAGGTCTGCGGTTTCTTTTCCTTTTGCGATGTAGTCTTCGACACGATCGCGCTGACGCGCCATGGCGAGCGGGCCGAGCATGGTCTCAGGATCTTCGCTGTAGCCAATTTTGACTTTGTTCATTTCTCCGGCGATGGCCTCAGCCAGCTCATCATGACGGCTGCGCGGGACAATCGCCCGGCTAAGCATGGCGCAGACTTGACCGCTGAAAATGGTGATGGTCGAGGTCAGTAGTTTTGCAGCATCTTCGGTGCTGTAATCATCGCGCACAATCGCAGCGGATTTTCCGCCAAGCTCCAGCGTACAGCGCGCAATGCGCTCGCCGCAGACACTGGCGATGCGCTTTCCGGCGACCGTCGAACCCGTAAAACTTACCTTATCGACACCGTGATTACAGACGAGATGGTCAGACGCGGCGCGATCACCGCAAACGAGATTGACGACGCCCGGCGGCAACCCGATCTCTTCGGCCGCCTCGGCGATGATATAAGCCTCAAGCGGCGTTTCCGGAGAGGGCTTCATGATAATCGTGCAGCCGGCTGAAAGCGCCGCCACAACCTTGTTCAACATGATCGTGAAGGGCGCATTCCATGGCGCGATGGCGGCGACGACGCCAACCGGTTCGCGCACGATCACCGCCGTATCCGCCTCAGAGGATGGCGCGCGTTTTTCAAATTCGTAACGCTCGGTTACAGCGGCCATATGCGCAACCGAAGCGGCTCCACCGCCGACAATGAAAGGCGCGACCGCCGCGAGCATACCCACTTGCGCGGTCCACGCCTTCGCGATCTCCGGCTCGCGTTTCTTCAACGCTTCTGCAAGCAGATATAGATATTTCGCTCTTTGCGCAGGCGGCGTCGCAGGCCAGCTTCCCTCATCGAAGGCTTTTCTGGCTGCGTCCACTGCGCGGTCCATATCCGCTTCAACAGCCTCCGCAACGCGCCCCACAGGCTGCTCCGTATTGGGGTTAGTCAGTGTAATCGTTTTATCCGTTGAAGGCTTAACCCACGAGCCGCCGATAAAAACCTTATCGGGGTTCCGGATCGTCACGCCTTCCGGCAAAAGTACATCTGACATCGACGGCTCCTTTAATGAACGTGGCAGAGGCGATCATTTTGTGAAAGCGCTGACGGCAGCGCATCAGCCCTCTTTTGCGGCTTTGTCCGAAAGCTCTGACCAATTGTCCAACTGATTGTTCAAAAGATTCACTATGCGCTGCAGTTCTGTTCGGTCTTTCTTGCTCAAAGTCTCAAACAACCGCGAAGACACCGATCTGAAATATGGCAACATCGCATTATAATTGCGCCATCCCTTTGCACTGATCCGGAAAGGACGGCGGCGGCGGTTCTTTTCATCGCCGACAAGCTCGATCCAGCCTTTCTCGTGCAGGTTCGTTAACGCGCGGCTGACATTCATCGCCGGCATTGACATGAGTTCGGAAATTTCCTGACCGGTCAGCGTTCCTTCCCCACTCATGCAAATAAGCACTTTCAGCTCATGGCGCGTCAGATCGTTTGGCTCACTAACCTCTTCCACCATCGGCTGGCTGATCAGGCTGGAACACTTCAAAATAGAAATCAAAAGCTGGATGTCAGATCCAAGGCTCGACAACGGTTTCACTTTTTCGCTCATGACCATCTCATAGTATCTTGACCTTGCCGGCCGGACTGAGTTTGCTGCTGTGCAGCAAGCTCCATTATTTCCCGCCCGCTCCTTACAGTCCATAGGAACATTCGCGGATAAAATCCCATCGATTTTACTCACACTTCGCACAACAATACCATTTGGTAGAATTTAGGCAATGCGCATGATCACACACCCGCATCGCCAGCGTGCGAGCGTAGCGTCAGTTAATATGCGCCAGGCGCGCCTCGCAGCGAGATGCTATCTATAGCGGAGAACTTTCACTATTCCGAAGACAAGTGGTCAGCTATCCCCAGAAGCTCATTATCGCTGACGTCGACGCGTCTAATTGCAGAGAAAACACTGCTTCTCTATGGCCGGGTCGCCCAGTATGAATTGCGTCGCTCAAGCCGCAAGGTTGGCGCCGTCGACCCAGTTTCCATGCAACCCCTGACGCAAGCGAATGGGGAGTTTCGCGCGGGCGAGCGGACCTTTGGCGAGATTGCGCGCCTCGAAGATACACAAATCCGAATAGTTGGTGATGTGATTATCGACGAGCGCAACGAGATAGCCGTCGCCCTCCTCCGCCCCGGGACTGCGCGGAATAAAGCAGGGTTCCTGCACACCGCTGTCAGGACCGGCCCACCAGCCTTGTTCAACGCCGGTCTCAAGATCGAAATGGGTTAGCGAATTCAGAACGCCGGCAAACGGCCCCGCCGGACCGTTATAAGGCTTGTCAAAATCATAAGTAACCATCCAGCCATGGCGGTAAGGCCGGCCGGCGTAACGATCGTCAATGCGCGGAAACTCGCCGCAAGTTTCGCCGATCTTTTTGATGTCGCTTAACTCATCGCTATTTGCAGCAACATCCACTGTCAAGCGGGACAGATATGTGCGCGCCGCCATTGTATCGAAAGGCTTACCATTAATATCCGGGAAGAACGGCAGGCTATTGTTCTCAGAGATTGGCAAATCAAGATGAACTTTCGTTCCTTCCTGGAAAGCGTTCATCACATGGCACCCGCAAAAGCTCGGTTCTTTTTTGAACCAGCGAATATCGCCGCCATCCCCATCACGGCGCAGGACGCCAAGATAAGACGGCAAATCCGTATCATACATGAAATGCGGCGCATTGCGCTCAAGCTGTTCCCAGCTAGATGTGTAAGGTGAGATATTGAAGACCGCATAATCTTCAGTGATCGCGAAATCATGCAGCATCGTGTAATATGGCGCTTCGAAATCGATCTGCTTGACGACCTTTCCCGCCGGATCGATTTCAAAATAACTGACATCTTTCGTCAGCGGCCCTTTGGTCGCATAACCGAACCCGCAGAAGTTGCCGTTTAGCGGATCGATTTTCGGATGCGCCGAAAAGGTCGGCAATCTCAGATCACCGCCAAAGTCCGTATAGCCTTCTGTCTCCAGCGTAGCCGGGTCCATAAGAAGGCATGGACTATCCTCTTTCATGGCGTAAAGCTTTCCGGCGTGCACAAGAACATTTGTATTGGCGGTTCCGCGGATACGCCCTTTCACGCTTTCATCATCTGTGAGTGGGTTGCGGTAGGCGCCAAACAGCGCACGGCCAGCTTTCTTTTCGAGCTTGAAGCGATCAGTCTGCGCATAACGCTGGCGAAAATCGATACGTCCGCCGCGAATGCGAAACATGGAAACCATTCCGTCGCCATTGAAGAATTGATCATCATCGAATTTTGGCGCGAATTGCGGATCGGGATGCACCCGATAAAAGGCGCCGTTCAGATCCGTTGGAACATCCCCTTCAATCTCAAGATCATGGATATCCCCTTCCATCCGGATAAGGCGCAATACGCTTGTAAAACCGGGATTGTCAGGAAATTTGGCCATGGGGCATTCTCCATTCTACCATATGGTAGAATATTAATGCAAGGCAGGGCCCGATGCGTTTGACCCAGATCAACTGCGGTCAGAAGAAAGTCTAATCGCGTTGAGGCGCGTCGAGGGAAAGCCCGTAATCCGGTTTTGCGCGCCAGACAAACATCGGCAGCCAGTAAGCGCGAAAAGGCCAGAGCAGAAACAGGTTCAGCGCCACGGTTGCAATGCCGAAAACATATTCGACAACGCCGGGCTCCAGAACGAAATTCCAATATGCGATGACAAAGGTTATCGGCGCTGTCGCCGCCATCGTTAGCGGCATCGCACGGTTTAGGAGTACGAGAACGCCAATGATGATCTCGGCGAGCTTCACCCAGATCATGAAACCGCTATGGATCAAGGCCAGTGTAAACTCCTGTGTCAGCGGGTTTTCGCCGATAGGCTGCAAATCATAGGGCAGGAAAAATTCGATCCCGGCATATAAAAACCAGAGGCCGAAAACAATCCGGCCCATATGATAAGCAATTTTCATTTTCGGCGCCCTCCCCACTTAAGCATGCGAAATGAGGCGTGAGCTCTATTGAATAGCGACGCCGCCATCGGCGATAACGAGCGCACCAGCCATATTACTGGCCTCTTCTGACGCCAGGAAAAGAACGATGTCAGCGTTTTCTTCCGGCTCCGCGATACGGCTGATAGGCGCCGCTAGCCAAGTCCGCCGGCGGCGCCAGTAACGAGCACACACTTTCCCTGAAAACGCATGAATGCGCTCGTATATTCTGCTTCGGGCTTTCGCTTTTGCGCTAGGCGCTCTCATCCAGAGGCACGGAGTTTACAATATGCGCCTGGGTGTATTCATAGAGCCCCTCGATGCCGAGCTCGCCGCCCATACCGGACTGCTTCGAACCACGGAACGGAAGATTGGCGTCAATCGCTAGATGCTGGTTCACCCAGACAGTGCCGGCGTCGATGCGCATGGCGACGTCAGTCGCGCGCGCAAGATCCTTGCCCCAAACCGTGCCGGCAAGGCCGTATTCGGAATCGTTCGCCCGCGCGATCACATCTTCAATGTCGGCGTATTTCAGGACCGGCAGCACAGGGCCAAACTGCTCTTCCTTGACCAGCTTTGCATCTTCAGGCAGGTCGCGAACGATTGTCGGCGGGATGAAAAACCCCGGCCGGTCCATCGCCTCACCGCCAGCGAGCACTTTTCCTTTTTCGCGCGCGTCCGCGAGAAACTCTTTTACTTTTTCATACTGCATGCGGTTCTGCACAGGGCCGATTTGCGCGCCCTGCTTTGTGCCTTCGTCGACAACTGCGTCATTTGCGAGCTTTGTAAGTTCATCGCAGAACTCATCATACATTGCTTCCGGCACATAAGCGCGCTTCACTGCGACGCAAATCTGGCCGGCATTGGTCATGGCGCCATCAAACACTTTCTTCGCAACAGCTTTGGGATTGACGTCATCCATCACAATAGCGGCGTCATTGCCGCCAAGCTCCAACGTCACACGCTTCACCGTCTCCGCGGCTGATTGCATGACCTTTTTACCTGTCGCAGTCGAGCCCGTGAACGCTACTTTCGCGATATCCGGATGGCTGGTCATCAGCGGACCAAGCTCATTCTCGTCACAAATAATATTCAAGACGCCTGCAGGCAGGATATCCTTGGCGAGTTCACCAAACAGAAGAGAAGTGAGTGGCGTTGTCGGCGCAGGTTTAGCAACCATCGTGTTGCCGGTTACGAGACAAGGACCGAGTTTGTTCATCAGGAGGATCAGCGGAAAATTCCACGGCGTGATTGACGCGACAACACCAAGCGGCGTTCTGTGCTCGATAACCTTGTTGCCCCCCTCATCGCGCAGTGTGCGTTGTTCTAGCTTCATGCCCGCAAAGGCGCGTAACGTGAACAAACTGCCCATGACTTCATACATCGCCTGATCAACAGGCTTGCCCTGCTCCGACGTCAACAACCGGGCAAATTCATCCACACGCGCTTCAAGCGCATCGGCCAGCTTGTTCACCAGCGCCGCACGCTCATCGAGCGATTTTTTGGACCAGCTGGGAAACGCTTCCTTGGCGGCTTTGACCGCTTGCTCCAGCTGATCGACGTCAGCTTTCGGGCATTTGGCGAAAGCTTCCCCGGTCGCAGGGTTTACGACGTCAAAGGTCGACGCGCCTGGCGTCAGTTTTCCGTCAATGAGCAGATTAAATTCGTGCGTCATGAAACCTCCCAAGGTGTTCGTCGCCGGCGCCCTTGTGCGGCCGCGCTTCGACGGTGATAATAACGGCCGTTACAAAAGAGGCAATAGGACTGTATGCGAATCGCAACCACCGGAAGAGGGAACCGCCGCAGCGTCCCACCCTCTTCCGACTGCGCTTAGAAATTACAACTTGCCTCAACCAGACAGATAAAAAGCATAATGAACAAGACTAAAAATAACGGATCAGTGTCGCCACAAGCAAATGCGAACTCTGTCGATCCTTTCGAAGTGCTTCACAGACTTTTAAAACTTGGGAACAGGCTGAACGCCCCATTCTCGGAACATCTTGAGAAACGGTTCCGCGTCACCATGAACGAATTTCGTGTGATCATGCTACTCGGCCGAACGGGCGCATCGGCATCCCATGAGCTCGCCGAAATCTCTGGCGTCAGCACGATGAGCGTCAGCCGCGCCGTCACCTCCCTGGAGCGAAAGGGTTGGATCACCTGCAATATCGACGAAAACAACCGCAGAAGAAAAATCCTGCGCCTCACGAGTGAAGGCAAGCGGCTGTACAAACAAATGCTTCCCACCGCCGACAAGGTCGCCCAGTATTTGTTCGACTCACTGCGCGAGGATGAGTTCCTTGCTTTCGATCACTATGTCGTGAGACTGATAGACAGCCTGGAAGCGAGCGATGAAGAAGGCCGCTCTATCTTTCTTGAAAAGACGCGCCCGGAAGCCTGACGAAAGCAAGACTGTTGGCTATTTTGCGTTTTTCGCCTGCGCCGGAACGGCTTTAAGCTGCCCGGACGATGCTAACACGCGCGCCGACCAGCCATCGACAAGCGCATCAATGCTGCGCATGGCTTCATCTTCTACGCTCATGATACTGTTTAGAAATGGGGCATTGGAGCTTTGCTGAAAAGCCGCCCACCCCGTCACCAGCGCTTGCACCGAAGATTGCATGACCGTGGCTGATTGTTTCTCAATTCCGAAATGCGCCAGCTTGTCTGCAATTTCATTAGCTAAGCTGCGTAGCCGTTCTTCATGCACACCACCGATAATGATAAGTTTGGCGGCGTCACGAAGGCCCAACTGCGCCTCCCAAAGCGCGCGCCCATATGCGCAAAGCCATTCCCGCCAGTCCGAACATTCGGGCATGGAGTCGAGACAGGCCCGGAACACCGTTTCCGACATCAGCGCATGAAGCGCCGCCTTGTCTTCCACATACCAGTAGAGAGACGGCGCCTTTACCCCCAACCTCTCCGCAACTTTACGCAAGCTAACATGCTCGAGCCCGCCTTCATTGAGGATGGCGAGCGCCGCCTCGACGATTGCGGCGCGGCTTAAAGACGTCTCGCTCATAAATCTGTCTTGACTCCCTTGCCCTAGCGGTAACTAATAGCAATCTTACAGTGTAAGTCTATAGGGAGGCATGCAATGTATCCTTTTCAGGAAGGGTGTTTCGCCGTTCGCAACGGCTGGTATGTGGCGGCTTTCTCAAATGAGGTGGACCGCGAACTTTTGCCCCGCAATATCCTCAATGAGCCTGTCGTTTTATATAGAAAAGAAGACGGAGAAGCCGTCGCCGTCGGAGGACGATGTCCGCACCGGCATTTCCCACTTGGCGCCAGTTGCCTTGAAGGCGATTCAATACGCTGCGGCTATCACGGAATCGCATTCGGTCCGAATGGCGACTGCATCGATATCCCAAGCCAGGAGACTGTTCGCAGGAACATTCGAATTCCTTCCTACCCGCTCGTGGAACACGGTTTGTGGTTATGGATATGGATGGGTGACAGGGAAAAAGCGGACACTGCGCTGCTTCCTGATCTCAGTGAAATCGGTTTAACCGAAGAAGGCATGATTGCGCGGCCGTTCTACGCACAGGAAGTCAATGGCCGCTATCAGCTACTGAATGACAATCTTCTTGATCTAACCCATCTCGGCTATCTGCATTCGAGCAGTATCGGCACGCCGGAGAATGCATCAACGCCTGAAGAGATCACGACAAAGCCGGGATTTCTCTCAAGCCGTCGCTATATTCGAAACGCGGATGCGCCGCCGGTGATGGCGCATATGGGTCATAATGTCGACAAGATCGACCGTGTTGTTGGTATGGATTTTTACTTGCCGGGGTTCCACGCCGGGATCGGCGATCAATGCTATCCCGAAGATCATCCTGAAAAGCCAGGAGAGGTGATTTCCAAAGCGCGCGTTTATCACGCCGTAACACCATCTACTTATAAAAGCTGTCTTTATTTTTTCGCCATGGCCTCCCCTGATGAAAAGGGCCTCGACGGCATGTATGAATATCTAAAACCTGTGATCGAGGAAGATAAGTTCGCGACCGAAGAAATAGAAAAGATGCTCACGCTTACGGGAGAGTCCCCGCAAGACCTTTTGATAAAAAGCGATCGTAACGCAGCAGAGGGCCGCCGCATGTTGCAGGAAATGATGGACGCTGAAGCCTGAACGCCAAAAATAAGGCCTATGTTTTCTTGCCAGATATTGCTACCTTTTGGTAGTAATTGAACTACCACAACCATAATGGCAGGAAACAACAATGCCGGGCTTCCCGAACACGCCGGACTATACCGAACTCAACACACCGGTGGGCCAGGAGCTCGACCTTCGCAGCCTGCCCGTGGAAGGAACAATCCCGCCTGAGATTAGCGGGGCCTTTTTTCGCGCTGTTCCCGACCCGGCGCATGAGCCCATGTTTGAAGACGACACCGGCTTGTCAGCCGACGGAATGATCGCCCGCTTTTTGATCAATAATGGCAATGTTGATTACGCCATCAAATATGTCGAGACAGCGCGCTATCTGGCGGAAAAAAAAGCTGGCAAAGCGCTTTTCGGTCGCTATCGCAACCCGTTCACGGATGACCCGAGCGTTGAAGGCGTCGATCGAACCGTCTCCAACACGACGCCTGTCTGGCACGCCGGCCGCCTCTTCATGACCAAAGAGGACGGCCGGGCTTATGAAATCAATCCGCATACGCTTGAGACGATCAGCTCATGGGATTTTCACGGCGCATTGAAATCCCAAACAATGACGGCGCATGTGCGGATCGACCCGCAGACCGGCGAGATGTTTTTCTTCGGCTATGAGGCTGGCGGTCTGTGCACAGATGACCTTGCCTATTGCATCGCTGACAAGAATGGCGAACTTGTTTCCGAACAATGGTTCAAGCTTCCCTATTGCGGTATGATGCACGACTTCGCCGTTACGGAAAAATACGCACTTTTCCCGCTCTTTCCGACGACCGCCGATCTTGCGCGCATGAAAGCAGGCGGCCCCCACTGGGCCCATGATCAGGATCTCGAATGCTGGATCGGAATCATGCCGCGCTATGGCGATGTAACCTCGCTGCGCGGCTTCAAGGGCCCCAAAGGCGTTTCAGCGTTCCATATTCTCAACGCCTTTGACGACGGCGGTGACCGCGTGTGCCTTGATTTGCATATAGCGGAGACCAACATGTTCCCGTTCATGCGCGAGGCCGGCGGCGTCAGGAAGCAGAACTGGGAAATTCCGGGCTCGACGCAACGCTGGACATTTGATCTGTCAAAAGGCGGTGACGCATTCGAAACCATCGACATTGGACCGCCGGGCGATATGCCCCGCATCCCCGACGCCCTTCACGGGCGCTCCTATGATCATGGCTGGTATCTGAGCATGAACCCCGAAGGCGGCCCTCCACTGATTGGCGGACCAGTCGGCACAGCATTCAACGCCTTGCTTCGAATTGAACCTGAGACAGGCCGCCTCGACATGATGTCGCTGCCTTTTGAAAGCGCCATCAACGAGCCCGTGCATATTCCTGCCGATGACCCCGATCATGAAGGCTGGCTGCTTGCCGTCATCGACCGAAAGACCGGCGAGAATGAATATAAATCAGAATTGTGGGTGATCGACGGCGGCGATATTTCCGCCGGACCGGTTGCAAAAGTCATCATGCCTTGCCGCATGCGGCCGCAGGTTCATGGCTGGTGGACGCCGATGACCGCGTACAAGGATGCAGCCGCGGTGTAATTCGACGATTTGGCTCAGCTACATTCTGCGGCCTATTCGTTATTCCGCGTTAGGTACTGGGCGATTAGCTCCAGCTCGGCGTCACTGACCTCAACACGCGTCAGCGCCGGCATCGTGTTCAATCCATGTCTGACGACCGTTTTTACATAGTCTTCCGTCAGATCCGTGCGGTTCGCAAGCAACGCATTCTCTTCGCCAAGTCTCCTCGCAAGCGTAATCGTGCCAGGGCCAAGCTGGACATGGCAATATTGACAGCGCGCCAGGAAAACCGCTTCGGGATCGCCCGCGGCGGCATGCGCAAAAACGCCTTTCGCCTGCTTCGCCGCCGCTCCTTGTGAGGAAACTTTTGTCAGATCCGATGCGTCCTGCGCCGGCTCGGTTTCAGTCGCGGGCGCCGGGGGAGTCTCTGTCACGGCATGCGCGTCGACTTGCACTTCTTCCTGCGGTTCCGTCGAAGGCGTGGGCGCCTCTTCCTTTTTACCGCAACTCATCAGCGCCAGAGCTATGGCAGCAGCGAAACCTGAACGGGCGGCGAAATTGCTCTTGGTCATTATTTGCTCCCTTCACGCAGACGCGCAGGCCAAACGCCATTCTTGCCGGGAGCCAACACACCATTCGGATCAAGCGCATCCTTAACTTTCTCATTAAGGCGCATCAAAGCGTGGTCATTGTAGTCATAGGTGTCAGCAACAGGCTGCATGAAGTCGATATGGGTGCGATACTCACCATAACCTTCTTCGCGCGCATCCTTGATCATCTGCGTAAAGAGCGTACGGGACCGGCGCACCATATCCGTATCATCGCGATTATAAAGGATCATGTTGACATTCGCGATATGGCGGTGCCCCACCGTAAAGCTTGAATAATAATCAAGCCCCGCCTCTTCGAAACGGCGCTTGCGCCGCAGAAACGCGTCATAGGCAAGCTCACCTGACGGCGGCAGAATAGGCGAAAATCCGATATGGCCGCCGCGGCCGCCCATCCAGTTAACAACATTCAGCGGCAAAACCATCGGCACGCCGACGGAAATGCTAAATGGTTCGCGCGGCTCGCCCTTTCGCCAATTGCGCCACTCAAGCGCTTTGCCCAATCTAGGCTCGAAGGCTTCGCTGACGATTTTCTGCTTAGCCTCGACAAGACTTCCCTCTCCAAAAATCGAAAGATGGAAAGTCCACCAGCCAACATTATAGGTTTTCTGAATTTTCTCCGCGACCTCGTCGGGGATTGGCCCCTCACCTTCATACCAGTCGGCGCGTGTCGTGAAGGCCGAAGCGTCGTGGAGATAGTTACCGAAAACAACATTGTGTTCGATAATTCCGCGCAGTCTCAGATCGGCGAGAATGTCCATCGCCCATTTGATGTCTTCCATCTCCGGAAGATTAACCTGGGTATGTGCGGTCAATTCCGGTTCCGGCATCATCCAGACATTGGCTTTGGTGACGACGCCAAAATTGGACTGAACGAACATCTGGTCCCAGCTCGGCCCGAAACTATAGGGGTAATGAGCCCAGGATTTATTCCCTTCCATGGCGCCCATTCCAGTACGGACAATCTCGCCGGTCGGCGTCACAACTTCCAGGCCACAAAGTTTCGTTGTGTTATCGCCATAAGGCGTATAGCCGATGCCGCGCTCCAGCGCATTGCCAAGCACAGAGCCCCAGCCATTCGCCGGAACGGACATCCAAAGCGGTATGTTGTTATTGGTCAGGTGTTCATGAAACTGATAAAAGCCGACGCCAGGTTCGAGTGTCGCATAAGCGTAGCGCTCGTCAACGTCCAGAATCTGGTTCATCCGGGTCATGTCGAGAACAGCGCTGCCGGCAAGCATGGGCGACGACGCGCCGTAACCGAGATTCTTGCCGCGCGCGACGGGCCAGAGCGGCAGCTTATATTCATTGGCGATACGAACGATTGCTTGAACTTCTTCAATGCTGGTCGGCGCCACCGCAGCCGATGCCGCATGATCAAGCCCATCGCCAAGCGCGTAAGGGTCGATGTAAGTGTCGCGATCAAGCTCTGTGTCGAAAACCTTGTCTTCACCCAAGCTGCGTTTCAACGCCGAAATAGCATTGTCAAAACTGCTCGCTTCCAATCCCGGCGGAAGGATTCTTTCTGCCATTCCTTTGCTCCAGCTTATGGCGCAACGCAGCGATGATCGCGCTTGATGCGTCTTTCTCGTGTTTCGTCCCTCTTGCCATCATCATAACGATCGTTATAATTCATGCAACCGCGAATTCGGCGTAAGACGCGTGTGCAAAACAGCTTTCGCGCAACAAAACCCGCTGCAACAATAACAAAATCAGTGCGTAAAAATTGGGAGATCAAATCATGCTGAGAATGAAGCGGCGGGATATTCTTGTGGGGAGCGGCGCGGCGGCAACCGCCATTGTCGCATCAAGCGCAGCAAACACTCTCAACGAGGGCTCGGCTGGCGCCTCAGTTCTTACTGTCTATACAGACGAAATTTCTTCAGCGCGCGATCTCGCTTTGAAAACATCGCAAGCAAAGGTCACGGCGCTCAAGGGAGACCTGGTGCAGCTTTGGAAAGCGCGGATAGGCGACCATCGCGGCGCCATTCATGGCTACACAAGCTGGAGCGATTACATCCTCCTGCGCGGTCTCGGCGAAGAACAAGGATTACGGCTCCGCGCCGAGGCGCAATTACGCTATCAAGGCAACAAGCCTGTGTTTCGTTGGATTATGGCCTGATGACGGCCATTCCGAATATTCCTTTGGATGGAAGTTCCGGCCCAGAATCGCCGAAGCTGGAATTCGTCTTCGAGATCGAAATCAACTTCGCCCGGTATGATTCCATTCCAGATATGCCAAGCGGCGCTGGGCGCGGTTTTGTTTATATCGACAGCGGAAAGATAACCGGGCCGAAACTTAACGGCGTTGTCCTGCCCGGCAGCGGCGGCGACTGGGCCCTGTTCCGGCCGGACGATGTTCTCTCCAGCGACGCCCGTTACATGCTTGAGGCCGACGACGGAACAAAAATCCTGATGCACAATCGCGGCTTCCTGTGGGGCCGCGAACCGGACACCCTCAAACGCATGCAGGACTGGATGTTTCGTGATGGACCCGAGGTCCCGTTTGAGGAATTTTATCTGCGCTCCTCACCCATCTTCGAAACGGAAAAAGGCCCGCATGAATGGCTGATGCGCCATATCTTTTTAGGCATTGGCCGGCGGCGCAAGGACGGCAACACCATCCGTTATTACGCTTTGCTTTAACCCCGCACCTTGCACCGATCAGGATGGCACGATCGCGCAGCCGACGCTTTTTATCTTACCGTTATGCAGGTGGTAATGAATATATTGCCGCATTTCCTGCACTTCGCCTTTCTTAATGGGAAAGAACGCGCCCATGCCGTTTGCTTCAAGCGTTGCTGCATCAAGATCTTTGATCCCTTCCACCCGGATTACACCCTCGACGGCCGCAAGCTCATCACTGGAGGCGAATTTCTCGATCCTAATTGTCTCCTTCACATAAGTATGCAGGAAACTATAGAAATCCGTCAGTTCTTTGCGCGTGCGAATTTCAATACCGAAAAATGAAAGCTCCGGCTTCTCATCATAAAAATCGAAAACACCGTCATAATCGCGCGCATTAAATTTGCGCGCATAATCCTCATATTGCTTGCGGTTCATTTTTCTATACCTCCCTGGCTTCGTCGCCACGACGCTATTACTGCAGCTTTGACGCCTTGAGAAAAAGCTAACGATCGTTATAGTCTGTGACAAGACAATCATTACAACCAAAGTGTCCGGCGGAGAAAAAATGGGAAAAATTGTCATTACAGGCGCCTCTGGGCAATATGGCCGAATGGCGACGGACAAACTCATCGCCAAAGGCGTCGCTCCCTCCGACCTGATCCTGATCACTCGCACGCCAGCAAAACTTGCCGAACGCGCAACGCAAAATTGCGACGTTCGTTATGGCGATTTCGACAAGCCGGAAACTTTGGCCAACGCCGTCAAAGGCGCCGAAAAAATGCTGCTCATCTCCGGCACCCGAGTTGGCGCGCGCATTCCGCAACATAAGGCTGCGATCGACGCCGCCGCCGATAACAATGTGAAGCACATTGTCTATACGAGCTTTGTGAATGTCGAAGAAGACAACCCTGCTATCGTTACTATTGACCATCGCGAAACTGAAAATCTTATCAAGGCGAGCGGCTGCGCCTGGACGTTTTTGCGCGACGCTCATTACGCCGACGCCATGATCCTGAATGCGGGCCCGGGGTTCATTGCTTCGGGAGTATGGATGACAAGCTCCAAAGGCGCTCGAGAGGCCATGGTCTGGCGAGAGGATTGTGTCGACAGCGCTGTCGCCGTCCTGACCCAAGAAGGTCATAAAAATCAGGCCTATCCCATAACCGGCCCCAATAGAGAAACCTTTGAAGAAGTCGCCGCTATGCTCAGCGAAGTTTGCGGCAAAGAGGTCAAGCTCGTCGAAACCGACGATGATGGCATGTACGCCCATTTCGATGCGCTCGGCATCCCCCGCGAACCGGTCGATGACCAGACCGTCGCCGGCATTCCCTGGAACAGTGATGATATGGTCAGTTTCGAGCGCGCGTTGCGTGAGGGATATCTCGACATCTGCACTGATCACGTTGAAAAGCTGACAGGCCGCAAGGCGCGGTCGGTGCGCGACCTGATCGAGGCGAACGCAGATTTCCTTAAGCAAGTCGCGAAAGACAGCGCCTGATTTTCTACGACCCAAGCACAGAGAAAATCCGTGAAAGAAAGCGATTATCAGCGCTACATAAAAGCCTTCAACGCACGCGATTACGCGACACTGGAGACGTTTTTCGCTGATGATTTTGCGCTTGAGAACGCCGGGTTCATCGTCAAGGGAAAACCCGCTTTCCGTGCATTCTACAAATTCTTTCACGAATATTGCCGCGAAACGGTGGCGTTCAAAGGATTTTATGGCGGCAAGGATGGCTTCGTCGCCAATGTCGTCATCAGCTTTGAAGGCCTGAAGGATTTGACGCCCGCCATACTGGACGAAAAAGGCTATCCGGGGATGACCCCTGTTGCAAAAGGCAGCAATGTCGATCTCGAATTTCTCATTCTTTATGAATTAAACAGCGAAGGCCTGGTTCAACACATCAAGGGCGCGGTCTATTTCCCCGCCAACAAATAACCTATATGACGCCGTCTCCATCTGCTTTTTTTACGCGTCCACTTAGCGCCGCAAACGCCATGCAGACCAAAACCGGCGCCGAACACACCAGAAGATAGGATTGAGGCGTATAATCACGCGCCACTAGCGCGCCGCCGATGAGTGGCCCTGCAATGGCGCCAAGGCGCGCGACAGCGACAGCGAGACCTATTGCAGATGAAAAAAGATAGGGCGGATAGAACGAAGCGCTTAACGCCATGATGGCGAGATGCGCGCCTGATACACCGCCGCCGATTACCAGCAGCAACAGCGCCCATAACATTGCGTTCCCGGTCGCCGCACCGGTTGCGTAAAAGGCGGCGATGACCAGCACATAGCCAATCGTGAAAGAAGCCACTCGCCTGCCCCTGTCAATAAACCAGGAAATGATAAGCCCGCCTACAAGGCCGCCGCCCTGAAAAAAGGCCGTTAGCTGGGACGATGCATCGAGCGAAAGCTCCGCCTTTGTTAACAGGTGCGGCAACCAGCTTACGATCATGTAGAGAACGAATGCATTCACCGTGTAAAGCCCTACAAATACAGTCGTCGCTAACAGATAGCGTGGGCTCAGTGGCGCAAGGACGGACCCGCGCGCAACCGGGACAGCGGTTTCAATATCCGCCTGTAAACGCCCGGCGGGCAGCGTTATGAACAACACCCCCGCGAGGACAAAGATGAAGGCGCCCGCTCCATAAAAAATCAAGGGCCAGCCGCCAGCCGCCACCAGCATTGGCGTAATGATGCCGGCCAGAATTCCTCCAATCGCGATCCCGGCGGAAATGAACGCAAGCGTCGTCGCCTTTTTCTCCGGCGGCGCCAGTTCAGCGGTGTTCGCCGTAATGTTTGGCAGGCAGGCGCCGAGCGCGAGCCCGGTCAGGAATCGCCAGAACACAAATTCGGTGATCGATGAGGAAAAACCGGTGCCGACTGTCGCCACGCCGATCAGCGCTAATGACGATACGATCAACAACCGCCTTCCATAACGATCCCCTAGAGGACCAATCAGAAGCGCGCCGGCGCCGAGCCCCACAAGCACGGCCGACAAGGCGCCGCTGAGCGCGCTCGGCTCAATCCCCATATCCTTGACAATATAAGGCAAGGCCAATGGCATGGCGGCCAAATCATAGCCGTCAATCATCATCACCATAAAAAACAATGGTAGTATCAATCGCGCCATAATTCGCCGCTCACCCTGCACACACAATCTCCAGCCTTTTAAGCGGAACCGTTGTTACGCCGACCCGTCACCGGGTTCGGGTAGTGATAAGGCGGAATGAACGCCTCCGGCCAGGCTTCGTAGTTATAGGTTGACGGCGCATCGGGTTCGAGCCCTTTAAAAGACCGTACAAGCTTGACGCCACCCTTGTCCCAACCGCGATCATATTCGGAATAAAACGTAATGAAGCCGTGCAGTTTGGCGATGCGCCAGATTTCGTCGACCTTCACATATTCATTTTCATAAGTCGCCTCTCCCCAACGCGCTTCTACGTTCAGTGTCGCTATCTGAATGAAGGTTCGCCAACGCCCTTTTGCCGTCCCGGACTGCGAATCGATGGTGATGACCGGTTGCAATTGCATATGATTGAAGAGCACGCCGCGTTCATATTTCGGGAAGTTGTTCATATATTGCCGGACACGGTCCTGGCCTTTGTAAACACCGCGCCCTGCTATTTCCAGCGTTCCATCCTCGGCGAAAAGATCGGCGGCGTCGTCCCACTGGCCTTTGTCTACATAATAGCCGTAAGTCCGTTGCAGGTTGGAGATCGCTATATAGTCGTCAGCCGCGCCGGCGCGCTTTTCCAGATCAGCCATTTTGCTTTTAAGGTTTTCCACTTCGCGCTGCAGCGCGACAAGCACATCTTCCTGGCTCACGTCTCTCACTCCTCTTGCTTGTGAAAAGTCTGATTGAAACCTTCGCTACGGGCAAGCGCCAACTAAACTACCATGCCGAGAATACGAACCGACTTCAGAATTGAAGGCCTATAGAATCATCCAGAGCACTAAATACACCGGTTGCGGACAGCGTTGTTCATGCTAGGAAAATGAGATATTTGCCTGGGAGTAATGAAATGACCGATACGGAAGAACTGAAAGCGCTAAGACAGGAAATGTCGGAGATGCGCAACGAAATCGGCGCCTTGCGGGACAAAAACGAGATACGCGAGCTTCAATACAAATATGGCTACTATCTCGATAAATGCCTGTATGACGAGGTCGTGGATCTGTTTGCAGAGGATGGCGCAGCCACTTTTCTGAATGGCGTCTTTCGCGGCAAAGATAGTATTCGGCGACTAATGTGCGGATGGTTTCGCGAGCTGTTCACTCAAGGCCATAATGGGCCGGTTTACGGCTTTTTTCTCGATCACCTTCTGCTTCAGGACATCATCACGGTCGCGCCGGACCGGCAAACGGCAAAGGGGCGTTTTCGCTGCCTGATGCTTGCCGGCACCCATGAAAGTCGCCCGCAAATTCCGGGCATGCCGCGCGCCTGCTGGGAGGCCGGGATATATGAACATAGCTATGTGCGCGAAAATGGCGTCTGGAAAATCGACGTCTATGATTATTCCTTGCTGTGGCAGGCGGATTACGCGCAAGGCTGGTCGGTTGGCGGCGCACTGCTTCCGCCGCTAGAAAAGACCTATCCGGAAGACCCAAACGGACCTGACGAATTACTCAAGGAACCACCGCGCGTCTGGCCGGAAACACGCGTTGTGCCTTTTCATTACGCGCATCCAGTTACAGGCGAAAATTGGCGCGGCGACCCGGTTGGCAAGCGTCCGGAGGGTATGGGAGATCATTGACAATGCTCCCCTGTGCTAAGCCGCGTTAGCTTTTGCAAGCCCTTCTTCTTTCGCTATTCGCTCTACAAGTTTGTTGAACATTACCACACCGCGGTCATGCGCCGAGGGCAGCACCCGCGGATTGTCTGTCTTGTCCAATATCGCTTGCTGCGCCTCGATCATTGCCTTGTCTTCAGCGAATGCCTGACCCGCGACTCCCATCAAAATATCCCGCAAGGCTTCATCGCCATGGTTCACATGCGGCCCCCAGGAGAAAAAATACCGTGATGTTTTTTCGGTCATGGGCGTCACCGCCTGGCTGGTGAATGTCACTCCCTTAATGGCGTCATCAAGATCTTTGGGAGGACCGAGATTGCATTCTTGCGCATAGCCTCGCTTGAAACTGCCGCTCCACATCAACAAAACGCCTGGGATCAGATAATCGTAACTGCTCCAGGCGTCTATGAGTTCATCATTGCTTCGCGCAGCCGGCCCGGCAGTGCCGGTAATCCATCTCGAAAACCGCACGCCTCGGTCTAGCGCAGCAATATTCGGCGCTGTTTTTGCAAAATCGTCGCCTGCGCCAAAGCTGTTCGCGTGAACATAGGTCAGATGGCTGAAGTCGCACAGATTATCGCTGATCAGTCGCGCTTCCGCCGCATAGTCGAGATGGCCGCGCCCAAGTATGTAATTCGGATCGTCGAAGCCGACCGCTGGCGGGATTAGCTTTTCGTCGGCCTTATCGGGATCGCCCATCCAGACCCAAACCCAACTATGTTTGTCAGCAACTGGGTAGCTTCTCACTTTTGCATTCGCAGGAATAACGTCCTGGCCCGGAATTTCTGCAACGTGGCCATCATTCGAATACAGAAAGCCGTGATACATGCAGCGTAACTTGTCGCCTTCGCACCGGCCCAGCGATAACGGCGCCAATCGGTGTACGCAGCGATCTTCCAGTGCAGCGATGTCGCCCTGCTGGTTGCGCCAGATCACAACAGGTTCGCCAAGCAGATCGATCGCAACGGGTTTTTCGACGGCAAGATCCTGCGTCCATGCTGCGACATACCACGCGTTGCGAACATAAATCATGGCTTGCTCCTGCCATCACAGTTTCTATAACGGTGTTATAGAAACCTCGGAAGCAGCATGTCAACGCGCACCAAAACTCGAAAAAAAGCCGCCAGACCCGTCACACGGGAGGCGGTAATCGACGCCGCATTTTCCGTGGTGGCAAAAGACGGACTTGCGGGACTGAACATGCGCCGTCTCGCCGATGCGCTGAAAGTGCAGGCGCCGACAATATACTGGCATGCCGGCGACAAGGCCGAAGTCATCAGATTGATGGCGGCACAAATTTATGGAGACGCTTATGCGGCCGTCCCCGACATGGATGACTGGCGCTTGTGGCTAAGCCGCTTCGGGCATGCTTTTCGAGCGTCGCTCCTGAAACACCGAGACTCTGCGCAGATTTGCGTATCTGCGCGTCCGCCCATTGATGATGTTGAAGACAATGCGGAAGCGATCTCGGCGCCGCTGGTCAATGCCGGCCTGGACCGCGCAACCGCCCTGTCCTGCCTTGCCTCGGTATTGTCCTTCACACTCGGTTGGGCGTGCTATCAGCAAAGCGACGCTATGCACGATTACCTTCTGAAACTGATTGATTTTGACGAAAGTTTCGAAAACGGACTCAATGCGCTGATAAAGGGCTTCTAAGCGTCAGCGCACCGGCAAAAAAATGCACCTTTGGCGCCGCAGCAATAATTATTGCGGCGCAGTATCGGCTCTGCTCATCATGGCTCTTCGCGCGGCTTTTCCCAAACGCGCCGCCGCCAGAAGCAACGTTGCACAATCCCCACGCAAATCAGATTTTTCGATAATCAGCGCTTTATCGCTGTGCAAGCGCCCCAAAAACCATTAAATACCATTTGGTAGAAAATAGAGACCGGGCCATTCACCCGGCGACCGATCGGAATTCGCAACCGCGACGCGGGTGTAATTGTCCAGGGAGGGACGAGATGAAAAGCATATCAAAAGCCGCAACGTTATGGCTTACGGCTTCGGCAGCCGCTCTAAGCGTAACCGCCGCAAACGCACAGCAAGGCGCATCCGGCCGCGATGAAATTATCGTTACGGCGCAAGGCCGTGAACAGAGCCTTCAGGATGTGCCGGTCTCGGTCAGCGTCGTCTCCGGCGAACAGCTCGAAGACTTCAACATCACCAACCTCACCGATCTCGCGGCGCGGTTGCCGAATGTTAACATTGCGGAGGCTCCCTCCTCAGCGCTTAACATTCGCGGCGTCGGATCAGGCACAGGCAATTGGGGCTTCCAACAATCCGTCGGGACATTTGTTGACGGCATTTATCGCAGCCGTGCGCATTCAATTCGCGCTGCGCTTTTTGATGTCGATCGGATTGAGGTTCTCAAAGGCCCGCAAACAACCTTCTTCGGCGCCAACTCGATTGCAGGCGCGCTCAACATTACGACACGCGGCCCCAGCGATGAACTAGAGGCCAATGGCAGTGCGCTTTACGGCTCGCATGGCGAATATAACACAGAGCTCGGCGTATCTGCGCCGCTCACAGATACGCTTTCCTTCCGTCTCGCGGGGCAGATCAGCGGCATGGACGGGTATATTGAAACGCCCACCGGCGACGCGCCAAACCGCGACTCCTGGCAGGTTCGCGGTTCGCTTCGCTTTGAACCAACCGACAGGTTGACCTCTCAATTGCGGATCGATCATGGATCGTCGGACGCCATTGGCAATCTGGCGTTTCAGGTTGTCGGATGTCCGCCCCCGGCGCCAGCCGATATCGTCGGCGATGGCTGTGCGGATTTCCTCGCTCAAAATGGCGGCGTGATTGATGACGAACTGGATTATCATTCCGATACACCGCTCGATTTCGCCTATTTCGACTTCACTGAAATCGCCTGGACCAACACCCTCGAAATCTTCGATGGTCACCAGTTGATCCTGAGAACCGGCTATTACGATCACGACTCTCAGCAGCAATTCACTGGCATCCCCTACCCGATCACATCCGGCCCGGCCGGCACCACGGACGGCCTTCCTGTCCGTACGCAAGAACTTTACAATCAATTCAGTCAGGAGATCCGGTTCCAGTCCGATGAAGGCGGCTTTATCGACTATATGATTGGCGGCTATTACGCCAAAGACGAAATGAATTTCACAAACAATGTGGGCTTCTTTTTCGCTGACTTCGGCCTCCTGACACAGCTCGTTTCATTCGGCGTCATTCCAACATCGCCTCTGCCGGTGCCGGTGCTGACCAATGAGGCTTTGCCGGGCGATCATGTATCGGCCGAACTCTTCAATGACGCCGAGAACGAAACAATCTCGGCGTTCGGCGCCGTCACCATCCGCCCGATTGACCGTGTCCGGATCAATCTCGGCGCGCGCTGGAGCCGGATAGAAAAATTCGCCACCCGCGCTAGCACGCGGGGCGTCTCGGACAACCTGCGTCCGGGCACCTATGTCGAGTATAATGATGACACGCAGCTGCTTTTGAACTCACTGCTGCTGGGCTCGGCTGAAGATTTTGGCGGCGGCACCATGCCCGGACGGCGGGTCGACAAGGACTTCATGCCATCCGCAAGCATCCAGATCGACGCCACCGACAATGTCATGGTGTATGCAAGCTATGCCGAAGGGTTTAAAGCCGGCGGCTACAGCACCGCAAACTTCCCCGTGACGTTCGAGCCGGAATATGTGGACGCTTATGAAGCCGGCATTAAAGGATCATTCTTTAATGGCAATCTCGACGCCAATCTGGCTGTTTTCCTTAACGACTATCAAAACCTTCAAGAAAGCGTCGTTCAGACACTGCTGGTTGACATTGGCGGCGGCAATTTTGTCGGCACGACAAACTCGATCATCGACAATGTCGCCTCATCCGAATCAAAGGGCGTTGAATTCGATTTCGGCCTCCGCATCAATGACTACATCACCTTGAACGGCGCCGTCGCTTACCTGAAGTCCGAATATGATGAGTATGTCGGCGCGCCTTGTAACGAGGTGCAGCTCGCCACACAGGCCGTTGACGCCATGGGCGCTCCCCTTTTCACCGGCGGACCGATGCCTTCACCGGTGACCGTTTGCGATCAGATGGGCGGCACCCAGGACCTCAGCGGTCAGCAGCGCGCTTTCGCACCGGAGTGGTCAGGCAACCTCTCCGCCCATGTGGAAATCCCGCTGGATAACGGACTGAATTTCACCCTCGATCCCGTTGTCTATTTCAAGGACGATCATTTCCTTTCCGCGACAGCTGATCCGACAGCGGCTCAGGACGCCTACGCCAAGGTCGACCTGCGAGTGGGCCTTGCCGCCGCTGAAGGGCGCTGGTCGCTGGCGCTGATCGGGCGCAACCTGACAAACGAAGTCACAGCCAGTTATGCAGCGCCTGTGACAGGCGCAACGGGCAGCCAGCGCTATATGGTGGAGCGCCCGCGGTCGTTCGCGGCTCAACTGTCATTCAACTATTAGGCCTTGTGCAATGTGAAGACTGAAAACGGCGCCCTCGGCGCCGTTTTTTTGGCAAAAATCCACGATTGGATCCCGAACGCCCGGGGCGGCCCTTAGAAGGCGGCCCTCATGGGGCAAACTCGACCGCCACGCTGAATATGGACGCGGGCACACCCCAAATTAAAGCCGAAGCCACAGACCGCAATTTATAGACTTGCGTCGTTCAGAAAACTGGATGTTAAGCCCCGAACCTCCCGCTTTCCTTTTAGGCGAACCACTGGGCAATGTTCCGCAATTACTAATCAGCATCTCCAAGAGCCAGCGGATTTGTCGGTAATTATGGCGTTAGCTTTGAATAAACGAAAGAAGGTCTGTGTTTAGAACCTCTGCATGCGTTGCAAGCATGCCGTGCGAGTATCCGGAATATGTTTTGAGCAATCCGTTCTGAAGAAGCTTTATCGATTTCACTGTTGAATTCCCTATCGGCACGATCTGGTCGTCGTCTCCATGCATGACAAGCGTCGGAACTTCAATCGACCTCAAATCTTCTGTTTGGTCCGTTTCCGAGAATGCCTTTATTCCGTCATAGTGCGCTTTCGCACTGCCCTCCATTCCCTGCCGCCACCAGTTCTGGATCAAGCCGGGGTACACGTTCGCTCCTTCACGGTTGAAACCGTAGAATGGACCGGATGCAACATCGAGGTAGAACTGCGCCCTGTTATCCGCGAGCGACGTTCTGAAGCCGTCGAAGACATCCAGCGGAAGGCCATCCGGATTCCCGCCGGTTTTCACCATCAAAGGCGGCACGGCTGCAACCAGAATAGTCTTGGCGACCCGTCCTGCGGGTTGACCGAATTTCGCCACATAGCGAGCGACTTCACCGCCGCCTGTTGAATGACCGATATGCACAACATTTTTCAGATTCAATACCTCTACAACAGCAAAAGCATCAGCCGCATAGTGGTCCATATCGTGCCCGTACGGCACATGACTTGAACGCCCATGTCCCCTGCGGTCATGAGCTACGACGCGGTAGCCATGCTGCAGGAAAAACAATATCTGCGCATCCCATTCGTCCGCAGACAGCGGCCAGCCATGATGAAACATGACGGGCCGAGCGTCTTTCGGCCCCCAGTCCTTGAAATAAATCTGCGCGCCATCTGACGTTCGCACAAAATTATCTGAATTCATGGCTTGGTCTCCTGAGCTTGAGTTTGTGGCGCGAGGACCGGTTGCATTCTCACCGGCCGCCAAGACCGGCCCCGCCGCAGCGGCGCCCGCCAAGATCAGTCCGCCGGCCACGATCTCGCGCCTGTTGGCGGCCCAGCCTTTCATCAACTGGCTCGACTTCGTGTCATCGCCCATCTTCCGTCTCGCGGTAACTTATCCTGCTCCGATCATGGCGAACGCTCTGCGATTAATATTTTACGCATCCGGCGAAACTTGCCGAAATACGCGGACAAAGCGAACAATTGCCGATATATATTTTCGGACTTGGCACTAAAGATACGGTCCATGTTAGGGAAAGCCCTTTGAGGAGGACACCGAAGCGGACAGTCCTTTCTAAGCAAGGATTGACATTGGCGCCGACTTAAAGCTGACGATATTGAGGCGCGCCTCACGGAGATCATTCGCGCATCAACATCGACTGTTTCTTGCTGGCGGATTTTACGGCGGCGCTGCATTAACTCTGCACCATCGCCAATGCAGCGCCTCAAATGATCATATTTGGGCGAGGCCACCGTCCACAAACACTTCGCTGCCTGTCATAAAACTGCTGTCGTCTGAAGCAAGAAAGGCGGCAACTGCGGCCGTTTCCTGAGGGGCCCCAATTCGACCAAGCGGCGTCAGTTTCTTGTAGTCGTCGATGATTTCTTCCTGCATGCCTGTTGATTCAAACATCTCCTGGAGCTTGACTGTTTGTGTGGCGCCCGGCGAAAGCACGTTCACCCTCACGTCTTTACCTTTGAGGTCGAGCGCCCAGCTGCGAGCAAAGTTACGAACCGCCGCTTTTGAAGCGCTGTAAACGCTCATTGCCGGCGTCCCCTTCACTCCCACCGTTGATCCCGTCAGTATCACTGACGCCCCCCTATTCAGAAGAGGAAGCGCCTTTTGAACGGTGAACAACGTGCCCCTGACATTGATGTCAAAGGTGTAGGAATAGTGCTCGGGCGTTATCTCACCGAGAGGTGAGAAATCGCCGACGCCAGCGTTTGCAACAAGCACATCAATGCCGTTTTTCTCAGCGTTCACTGTGTGGAACAGTTTATCGAGATGTTCCAGATTAGTTATGTCGCCGCGGATAGTGCGAGCGTTGTCGCCAAGTTCAGACAGAGCCGCGTCAAGCGCGTCCTGGCGGCGGCCGAAGATAAAGACAAATGCGCCCTCGGCGACAAAACGCTTCGCGGTCTCCAGGCCGATGCCGCTGGCGCCGCCCGTTATGACGGCTGTTTTTCCTTCAAGCTTACCCATGGGTTTGAACTCCTTTGTCTTGGGTTGCGCTCAAAGTTGGGGTATGATCACTCATGGACAAGTATGCACCTTTTGGTAAGTAAGAAAATATGAGCGTGAAACGAACTGTTGAGCCCTCTTTCATTTGTGGCCTCGATGCTGCGATCCGGATTATGGGTGGAAAATGGAAACCCCTGATCCTGTTTTTCCTGCAAAAAGGCCCACAACGATATGGCGAACTCAAGCGCCTGGTGCGGGGCGTCAGCGATAAGATGCTTATCCAGCAGTTGAAAGAAATGGAGCTGCACGGCGTCATTTCGCGCACTGACTACAAGGAGATTCCGCCAAGAGTTGACTATTCCCTCACGCCGCTTGGCCAATCTCTGATTAAGGCCATGTCACCCTTATGTCGCTGGGGAGAGAAAAACACTTCGGCGATCGCGGGGGCCCTCTCAAAACAACAAGCAGCCGATGCACGCAGTTGAGTTTGGCGAACAACGATCTGAAGATTGCATTTCATCTACTGAATATAGGTTCGTGGGCGGGCGGATGCTCTCTCAAAGTTTGATTCGGCTCATACTGTATAAAAGCAATCGGCCTACCGACCATTCCAAACTGGCTGCCGCTTTTCCAAGAACGCGCTGACGCCTTCCTGCTTGTCGGCGGTAGAAAAAAGCAGGGAGAAAGTCTGGCGCTCAAAAGCGAGGTGGGCGGCGTGAGGCATCTCGAACGCGGCGTTGAACACGGCTTTCGCCTGCTGCATGGCAAGCGGCGCGCGCGGTCGCCGATCCGGCGGCGGCATCTCGCGCAACGCGCTTTCCGACGAAATCGCCTGCCTGATCATCGGATCCCCGGCGACGGATTAAATGTGGATCGGCGCGCTGCGCACCGCCATCGCCGCCTCTTTCAGCGCCTCGGCATGGGTGGGATGCGCGTGACATGCATAGGCGATATCTTCCGAAGATCCGCCGAATTCCATGAGCTGGGCCGCTTGTGCGATCATGGAGCCGGCAAGCTCCCCGATAATATGAACGCCAAGGACGCGGTCGGTCTGTTCACAACAAACGACCTTCACAAATCCTGAGGTTTCGCTCATTGTTTTGGCGCGGCTGTTCGCGGCGAAAGGAAATTTCCCGACCCGAACGGGCCCCCGCGCCTCAGCCTCCTCCTGCGTAAGACCGACGCTGGCGATCTCAGGACGCGTGTAAACGACGCTCGGAATAACCTCATGGTTCACGACGCCATCGCCCCCCGCAATGTTATCCGCGACAGCGATGCCTTCATCTTCTGCGCGATGGGCAAGCATCGGCCCCTTGATGACATCCCCGATGGCGTAGACGCCAGGCTGCGATGTCCGGAAGCCTTCGTCTACAAAAATGAGCCCCCGCTGGTCTGCTTTCACGCCCGCCGTGTCGAGATCAAGCCCCGCCGTATGCGCGCGACGGCCGATGGCGGCCAGTACATGGCTCGCTTCAACGGTTTCCTCGCCGCCTTCGCGCGTCTCAACGGCGAGGGAAACGCCCTTGTCCGTTCTCTTGCAGCTCAACACTTTGGCGTTCAGCTTCAGCCGCATGCCCTGCTTCGAGAAAAGCTGGGCCGCTTCCTTGCGCAGATCGGCGTCCATTTGCGGCAACAAGCTGTCGCTGGCTTCGATGACCGTGACCTCAGCGCCGAACCGGCGCCACACCGTGCCCAACTCGAGACCGATAACGCCGCCGCCGATAACCACGAGACTTTCCGGCGTTTGAGGAATAGACAAAGCGCTAGTGGAATCGAGAATTCGTTCATGATCGAAGGCGACGCCGGGCAGGTCCATCGGCTCAGCCCCCGTTGCGATAATGATGTTCTTCGCCCGGTAAACGTCGCCGTCGACTTCCACACGATCAGCGCCGACAAAGCGCGCTTCGCCGGCGATCCGCGTCACGCCGTTTTTCTTGAAAAGGTAAGCGATCCCGCGGGTCAGCTCCGAAACAGTCTCATCCTTGTGGCGATGCACGTTATCAAGCGCATAGCCGACTTCGCCAAAGGAAAGACCGTGGGCGGCAAACGCGCCGGACACCGCCTGCTCGTAGATTTCAGAGGCGTGGAGAAGCGACTTCGAGGGAATGCAGCCGACATTGAGGCATGTCCCGCCAAGCGTCTCACGGCGGTCGACGCAAGCGGTCTTGAGCCCCTTTTGCGCGGCGCGAATGGCCGCGACATAGCCGCCGGGGCCGGCGCCGATGACCAGAACGTCGAATTCATCAGAGCCCGCCATCAGTCCTCCCACACCTCAAGAACACGGACTAATTCCGTAAGCCATTGATTGGTTTGATGACCGTCCAGCACTCTATGATCGATCGTCAGGCTGACAAAGGCGCATGGCCGGATCTGAATCGTATCGACGCCGTCAACCTCGTAGACCTTCACCCGTTTTTCGAGCTTGCCGACGCCCAGGATCGCCGATTGGGGCTGGTTGATGATGACCGGCGACGCAACCAGCGTGCCGGAAACACCGTGATTGGAGATCGTGAAGGTGCCGCCGCGCACATCTTCCGTCTTCAGACTGTTCTTGCGCGCCTTTTCCGTCATTTCCGTGAGACGCGCCGCGACGCCCTTCAAGGACAGATCCTGGCACTGCTTGATGACCGGAACCACAAGGCCCTTGTCGCCAAGCGCGGTTCCCACGCCGATATTGACGTCACTGAAAACCTCAAGAAAGTCGTCATGCCAACGGCTGTTCACTGTCGGCACGGCGCGCATGGCCGAAACACAGGCGCAAACGATATACGCCGTGAAGGTCAAATTCACGCCGGCTTTCTTGTATTCCGCCTTGTGCTTGTCGCGGTGCTTGATGATGGCGCTGAAGTCCGCCTCGAAAACCGCAGTGACATGCGGCGCCGCCGTCACCGAGTGCGACATGTGCTCGGCGATGGCGCGCCGCATATTGTCATGGGGAATGCGCTGCGCGCCGGACGCCGTTTCGGAAGAAGACGGCGCAGCGCGCCCCGGCGCGGACGCAGCCGAGCCCACGGCCGCATTGTGGCGCTCCACATCGTCCCGGGTGATGCGCCCGCCGCGCCCTGTTCCCTTAATGGCGTTGGCATTGAGGTTGTAGGTTTTGAGCGCTTTCTTGACGGCGGGAGAAAGGAACGCAGGCTTAATGTCGCGATCCTGGGCTTCGGCCCACTCTTCGTCATGGGGGGCTGCGAATACCGGGGGCGCCTTCGCAGCGTCTTGAGGCGCAGCGTCCCGCGCTCCCGCCTGCGCGCCAGGCTCGATCCGGCCGAGAACCGCGCCCGGGGTCGCCTCGTCATCCGTATTCAGAAGTATTTCCTTCAACACGCCGGTTGCCGGCGCCGGCACTTCCTGCGCAACCTTGTCCGTTTCAAGCTCGACGAGCGGCGCGTCTTCCGTAATGACGTCGCCGACTTTCGCCAGCCAGCTCCTGACAACGGCTTTCGTGCCCTCTTGCTCTTCAGGGACTAGAATATCTATCATGGCTACGGCCTAAAATGAGAGGAGTTTTTCGATTTCATCGACAATTCTGTCGGCCGACGGCACCGCCCAGTTCAACAGTTCCGGATGGTGCGGACTTGGAATGTCGGGCATCGTCAGACGCGCCACGGGCGCGTCAAGATCGGTAAACGCCCGGTCCGCAATCGTCGCGGCGATTTCGGCGCCGAAGCCGGCGGTTCGCAAATCTTCATGCACGATCAGGCAGCGATTGGTCTTTGCGATGGATGCAAGCACAGCACTCTCGTCCCAGGGCGCCAGCGTGCGCAGATCGAGAATGTCAACACTGCGGCCGGCCTTTTCGGCAGCCTCTTCGCAGCGTTTAACCATGGCGCCCCAGCTGACAATGGTAAGCGCATCGCCCTCTCTCGTGCGCTTCGCGCGGCCGAACGGAAGTACATATTCATCGCCCGGATAAGCGCGCCGCGCCCATGCATCGTCAAGCATGGCTCGGTGCTCCAGAAACATCACGGGGTCGTCCCCGCGCAGCGCCGCTCGCAACAACCCGACCGCGTCTTCCGCATTCGATGGAACCGCGACGCGCCAGCCCGGCGAGTGCACATATTGAACTTCGTTGGTCTGGCTGTGCCACGGATCGCCGCATTTAAAGAACCCGACCGGCATGCGCACCACCATGGGCGCCGCAAAGCGATTGCGCGTGCGCCACCGCATGGTGCCGCAATCATTGATCTGCTCCACGGCCGGGTCGGCGTATTTGCGGAATTGTATTTCCGGCACCGGAAGCAACCCGGCCGCCGCCATGCCGACGGCGCGGCCGATAATGCCTTCTTCCGACAAGCTGGTGTCAAAGACGCGATCGACGCCGTATTTCTCCTGAAGCCCCAGCGTCACGCCGTGAACCCCGCCTTTCGGTCCGATATCCTCACCAAACACGACCATGCGCGGATTCAGCTTCAACTCGTGATCAAGCGTGCGACGGATCGCCGTCACCATATTGATCCTGGAGCCCTCCGGCGCAGGCGTTTCCATGCCTTGCGGCGGCGTGAAAGCGCCGCGCATCCCGCCCATCTTTTGCGGCTCCTCATCGGAGAAGACGAAGCGCGTCACATCTTCCGGCGCGGAAGGGCTGGTCGCGTCCGCGGCTTCAACGGCGGCGGCGATCTCTTCTCTCACCCCCCTATCGGTCGCAACCCATTCGTCCTCCGACATCAGCGCCGGCACGAGCAACTCGCGCAATTTGGGAAGCGGATCGCGCGCCCATTCCGATTGGATGGTGTCATCCGACTTGTAGGCTTGCGTATCCTGGAAACTATGCCCCTGAAGACGCGGCACGCGAAGCCGCAACAGGCATGGGCCTTCCCAGCTGCGAGTGTAATCAACCGCTTCCTTGATAAGCGCGTTCGCCTCGGTCGGCTCGGTGCCGTCGCCGGATAGAATCTTGAGATTCTTAAAGCCCCTGAGATTGGCTGCGATATCGCCGCCGGGCGTTTGAAACTCGGAGGGAACGGAGATGCCGTATCCGTTGTCCTCCACATAAAACAGAACCGGCAGTTTTTGGGTCGTCGCAATCGTTAGCGCCGACCAGAAACCGTTGGTTGCAACCGAAGCCTCTCCGCCGAGCACCACACCGATAGCGCCGGCATAGGCTTCGTCTTCCAGCACTTCCTTGTGGTAGCGCATAGCCTGCGCCCAACCTGCGGTCGGCGTATACTGGGCGCCGACGCCGCCGCTCATGGGCAGCGCGCTCGGACCGTTTGGATTGGGATAATTAAAAACAACGCCGATATCGCGACCATCGGAGTAACCGCCCGCCCGCCCCATGGATGACCGCAACACATCCACAAGGTCGACGCCCAGCGTCAGCAAAATGGGCCGCGACCGGTAATAACCGCAAATAGCGTCATGCTTGTGATTAAGCTGCGCGCCGAGCAATATCTGGGAAAGATCGTGACCGCGGGCGGAAAACTGATAAAGGACCTTTTTCTGGGGGACGAGTTCGGTTTCTTCAACCTCATCAAGCGCGCGGGACATACTGATCATGCGTGCAATCCGCCGCCAATCAACCGACATATCAAGCGCATTTGCAGATAAAACGCCACTTGATATCGCCTGAGATTCCTTACCCATTTTGCACCCTCCCGCAGCCTGCGGGTGACACTAAATACTGAGCGATAAAAATTATTTGCAAATTTTGCGATTTTTCAGGATTTATGGTATAATTATTCCATATTTAAACGATTTTTGGAGAATACGCATGCACCTCACTCCGTCTCATTTGCAAATATTAGGCTACCTACAAAGGGATTGCACACTCACGACCGAGCAATTGTCGCATGAAACAGGTGTTTCACCGACAACCCTTTGGCGTCGCATCAAAGAAATGGACGAGACCAAGGTCATTCAGGCGCGAGTTGCGTTATTGGATCCAGAACAAACAGGCCATACGATATGCGCCTTCGTTTCAGTAAATCTGCGCTCACATAGCGCCAAACACCGCACGGAATTCGAATCGTTCATACAACGCACGCCAGAAGTCATGGCGAGCTACTTAATAACGGGCCCGTATGACTATATGCTGCATATACGTGTAAGGAGTATTCGGGAGTACGAAAAACTACTGATGGAGAAAATTCTGTCACACGCAAGCGTTGCGACGGCCTCTTCCAATCTGTCCTTGCGCCAGAACAAATACACGACTGAGTTACCTCTCTAATGCAGCTTTTGACAGACAAAAGCTCTTCGCACACCGCAGATCACACTGCTGAACGCTAAAACACACTTTACAAAAAGCATACATAACGCATTCTCGGTCATTCCGAGAAGCACAAGCATACAAGAGGTTACTACGCATCGGTTTTCAAAAGCCTTCCGTAAAGGAAGATTGCGAAGGCGGGCGCATCAATCTATGCGGCGTCACGAGACCAATGTTGAACATCTCGCACGCTCCTATAAGGCGGCGACCGAGATATGACCTCCCGGCGCATTTAACCCTCTGCAAAAAGAAACGGCGCAATGACAATAGCCACTGCGCCGTTTTTCTTGCCGGAGGGATGGCAAGACTAGAAATTAACTTTCACGTCGAAACCATAAGTGCGGGGCCTCGCCTGAAACGCCAAATCGAAAGGCGCGCCGGAATATTCAAACGGATTGAAATCGGCGTAATATTTTTCGTCAAGAAGGTTCTTGGTCCACAGCGAAGCGGTCCACCGCTCGCCTTCCAGCGACGCGCGCAAGCCCACAAGGTGAATAGGATCGCGCACATCGATGTTGTCGAGCTGCCAATATTTGTCGCCCTGATATTCGTAGTCCGCGCGCAACACGACATTGAGGCCATTTCCGACAGGCTGTACATGCTGAGCGCCTATATTGATGTTCCAGTCCGTTGTTTTGGGCGAATGGGCGCCGATGACGCTGGCGATGTTAACGCCGGACGCGGTCAGATAGGCTTCGAGCGCAGGATTGCCGATATCCTTGATTTCGGAATCCGTGTACCCGACGCCGCCGTAAATCGTGAGCTGATCGCTCGCCCGAATGTTGAAATCGGCATCGAAACCCCAGAGGTCCACTTCCCCAAGGTTAGAGATAATTTGCGATGCGGTTGTCGCATCCACGAAAAAGAACTGGAAGTCCTCACTCTCTGACATGAAGCCGGCGAGGTTAAACGTCACACGGCCATCCCAGAATTGCGACTTCAATCCGATTTCATAGTTGGTGAGAGTCTCGTCCTGGAAATCCGGCAGGACGACGCCCGGCGCATTGAAGCCCCCGGAGCGGAAGCCGGTGCTGTAGGTGAAATAGCCGAGCACCGCATCCGTAACGTCATAGCTCAACGTTGCTTTGGGCTGGAAAGAATCGAAGGTCTCAGAGCGCTCTGAACCGGCAACGCCCGGAATCACCTGGTTGCGTTCGTCCTCGTCATAGCGGCCGCCAAGCTGAAGCGTCAGGCGGTCGGTAATGTCGAACTCCGCCTGACCGAACACCGCCCACGCCGTGTTGTCGTTCTCTTCATTGCGATCGATGATAATGATTCCGTTATCGAACTGTTCCGGCGAATTGTCGATATCGGCAAACGCACGCGTCAGGAGATTACGCTCCGTATCCAGATAATAAGCCCCTACAATCCAGCGAAAGGCCTGATCGTCCCGGGAGACGAAACGCAACTCGTGACTGAGGAGCGACACATCAAGATTTTGCCCCTGCCCCAATTCACCAAACGGACCAAATGCGCCCTGGGTCGGGTTCGAGAAATCGAGATCGGCGCGATACTCTTCCTTCAGGTCCGTGTAACCGAGAATATAGGTCGCGGTCGCGAAGCCAAAATCCGCTTCGAACTTGCCAGAGGCGTCGAATACATCGCCCGTTGAGAAACCGGCGAAGTTGGAGGTTGGCGGCAGAATGTCATTGGCGTCATTGCCGCTGCGGAAGCCCGGATTAAGAAGGCTGTTCACAATCGCATCGTAGCTCGATCCAGCCTTGAAGTCGTTATATGAGGCGCGCAAGTCGATGCTGATATTGTCCGCCGGAAAGATCGCCAGCTTTCCCCGTATGGAATAATCATGATCGACATTGTCGACTTTCTCGCCAAGAAAGACGTTGTCGATGAGCCCATCCGTTTCATAATACGATCCGGAAACGCGGAACAGAACCGTATCTTCGACAATCGGGCCGCTGATCCCCGCCTGCGCGCGATAGCCAACGCCATTTTCAACACTGCCGCCGATAAAGCCTTCAAACTCGTTCGATGGCTGCTTGGTAACGATATTGATCGCGCCGCCTATGGCGTTGCGGCCATAGAGGGAGCCCTGCGGCCCCTTCAGAACTTCAATCTGCTGAACGTCAAACAGCGGCATTTTGAATTGTTTCTGATTGTTCTGCGGCACGCCATCGACAATGATCGCCACTGGCGAGTCGGCGTTGTTGATCTGCGTGACGCCGCGAACGACCACAAAGCTGTTAAGATAGGTGAAGGAATCGTCGAAGGTCAGATTGGGCGTCAGCGCCGCAAAGTCTTCCGTCGATTTCATCCCGGCGTCTTCAATATCGCTCGCCGTAAAGGCGGTCACCGCCGTCGGCACCTCCTGCAGCGATTGCTCTCGGAACTGCGCCGTCACGGTAATGACGTCCGCCGGCGCTGCGCCAACATCCTGGGCCTGCGCTGCCGGCAAGGCCATTGCAAACACGGACACAGCCGTGGTCAAACGAAGATAGGCTTTTCTTACGTCTTGTTTCATACTGCCCTCCTTGGAACTCCTTTAGACTTTCCCCTAAGCGCGTGCAGCTCCTGCAAGCACTTCAATCGGCGTAAATTCGAAATCGAGGCCGAAGCAGCGCGGATGAACATGCGCAAGCGCCTGAGGCGTTTTCAGCGCATCAGGCGCGGCGACGGCGATGACGCTGACTCTTTGCCCATATCGTAAGGCTTCGGTCGGAATAGGCTCGGCTGTTTCCGCGTCAACGATGATAATGAGATCCGGCACGATGGCTTTCACAACGCCGTCGACGAGAACCACAAGATTTTCATTCTGAAACTGGACGTCGGCCATGCATCCGGCGCCGTCAAAAGCCTCAATCCGGCAATTGCCAACGGAAAAACCTTTGGTCGTCTCACGCCGCAAGTCGGTTATTTTTCCCGAGAAGACTTCCTGCGCAAATCCGTAGATCGGATGTGTTTCAAGCACACGGATCAACGCCTTTAAAGGATCTCCGGCCTTGCGTCCTTCCCTTATCGCCTCACCGATCTGAAGCGCGGCGCTAAGCGTATTATGCACAGTCGCGCGTTTGACTTCTGCGCCGCTCATGGCGTAGCCGGCGCTCAGGCAGCTCATGCCCATCTGAACCGCGATGCTCCGCGAAATGTCTTCGGTGCGCTGGGCGGTGTCAGCCTTGACCACTACCTTGTTGAGATGATCGTCGACAAGGACGAAAGGACAGGCTGAGATTCCCTCGAAATTCATGACCACCATGGCGATGCTTGGAAAAGCCCGGCCCATGCCGTCAACATCCACAAGCGGCAAACCAAGGCGCGCCGCTGCGACGACGGGCAGCGTCGAATTGAAACCGCCGATCTCTCCCGGCATCAAGGCGTCAATAGGCCGGCCGATTTGCGCCGACAGTTCCTGCACGGCGCAATCAATGTCATCGCCGGATGCGCCTTTTTCACAAAGCACGGTTGGAGCGCCAATCATCGCGACAAACGCAACCGTCGCATCGTCGGAAAGTTCATCGACGCCAAGTATGCGCGGGCTGCCAAATTCGCGAATGGCGTTCTTCGCCATCAACCGGCCGAGATAGGGATCGCCGCCGCCGCCCGTCCCGAGGAAAGCGGCGCCGCGGGCGAAATCTTCGAGATTATCCTCAGAAAGCACGAGCTCCCGCCGCGCCGAGGGTTTGAGGCCGACTGTATTCTGCACACTCATGCTGCGCCTCCATACGCCACAGCAAGATCGCCGGCGACCTTGATGCGAAGCCGGACAGAACCGCCCGGCATATAGGCGAGCGGCAATTCCTCGATATCCATCGTCTCAAGGCTCGCCGCATCGGCGCCGGCGGCGACCGCGCGTTCATTGGCTTCGGAAACAGCCGCGGTGATGGCCGCTTCCCGGCCTTCGCCGTCATAGGAAACCACCTTGTCGAGCTCGCCGCCAACGCGCGCGATCGAGGCGCCGATGGCATTGGCGACGCCGGCTTCTTCATGAGTGTGAATTTCGCTGACGCCTTTAAGCGCCCGATTGATCAGGACCGATCCGCCGCCGACAAGGATAAGAGGCGCAGCGCCGCCCGTCGTTTTCATTCGGTCGATGCCGTCTTCCACGAGACGATGCATTTCCATCACCGCCGCCTCGACCATCGCCGGATCGAGATGACGCACACGGTCATGATCGCCAATATCGGCGTATCCGGCCGCGACCGCGATATCGGTCGCGGTCAAAACATCGCCGCCGAAAACGAGCGCTTTTTCCGTAATGCGATAACCGACGGATTTGGGCCCGACTTTCACCCTGTCGCCGTCGACTGAAACAAGACTGCCGCCGCCAAGACCGATTGCGCAAACATCCGGCATGCGGAAATTCGTTCTGACGCCGCCAATATCGGTCATAATTGACGATTCGCGTGGAAAGCCGCCGCGCAACACGCCGATATCCGTCGTCGTGCCGCCGATATCGGCGACGAGCGCGTCCTTCAGACCGGCGAGACGCGCGCCGCCCCGCATGCTGTTGGTTGGGCCGGAGGCGAAGGTGAGGACTGGATATTTCTCAACAAAATCGGCGCTCATCAGCGTGCCGTCATTCTGGGAGATATAAAATGGCGCCGTGATCCCAAGCTTTTTCAACGCCGTCCGGAAACCGCCCACGGTTTCCGTCGCAAGCGTTGCAAGGCTGGCGTTCATGATCCCCGCGTTTTCACGCTCCAAAAGGCCTATACGACCAATGTCGTAAGACAGGGTGAGGCTGCTGCCCGGATGTTCGCTGCTGACGATCTCGCCGGCGCGTTCTTCCATGGCGCCGTTGAGCGGCGCGAAAACGGCAGAAATCGCGACCGACTTTATGCCTTGCTTGCGAAACCGGCGCGCCGCCGCAGCGACCCCCGCCTCGTCGAGATCGGCATAGGGACGCCCGTCAAACTGAAAACCGCCGCGCACCATTTCGATGTCGGCCGCAACTTCAGCGGCAATATCATCAGGCCAGTCTGTGAGCGGCGGCAATGCTTTCGCCGCCGGCAGGCCAATGCGCAGAACGCCCACCCGGTCAAGGCCGCGCCGCTCGACAAAAGCGTTTGTAAAATGTGTGGTGCCGATGGAGACAATGCCGATGGCCTCAGGGCTGATGTCCGCCTGCTTCATGACATGCGCGATGGCGGCGACAATACCGTCTCCAACCTGTGCGGTTGTGGGCGACTTGACGGAAGCCAGAACCTCGCCCTCGCGCATCAGGACCGCATCCGTATTGGTGCCGCCCACATCGACGCCAATACGCAAGAATTCTTGTTTGTCCACCAAAACAG
The DNA here is from genome assembly GCA_030426465.1 of Alphaproteobacteria bacterium. Lineage (GTDB taxonomy): Bacteria > Pseudomonadota > Alphaproteobacteria > Caulobacterales > Parvularculaceae > Hyphococcus. The sequence continues at coordinate 37,976 of JAUHYK010000012.1, forward strand.
ACGCCCTCTGGCCGCTTCACCGCTTCAACACAGAAAGCGTAAAGGCAAATCTCATGGATCGCGCAGGCTTCAGCCGGTAGGCGGGCCCGCAGATTGGTATGGGGCGATTTTTGAGAAATTTTTGTGACTACTAAAATTAGTAGTCTAAATTGACTTCTCAGTCTGAATGCCGAGGGCGCGCCCTTTTTGCACCGCATCGAGCCGGTTCTGCGCCCCGAGTTTCAGATAGATGTTCTTCAGATGATAGCGAACGCCGTGTTCGGTCACCCCGATCGCCAGCGCAATCTGTTTGTCGGATTGACCGGTGGCGAGCTGGCGCAAAACAGTCAACTCCTTTTCCGTCAACATCAACTGGCCCTGGTCCGCCGCCGCTGAGCCGCCCCCGCCTCCCTGCACGAGGCGGATCGCATCCCTCACATTCGAATAACCTTGCGCCGCGTCTTCCAAATCATGCGCCTCTGACAAGGCCTCATGGCAGAACCACAATGAGCGCGCAAACTGCGGCCCGATGATCACATTCAGGATGGCAAGATCGCTCTCTCCTCCGTCTCGCGCCGCAAGAAGAGCGCTCAGACGGCAAGCAAGGCGTTTGTTGCCACGGCTCAAACCGAGATCACGATAGGCGCACCATATGGCAAGCTCGTCCTCAGACGCGTCTTCTCCCGAAAGAGAAAGCGCCGCTTCCACGAGCGCCTCCCCGGCGCGCCATGGCGCAGTCTCAAGATAGGATGCCGGGTCGGCTTTGAAGCTGGGTGCTTCTTCGAATAACGCCGCCGCCTCTTCTCTTTTTCCCGCAGCCGCCAATAATAAGGATCGCTCGGCAAAACAAATATCCAGCAGATAACGCATATCGTTTTTGGATGAAAACGCCGCGAACGAGTCCAGCGACAACAACGCCGCTTTCAGGCCGCTTGCAAGATATTGCTTTTCACTCAGCGTCCTGAAGGCGGAGGCGTAAATATCGAGCCAGCCCTCCCCTTTCATGAGACTGACAACGACATTTCCCAAACGCTGCAAGTTCTTCGTCTCGGAGGGAAACGCCTCATGATCGCATTCAAACTTCAGGATCTCCAGCAAGGGTTTGACGCCGGCGTCATAAGACAACTCCCGTCGAATGATGCTTTTCGCTTTTGAAAAGGCGGCTCCGTGACTGTGCTCGGCGTCCATCAGCCAGTCCACCATGCCGAGATGCAGCTGGATATAGAACTCGCCGTATACAGATCCTACGGAGCGAAAATAAGCGATCGCCCGTTCAGCGTGACCAATGGCTTCCCGAAACTGTCCGCATTGATGCGCGGTCACACATTTCATGGTGAGCACATAGCCTGTAAAAAGGCTCGCGGTTTCAAACGCGCTCTTTTCGAAGGCGTCTATCTCTTCAACAGAAATATAGAGCCCGCGATAGATAGACAACATGATCTTACAGGCGAACGCCGACATGGAAAGAAGTTCATTTTCCTTGAACCGGTCCTGATGCTGTTCAATGATACGGTCGTACAGCACGCCAGCTTCATATTGCTTTCCCGACTTCATCAGCATGATGCAACGCATGAACCCGGCAGTCGGCGACGACAGCACAGCCTTCTCATCCAGCATACGATCGATCGGACGGAATTCGATCAACCCTTCTTTCAGCCATAGCTTCAGGCCGCCAGTCGCCGCCAGCGTGTCGCAAAGCAATCGCGAATCCTTGCTGGCGAGCGCGTGACGCACCGCTCTGACATGACTGCCTATATCTGAAAACCAGTGCGCCGCTTTTTCCTGAAGATGCTTAAACTCCTGCGGGTTTTCACCTTCCAGCTTGTGCAAAAGATAATCGCGCATCATCGGGTGCAGGCGATAGCCGCCGTCATCGCCTGATATGGGCGCGATAAACGCCTCAAGGCTATCGAGCTTTTCCCTTAATGGGTGCGCCTGCGGAATACCGAGAATATTTTCCAGAATGGCGTCCGAGAGATCGTCAAAAACAGCCGCCCTGATCAGGAAGTCGCGCATCGCGGCGTCCAGACGAGACAGAATTTTCTGCTCGAAATAAGTCGTAATCGACGCGTCATTGTGACTGATGTCATCAATATGACGGATATCGAATTCGCCGATATCCGCGGCCGACAGCAACAGGCGCACCAGAACCGGCCAGCCTTCTGTCTGGTCTTCTATTCGCGCAAGTTGTCGCGGCGTGACGCGCACGCCCCAAAGCAGCTTCAATTCATCTTGAGAAAAGCGCAACTGACGCGGACCGATGCGCATGACGAGCCCGCGATGATCAAAATCGGCAGTGTTTATATTTGCGGCTTCCCGGGACGCCAGGATCAGCGTGCAGTTTTCCGGCAAACGCCGCAACAGCAATGGCAACACCGAGTGGCGAACATTCTCACTCAACCTTTCGCAATCGTCGATGATGAGACGAACCGGGTTTGCATGGCGTTCCAGCTGCGACAAAAACTGGTAGATTGACTGAAGCGCGTTCTTTTCCGTGTAATGCTCGAAGCTCATCAGTTCCGAGCCTGAAATATCGACACCAGCCGCATGGGCGGCGAAGGCGAGATACGCCAGAAACGTATCTGCATCGTCTTCTTCGTCAACGGACAGCCAGCAGACAGTTTCACCTTTTTCCTGGCGGCGGTCCTTCCATCCGGAAAGAAGGCATGTCTTGCCGTAGCCGCCGGGCGCCTCGAGAATAATCAGAGCGCCCTCCGCGCCCTTGTCGAGGAGATCGACAAGCACAGGCCTCGGCAGCACCGACAGCAATTGCCGCGGCGGCGTTATTTTCGACCGTAGCAGCCAAGGCGCAATGGCGTCTGATGAAGAAGGCATAGTGAGCTTTCAGGCGGCACAGATTTCCAATGCCATATCCTTGCACAGTCAGCAGGCCAGGAAAATCTCAGATGCTGCACTGTCGGCAGATGAAAGGCGCGCGCGTCAACGCCCCTTCCAGACTGGCTGCCGTTTTTCAAGAAAGGCGTTGACGCCTTCCTTTTTGTCTTCGGTCGAAAACAGCAGCGAAAAGGCTTGCCGTTCAAATGCCAGATTCGCAGCGAGCGGCATGTCAAATGCAGCATTAACCACAGCTTTGGCCTGTTGCATGGCCAAGGGCGCCCGGCTGGCGATTTCCGATGCGAGCTCGATGGCGCGGGGGGTCGCGTCTCCCGCTTCAGCGAGTTCAGCCAAAAGGCCGTATTGCAAAGCCTCTTCGGCGGTGATGGCTGCGCCGGTCAGCACCATTTTCATCGCGCGCGAACGCCCGACCAGCCTCGCCAGCACGGCGCCGCCGCCGGCGCCCGGAATAATGCCAAGGCTGGTTTCCGGCTGACCGAATTTCGCTTCTTTCGAAGCGACCGCTATATCGCAGCACATCAACAGTTCATTGCCCGCGCCGAGACACCAGCCTTCGACAGCTGCGACAATGGGTTTGCGCGTCGCCCGGATCGCCGTCCATAGAGCCGGCCGTGGATCTGAAAGTCCTTCGGGCGCTTCTTTCGGCGCCATTTCGTTGATGTCGGCGCCGGCCGCGAAAATCTTGTCTCCGCCGGTGATGACAAAAACACGAACCCCGTCGTCGGCGTCGCCTTCCCTTAACGCGTCTGCGATTTCCGCCAGCAAAGGCGTCGCCAGCGCATTGCGCTTTTCCGGACGGTTGAGGCGCAGCAGGCGAACGCCGTCAGCAGGATTTTCAATCAGCAGTTCCGTTGCGCCGGGCATTTATCAACTCCTGATGGGCATAAGCATTCACGGTTTCGCTTGGACGATAGATCTCATCGCCCGTTCCAGATGCAATCTCGTGGAGAGCGTCGCACAGCTTGGAAAAACCATACTCACGCGCCCATTGCATCGGACCGAAGGGATAATTAACGCCATTCATCATCGCTTTGTCGATGGCGGCGGCGTCTGCGACATTGTCCCCTTTGGCGTCGGCGGCGCAATTGGCAAGCTGGGCGAGCGTGCGAAAAACAACAAGCCCCGGCCGGTCTGCAAGCTCCACGGCTTTTTTGCCGAGCGCCGCTGCAAGCTTGCGCGCAGCCTCTCTTGCCCGAGCATCGGCGGCGGCGAAAGCAATCACGGTGGATGCTTTCGGATCGCGCATCCAGTCAAGGACAGCGCTGGAGTGAGGCGGCGCAAAAGAAAGCTGACGCGCCGTTACGCCAAAAGTGAAGGTAAAGTCGACGCCATCCACTTTGGTTTCCCTGGCGCGGCCTGTCTCCTCTAATTCACCATAACTGACGCCGCATTCATCCAGAAGGCGGCGCATCTCCACCGCCTCCCGGCCAACAAGGATTGAAGCGGGCTTTGCTGAGGCTTCCGGTTCAAATTTTGGCTCAGGCTTTTCCGCTTCATCTGTGTAATCGAAAACACCGCGGCCGGCCTTTCGCCCCAAACGGCCTGCTGCTGCGAGCCGCCCCTGCAACATGGACGGACGAAAACGCGTCTTCCCGGAATAGGCGTCAAACACTGACTTCGCCGCTTCATAATTGATGTCATGACCGATGAGATCGCCGAGCTCCAACGGTCCCATGCGAAAACCGGCAAGATCGCGATAAAGAAAATCAAGCGTCGCCGCATCGGCGGCGCCTTCTTCATAGGCGCGCCACCCCTCGCCGTAAAAAGGGCGCGCCACGCGATTGACGATAAATCCCGGCACGTCGCGCACCATTACCGCGACCTTGCCCCATGACGTCATCAACGCCAGCGCCTCTTCCGCCAGCGCCGCATCCGTATCGAGACCGGCCACGACCTCGACCAATTTCATGATGGGCGCCGGATTGAAGAAGTGTAGCCCCATAAACCGGCTTGGCGTTTTAATGCCAGCCGCCAGCGTCGTCACGGAAAGCGACGACGTGTTTGTCGCGATGACAGCTTCCGGCGCCAGCACAGTTTCGAGAGACGCATATAAAGACTGCTTGGCCTCCGGGTTCTCGAGGATCGCCTCGATCACAAGCGCCGCCGGCGACATGTCTTTGACATCCAGGGTCCAGTGAACGCGCGCCTGAAGCGCAGACGCCTCCCTCTCATCGATTTTACCGCGTTTCAACAGGGCCGAAGCGCCTTTGCTTACAACGGCCCGTCCGCGCGTCAACGCGTCTTCATCTCGATCGAGCACCACGACGCGATGGCCGGCCTGCGCCGCAACCTGTGCAATTCCGGCGCCCATGGCGCCGGCGCCAGCAACGCCAATGATGCTGTCTTTATTGAATAAGGTCATTGGGTTCTGCTTATTGATCGTAATCTACGACGACGCGCTTGGTGCGCGGATGGCTTTGGCAGGTCAGAATGTAACCGCGCTCAACCTCATAATCTTCAAGCGCATAATTCACATCCATATCGACCTCGCCTTCCACCAGCTTGGCGCGGCAGGTGGAGCAAACGCCGCCGCGGCAGGCGTAAGGCGCATCGATTTTCGATTTCAACGCCGCCTCAAGCACGCTTTCGCCGGGCGCGATTTCGACCGCGCGAGCGGCGCCATCGATAATGATCGTCGCGGCGGCGCGCACGCCCTCCTCCTCGCCGGGAAGCGCTGACTTCTGGCGCGCGCGCTTTGGCAGGGCCGAGGCGAACAGCTCGAACTTGATGGCACCCTTGTCCATCCCATGCGCTTCAAGAGAGGCGGCCACCGCTTTCATCATCGGTTCCGGCCCGCAGATGAAGGCAAGGTCAGCCCGCCCCACATCGATCCATTTGTCAAACAGCGCATCGCATTTTTCGCGGTCCAGCCTGCCCGAAAACAGCTCGACATCCGCCACATCATTTTCAAGAACATGAACGATGTTGAGCCGGCCGAGATAAGTGTTTTTCAGATCCTCAAGCTCTTCCCGGAACATCACAGCGTTCGCCGCCCTGTTTCCGTAGACAAGCGTGAAGTCCGACATCGGCTCGGCTGCGAGGACTGTCTTGATAAGACTGATCATGGGCGTAATGCCCGAACCGCCGGCAAAACCAAGATAAGACCGCGCTTCTTCCGGCGCTAAAGGCGCATGAAAATTACCCATGGGCGTCATCGCCTCAAGGATGTCGCCGACCTTCAGCTCATCATTGACGAAACTCGAAAACCACCCGCCATCGACCTTCTTGATGCCGACGCGCAAAGCGCCGTCATTAACACCTGCACAAATGGAGTAGGACCGGCGCATCTCTTCGCCGTCAAACTCACGGCGGAAAGTCAGATACTGGCCCTGAATGAAATCAAACGCGCCTTTGTCTTCGTCAGAAGGCTCAAGGGTGAGAATGACGGAGTCGCGCGTATCACGCTTGATGTCCGCCACGCGAAGAGAATGGAATTGCGCCATGGTCAAAAACTCTTGAAATAATCGAACGGTTCGAGACAGTCATTGCAACGCCAATGAGCCTTGCAAGGGGTTGAGCCGAAGCGGCTGATTTCAGCCGTATTCTCCGATCCGCAGCGCGGACATGCAACGGGACCCGCAGCTTTCATCGCGCCCACACAGGCGCCTTCGACAGGCGGTGCAATGCCGTATTTTTTCAGTTTGTCGCGCGCATGATCCGTGATCCACGCCGTCGTCCATGCAGGCGACAGGCGCGTTTCAACACGAACATTTTCAACCCCCCGTGCGCGCAGGGCGTTTTCGATATCGAGCGAAATGACGGCCGTCGCGGGACATCCGGAATAAGTCGGCGTCACGGTCACCACAACGGCGCCTGCGTCGGCCCGAACATCGCGGACGATCCCGAGGTCGACCACCGAGACAACGGGAATTTCAGGGTCCGGCACATTTTCAAGCCAACGCCAGACCAGATCGATCGAAGGCGCTGGCCCGCCGATCGCCGCATCTGATTTTTCCACCGCCCTCACCGCGATCACCAAACAGCGCCGGGATGAGAGCGCTGAAGCCATTGCATCTCCGGCAAGATATGGCCCAACGCTTCGGAGTGATCGCCGGTCTTGCCGCCCTTGCGGACCGGCGCTTCCCAACCGACCGTCAATGTCGCCTCTTTCAGCGTTCGTTCCATATAGTCTTTATATTCCGCGCCAATTGCGACGAGATCCGGGCCTGCGCCGCTCTCTGCAAGCGCAACATCAATCTCGTCAGCGCATGTCAGCTCGCCTGCAAAAGGCCACAATGCATCGAGCGCGTCTTGCATGCGCCTGTGACTTTCGTCCGATCCGTCGCCAAGGCGAATGATAAAGTCTTCAGACCGCTCAAGATGATAGGTCGCTTCTTTTGCGGATTTCGCAGCGATTGCGGCGACACGCTCATGGGAAGATGACGTCAGCGCTTTCAACATGGGCAGATGCCATGCATCGAAAAGGAACTGCCGCACCAAGGTATGCCCGAAATCGCCATTCGGCTGCTCGACGAGCAAACAGTTGCGAAACGCGCGGTCAGCGCGCAGGAACGCGAGATTGTCCGCGCTGCGCCCCTTGCCTTCAATCTCGCCTGCGAACCCAAGCCACAGGCTTGCCTGTCCGATGAGATCCAGCGCCACATTCGCAAGGGCGATGTCTTCTTCAAGCACCGGCGCATGACCGCACCAAGCGGAAACACGCTGTCCGAGAATCAAAGCGTTGTCGCCCATGCGCAACGCAAGCTCAAACAATGCCTGGTCGTGTTCACGCGCCGCCATTACATGTGCCCCACTTCATCGGGAATATCAAAAAAACTCGGATGACGATAAACCTTGGCGTTCGACGGTTCGAATAACGGTTCCTTATCGCCGGGCGCAGACGCGGTGATGTCTGTCGACTTCACCACCCAGAGGGAAACGCCCTCATTGCGGCGCGTATAAACATCACGCGCATTGTTGAGCGCCAGCTCTGCGTCGGGCGCATGCAGGCTGCCCACATGACGATGCGCCAGACCATGCTGTCCGCGCACAAACACTTCCCAAAGCGGCCATTCATTTGACATGGGTCTCTCCTATTCCGCCGCCATTTTGCGGGTTTCTTTTTTCCTTGCATGCGCCATCAGCCCCTCGCGGAACCATGCGCCATCGTCCCAGGCCTTGCGCCGCGCCGCCATGCGCTCGGCGTTGCAGGGACCATTGCCTTTCAAAACTTCGTAAAATTCGTTCCAGTCGACTTCGCCGAAATCATAGGATTTGCGTTCGTCGTTCCACTTCAGATCGGGATCGGGCACATTGAGGCCCAAATATTCAGCCTGCGGAACGGTCTGATCGACGAATTTCTGGCGCAACTCGTCATTGGAATTCTGCTTGATGCCCCAGGCCATGGATTGCGCCGAATGAACGCTATCCGTATCGGACGGCCCGAACATCATCAGGGACGGCCACCACCAGCGATTGAGCGCATCCTGCGCCATCTCTTTCTGCTCAGGCGTTCCCTTCACCAGCTTCATCATGATGTCGTAACCCTGACGCTGGTGAAAGCTTTCTTCCTTGCAGATGCGGATCATCGCGCGCGAATAGGGGCCGAAAGAACAGCGCTGCAGCGGCACCTGATTCATGATGGCCGCGCCATCCACCAGCCAGCCAATGGCGCCAATATCCGCCCAGGTGAGTGTCGGATAATTGAAGATTGATGAGTATTTCGCCTTCCCGGACAACAATTGCTCTGTCATTTCATCGCGGGACACGCCAAGCGTTTCTGCTGCGCAATATAGATAGAGGCCATGCCCCGCCTCATCCTGAACCTTGGCGAGAAGGATCATTTTGCGCTCAAGCGTCGGCGCGCGCGTGATCCAGTTTCCTTCGGGCAACTGACCGACAATTTCCGAATGGGCGTGCTGGGAGATCTGGCGGATCAGCGTCTTGCGATAGCCTTCCGGCATCCACTCCTTGGGCTCGATCTTCACATCCGCATTGATGCGTTCCTGAAAGGCGCGCTCCTGCGGCTCCATTTCCTCCAGGGATTTCACGCCCTCTCCGGTGGATTTGACCATCTGTGCGTACATCGAGACCCCTTTCTCAAGCCGTTCGTTCGCGCTGTCGCGAGCCTATAATAAATCGACCGCTCGGTCAATTATATTACGCAAGACGCTCTTAGTCTATTGTTTTTCATATTTTTTCAACAATGCACGCAATACCCTGCCCGACACCGATGCACATAGCGGCGAGCGCATAACGCCCGTTCCGGCGATGCAACTCCTCGACAGCGCTAAGAACAAGACGCGCCCCGGACATGCCGAGCGGATGGCCGAGCGCAATCGCCCCGCCATTGGGATTCACATGCGCCGCATCATCGGGAAGCCCCAAGTCGCGCAAGGTCGCCAGAGACTGCGATGCAAAGGCTTCATTGATTTCGATGACGTCCATGTCGCCGATCGAAAGTCCCGCCTTGGCCAAAACCGCCTTCGCCGCCGGGGCCGGGCCGATGCCCATGATACGCGGCGGCACGCCGACAACGGCGCCGGCGACAAAGCGCGCGCGCGGCGTCAGCCCGTGTTTCTCGGCCGCAGAATCTGACGCAACGATCATCGCCGCAGCGCCATCATTTACGCCAGACGCATTCCCCGCGGTAATGACGCCGTCCTTTTTTACAAAAGCCTTGAGGCTCGCCAATTTCTCGATTGACGTTTCACGCGGATGTTCATCCTTGTCGACGATGACGGGATCGCCCCTACGCTGCGGAATAAAGACCGGAACAATCTCCGCCCCAAGGCGTCCACTCGCCTGCGCCGCCGCCGCACGCTGTTGCGAGCGGAATGCGAAAGCGTCCTGGTCTTCCCGGCTGATGTTAAATTCTTCCGCAACATTCTCCGCCGTTTCCGGCATTGAATCGATTCCATATTGCGCCTTCAGAACCGGATTGACGAAGCGCCAGCCGATGGTGGTGTCAAAAATCTCAGCGTTTCGCGAAAAAGCCACGTCCGCCTTTCCCATCACGAAAGGCGCGCGGGACATGGATTCAACGCCGCCGGCGATCATGAGATCCGCCTCACCGGCCTTGATCGCGCGGGCCGCCATGGTCGCCGCATCCATGCCCGAGCCGCAAAGGCGATTAACCGTTGTGCCCGGCGTTCCTTCGCCAAGGCCGGCGAGGAGCGCCGCCATGCGCGCCACGTTCCGGTTGTCTTCCCCGGCCTGATTGGCGCAACCGAAGATAACGTCTTCGACAGCATCCCAATCCACGTCCGTATTACGCTCTTCAAGCGCGCGCAGCGGTATGGCCGCAAGGTCATCGGCGCGGACAGGGGACAGAGCGCCGCCATAGCGGCCAATAGGCGTTCTGACGCCGTCACAAATAAAAGCATCCGTCACGAATTGAATTCCTTTTCCTCAATTACCGGGCCGCCTGCCGTGCGCGACAGCCCCTGAAAGACAGCAACAACACGCGCGTCTTCCGCGGTGACACGCACTGCGTAAACGCCTGTTCTTCCCGAAGCGCCTTCTTCACGCGCTTCGGCGGTCAAGGTTTCGCCGGCATAGGCTGGAGACAAGAATGAAATCGACGCTTGCTGCGCGAAACTGGCGACATTTCGAGAATTGCACGCCCAGGCGAAGGCGGTATCAGCAAGCGAAAAAATCATGCCGCCATGAGCGGTCTTCAATCCATTGAGCATGTCATCGCGAATAAGCATTGAGCATATCGCCCATCCCTCGCCTGCATCGATAAGCGTCAGCCCCCATGCCTCAGCGGTTGTTTCCCGCGCATGCAGCGCCTTGGCGACGGCAAGCCCTTTTTCGTCCGGGGTGCTGAATTTCGTCATGGATGTTTACGCCTGGAGACAGCCTCGCAACGGTCGGTTCTCATAATTGAATTGACCGACCGATCGTTCAATTATATGATCCAGACCAAGAATGCAATTAAGAATTGCCAGCACTTTTCAAGGGAGGGGCCGCAAGGCCCAGTCGCGGCGATGGCTTTCAACACGATCCTCTTCGACATTACCGACAACATTGCGCGCCTCACGCTCAACCGGCCGGACCGTCTCAACAGTTTTACCACCGAAATGCATGAGGAAGTGCAGGCCGCCCTGGATTCAATCGAAAAGGACGGCGGCGTCAGAACGCTTCTTGTCACCGGCGCCGGGCGAGGCTTTTGCGCTGGTCAGGACTTGTCCGATCGCGCCGTGGCGCCGGGAGGAGATGCTGTGGATCTCGGCGAGTCCGTCGAAAAACGCTATAACCCGTTAATCCGTCGGCTGACGAATTTACCCTTTCCAGTGGTTTGCGCCGTTAACGGCGTCGCCGCCGGCGCCGGGGCTTCCGTTGCGTTCGCCTGCGACATCGTTCTCGCGGCAAAGTCTGCAAAGTTCATCATGTCCTTTGCCAATATCGGACTTGTTCCCGATTCGGGAAGCTCATGGACCCTCCCCCGCCTAGCGGGACAGGCGCGCGCCCTCGGCATGGCGCTGACAGGCGAGCCCGTACTCGCAGAACAGGCCGCGGACTGGGGGCTTATCTGGAAATGTATCGAGGATGATGCGCTTGCCGGAGAAGCTGACGCAATGGCCGCGAAATTTGCTTCTGCGCCCACACGCGGTCTTGCCGAAACCAAGAAACTAATCCGCACCGCATTCACCCGCACGCTCGACGAGCAGCTTGATCTCGAACGCGACAAGATGCGCGAGCTCGGCTTTTCGGACGATTACAAGGAAGGCGTCGACGCCTTCATGAACAAACGCAAACCCCAATTCAAAGGCAAATAAACCCTTCGCGCGCCTTAAAGGAGAAACCGATGACCGAGACTACTCTTGAAAACTATGCGCTTGGCGAATGGCGCGAGGGCGACGGCGGCTACGCAGATATCCGCTCAGCCGTAACAGGAAAGACAGTTGCAAAAACATCTTCCGCCGGTCTCGACTTTAAGGCCATGGCGGCGTTTGCGCGCGAGGTTGGCGGGCCCGCGTTACGGAAAATGACCTTTCAGGAACGCGCGGCCATGGTGAAGGCGCTTGGGCTCGCCCTGATGGAGCGCAAAGAAGAGCTTTACGCTCTCAACTCCCATACCGGCGCCACGCGCAAGGACGGCTGGATCGATATTGAAGGCGGCGCGGGAACGCTGCTGTCTACAGCCTCCAAAGCAAAGCGCGAACTGCCCGACGACACAATCATTCTTGACGGCGCCGTCGAGCAGATTTCCAAAAACGGCACCTTCATGGCGCAGCATATTTATACTTCGCTGCGCGGCGTCGCGGTGCACATCAACGCATTCAACTTTCCCGTCTGGGGCATGCTGGAAAAACTTGCGCCGACACTGATCGCCGGCGTTCCCGCCATCGTCAAACCGGCGACGGCGACCGCCTATCTCACTGAGGCCGCCTTTCGCATCCTCATAGATTCCGGTTTATTGCCCAAAGGCGCGGTGCAACTCATCGTCGGCTCCACCGGCGATCTTCTGGATCATCTGACCGGCCAGGATGTCGTGTCCTTCACCGGGTCGGCCTCGACTGCGTCGAAGTTAAAGGCGCATCCCACGATTATTCGCGAAAGCGTGCGCTTTGTCGCCGAGCAGGACTCGCTCAACGCCTCCATGCTGGGGCCGGACGCCACGGAAGACAGTCCCGAATTCGACCTCTTCGTGAAAGAGGTCGTGCGCGAAATGACGGTCAAAGCAGGACAGAAATGCACCGCCATTCGCCGGGCTCTTGTTCCCGCGGCGCTTCTCGACGCCGCGCAAAACGCCATCACTGGGCGGCTCGCCAAAACCACCATTGGCGATCCCGATCTCGAAGAGGTGCGTATGGGCGCCCTCGTCTCACAGTCTCAATGCGCGGATGTGAGAGAAAAAGTATCCGTCCTTTCCGGCGAAGCGACAATCGTCTTCGGCGATCCGGAAACCGCCGCCATTATTGGCGACGATGCGCAATCTGGCGCTTTCGTCTCGCCGATTCTTCTGCGCTGCGACGATCCCTGGTCCGCATCATCCGTGCACGAAGTCGAAGCCTTCGGTCCGGTCTCGACCCTCATGCCTTACAAGGATTTTGCTGACGCCGTTGAGCTCTGCAATCGCGGGGGCGGTTCGCTGGTCATGTCTCTTTTCACCCATGACCCGCATATCGCGCGCGACGTGGTGCGCAACACCGGCGCCTTTCACGGCCGCATCGCCATTATCAATCGCGACAGCGCCAAAGAATCCACCGGGCATGGCTCTCCCCTGCCCATGCTGGTTCACGGCGGACCGGGCCGCGCCGGCGGCGGTGAGGAAATGGGCGGCGTTCGCGGCGTAAAACACTATATGCAACGCACAGCCATACAGGGCTCTCCGGAAATCCTCGCCGGCGTTACGGGCGCCTGGACCAAAGGCGCGCCCGTCGAGGCGGATAAACCGCACCCCTTCCGCTATAAATTCGGCGAGCTTGAAATCGGCAAGACGATCAACACGGATGCGCGCACGATCACGCTCGACGATATCGAACATTTCGCCCATTTCACCGGCGACACATTCTACGCGCATATGGATGAAGAGGCGGCGAAGGCCAATCCGTTTTTCCCCGGCCGCGTCGCCCATGGCTATCTCCTTCTTTCTTTCGCCGCCGGTCTTTTCGTTGACCCGGCGCCGGGTCCGGTGCTCGCCAATTACGGTCTCGATGAATTGCGCTTTCTGACGCCTGTCTCGGCCGGGGACGCCATCAAGGTGCGTCTCACGGCAAAGTCGAAGAAAAAACGCAATGACGACTATGGCGAAGTCAAATGGGACGTTCTTGTGACGAACCAGAATGACGATCCCGTCGCAACATACGAACTGTTGACCATGAATGCGATTTGACCGCCGTGGCGAAAACCGGCTACACCGCGCTCCTCGACGAGGGAGAGAAACTTAGCCGCGAGGAGCTTTCCCGCATCCAGTTAGAACGGATGCAGAAAGCTCTTCACCATGCTTATGAAAACTCTCCCCACTACCGTGCGTCCTTTGACAAGGCAGGCGTAACGCCTTCCGACCTGAAATCTCTATCGGACCTTGGCAAGTTTCCCTTCACGACCAAGGAGGATCTTCGCACGAATTATCCTTTCGGCATGTTTGCCGTGCCGCAGGTTCGCATCGCAAGAATTCACGCCTCCTCGGGAACCACGGGCAAGCCCACCGTGGTGGGGTATACGCGCCGCGACATTGATACATGGGCGCAACTGGTCGCCCGATCCATTCGCGCCGCTGGCGGCCGGCCTGGCATGAAAGTCCACGTCGCATACGGTTATGGGCTTTTCACCGGCGGGCTCGGCGCACATTACGGCGCCGAGGCGCTCGGCTGCACGGTTATCCCGATGTCCGGGGGCCAGACGGAAAAACAGGTGCAGCTCATCTGCGATTTCGAGCCGGACATTATCATGGTGACGCCTTCATACATGCTGGCGATCCTCGATGAATTCCGGCGCCAGGATATCGACCCGCGCAAAACGTCACTGAAAATCGGCATTTTCGGCGCCGAACCCTGGACCGCGTCCATGCGCGCCGCCATCGAAGAGGCCTTTGGTATGGACGCCGTCGATATTTACGGCCTCTCGGAAGTGATCGGGCCAGGCGTTGCGAATGAGTGCGTCGAAACAAAAGACGGACTGACGATCTGGGAAGACCATTTCTATCCGGAAATTATCGATCCGGCGACCGGAGAGGTCCTGCCGGAGGGGGAGCTGGGCGAACTGGTTTTTACGTCGCTCACAAAAGAAGCTATGCCTGTGATCCGCTATCGCACGCGTGACCTGACGCGCCTCTTGCCCTGCACAGCCAGACCCATGCGGCGCATGGAGCGCATCTCCGGCCGGTCCGACGACATGCTGATCATTCGCGGCGTCAATGTGTTTCCATCGCAGATAGAGGAGCAGATCCTGCGCATCTCCGCCCTTTCACCCCATTACTACATTCAGGTTTCACGCCATAATCGTCTCGATGCATTATCGGTCTTCGTCGAACGCAGCCCCGGCGTAAGCGACGCCGTGGCAAAAGATGCAAGCGCCGAGCTGAAGCGACACGTCAAGAATGCTGTTGGCGTGAGCATTGAAACGCACATAGCGCCCGAAGGATCGATTGAAAGATCCGTAGGCAAAGCAAAACGCATTCACGATTTAAGAGAAAAGGACTGACCCATGATCAAACTTATAGCGCTTTACAAAAAACCCGATGATGAGGCGGCATTTCTCAAACACTATCATGACGTCCATATTCCGCTTGTAGAGAAAGTCCCGGGTCTTGCGCGGACAGTGGTCAATCGCGTCACCGCCTCGCCAATGGGCGGCGAGCCCGAATATTTTCTCATCGCCGAAATGCACTACCCGGACAAAGCGACTTTCGACGCCGCCATGGCCTCTGCGGAGAACCGGGCCTGTGGAAAGGATCTGATGTCTTTTGCCAAAGGACGCGTCACCCTTCTCATCGCCGACGAACAGGCATAAGAAATCGTCTCATCAAACCCTTGAGAGACTGGCGAACACTCGGACATGGCGCGCACACAGGCAGCAGATTACGATCAAAAGCGCGAAACTATCACGGCAAAAGCGGCCGAGCTTTTCGCAACGAAAGGCTTCGCCGCCGCATCCGTGTCGGACCTTGCACGAAAGTGCAAAATCTCCAAGTCGCTCCTTTATCATTACTACCCTTCGAAAGAGGCGGTTTTGTTCGCCGCCATGTCAGACCATATGGACACGCTCGTTCATCTTGTCTGCGACAGGGAAAGAACAAAATCCGATCCCGAGAAAGAGTTTCACGCGCTTACACGCGATTTGCTGCAATGCTATACGGGCGCGGCCCATCATCAGAAAATTCTGCTTTACGAACTCTCTTCTCTGCCGGCGGCGCAACGAAAAGAGATCATCGAGAAACAACGCAAAGTTATCGGCGAGGTCGAAGCCTTGCTGACCGATATGATCCCGAAAACCAAAACAGATCGGACTAAACTCAGGGCGAAAGTCATGCTCTATTTCGGGATGATGAACTGGACTCACACATGGTTCAAAGCTGCCGGCCAAATTTCGCGCAATGAGCTAGCCGACGAAATCGCCAGCACGACGCTGCGCTCCCTAAAATAGTCGCTACACGTCCAAAATCCTGACTTCGAACGGACAGGCCAAGCCCATGCCGTGCGTTCGTCTGTCCGGCGGCGCCGGGCAACGGCGCTTTATTGCTCGGCATCCGCCCGCGAGAGCGCGCTCATATAGATATTGCCGACAATTTATATTATAAATTCCCTGTAATTTGATGAGGTTTCGATGGAATACGAACAGCGCTCCAGCCGCCTCGGCTATAGAGAATTCCGGCGCCACTGGCGCAGCCTGGCGGCCGTCACGATCGCCGCAAGCTTTGGATTTCCGACGCTGGCTTTTTTCAGCATCGGCATTTTCGCACCGATCATGGCGGAAACATTCGACTGGTCTTTCAGCGCCATGATGGGCGGCATCACCCTCGCCTCTGTGGTCATTCTGCTTTGCGGCCCCGCGGTCGGGCGCATGATAGACCGGCGCGGACCACGCCGGATTGCCGTCTTGTCACTCGCAGCCTCAGGACTGAGTTACATGACCCTGGCGCTCTCCAGCGGCTCCCTTGCGCAATATTATGTGAGTTGGGCGCTGCTCTCGCTTACCGGCATCGGCGCAACCGCCATTTCTTTCACCCATATCATCAACACCTATTTTCAAGAGCGGCGCGGCCTGGCGCTGGGCATTGCGCTTTCCAGTTCAGGCTTAAGCGCGATGATCGTCAAACCCTTGGCGGGCGTCGCCATCGCGCTTTTTGGCTGGCGTGAAGCGATTTTGCTTATCGGATTTCTGCCGCTTCTTATTGGCGTTCCTGCGCTTCTTTGGGGCGTTCCCAAAGATAGCGCCAGTTTGGGCGGACAAGCATCAAAGCTGGAGCGCCAATCTATGGAAGGCGTGAGCCTTCGTCAGGCGTTCAGCCAGCGTCCATTCTGGATCTTGCTGGCTGCGTTTGCAGCGATTGCTTTCGCAAACGGCGCCCCGATCCCCAATCTTGAAAATATTCTAAAGACCCATAACTTCGCCGCCGCCGATATTATCGGACTGACCTCGCTCATTGGCGCCTCGCTGATCGTCGGCCGGGTTTTGGGCGGCTGGCTCATCGATCATTTCTGGGCGCCGCTGATCGGGCTTGTTCTGCTTATTTGCGCGGCCTGCGGCTGTTGGCTTTTATCGCAACAAGGCCTCAGTAACTTCGAGGCGATGATGGCCGTCATTCTTCTCAGCCTGGCCGCCGGCGTTGAATACGACCTTCTCTCCTTTCTTGTGGCCCGATATCTCGGACGGCGAAACTATGGCGCCATCTACAGCATGCTGTTTGGCGTCTTCGCCATCAGCACAGGATTTGGACCGGTCGTTCTCGGCGGTTTCTATGATCGCCAGGGAAGCTACGCCGTCGGCCTTTTCATTTGTGCGGTCTTGTTGGTTGCCGCGGGATTTACGCTGTTGACCCTTGGGCGATATCCAAAACTTCCGCAAGCAAGCGATGAATAAGAAAAGACGCCTGCGGATTATCTCCGCAGGCGCCGTCCTCTCGGGAAGTCTGTCAGACTATCTAACGGTCCGTAGACCCGTGCGTCTAATTCCGGAACATCAACCGCACGCCATAGGTTCTCGGCCGGGTCGGGAACGCGACGTCGTAAGGCAGACCCGTTGCCTGACCCGGGAAGAACGTATCATAGGCTTCAGTGTCGTAGATATTCTTCGCCCAGAAAGACAACGACCATGTGTCGGTTTCAACGCCAACGTTCAGATTGCCGAATGATTTTGGATCCTGCACATCCAGATTGTCGTGGAACCAGTAGCGATCGCTCATATATTGAATGTCGCCCCGCAGGAAGAAATCCAGATCTGATGAAATATCCTGCGTATAATCGAAGCCGGCCGTCACAGACCAATCCGCGGATCTCGGCGTATTATTGCCGATAAATTGCGGGAACAGCGGGAACTCTTCGATCTCTGTTTTGGCAAGCCCGACATTGGTGAACACGGTCAGGGGATCTGCGAGCTGCGCCGATAGCTCAAGCTCGGCGCCAATAATGCTGACCTTGTCTATGTTGCTGGTCACGTTGGCGCGCGCTACGAAGTCGATATATGAGAACTGGTAGTCTTTTACGTCATTATAAAAGACAGCGCCGTTCAGCGTGACGCGACGATCCCACCACTGCGTCTTGAACCCCAGTTCGTAATTTGTGAGCGATTCGGACTGGGCAATCGGGAAATCCGTACCGTTGAAAGCGCCCGAACGGAAGCCTACCGAATATGTCGCATAAATCTGGCGGTCGTCATCGAAGCGATACATAAGACTGGCGCGAGGCTGGAATTTGTCGAATGTTTCTTCAAGATAGGTCCCCGTCGCAAAGTCCAGCCCCTTACGTTCATCCTGATCGTAGCGCGCGCCTAATGTGAAGGTAAGGTCTTCAGTGATGTCGTAGTCAATCTGACCGGACACGCCGAAATTCGTGCGGCGGCTTTTTTCCGGACGCCGCGAGAAGATCATCGTGAAGGGGTCGTTTTCAGGATCGCCCGCATCGGTGAAAACCTGGGTCGCAAGATTGAATTTCGAATGGAGAATGTCTGCAGCCACAAGCCAGCGGAAAGGACCGTCGCCCGGGCTTATGAACCGAAACTCCTGCGACGCAATTTCCTTGGAAAAAGGCTGATTGTTGCCGATGCCCATCGCCGAGGTGAAATCGAGATCGGTGATCTGGCGCTGATCGAGACGGGTATAGCCTGAAATCGACCTGAACGTCGCGAACGGGAATTCATGTTCGAGCTGAACAGTCACATTTTTTGAATCGCCGCTGCCGCGATTGGGAAAATTCGATTGCGGCGCGACGAAGTCATTGGCGTCGCCCGAAAACACAGGTGCGAAAATGACGCCGGCTGCGTCAAAGTCAGAGTAGCTGCCAATCAGGCGCAAAGTGGTCTGATCGGAGATTAGAAAATCAAGATTGCCCCTTAGCGTCAGGTCATGATTGACCTTGTCGGCGCCAACGCCGGTAAAGCTGTTTTCAATGACGCCATCGGTCGAGAAAAAGTTTCCGGCGAGACGAAACCTTACCTTGCCGGGCGCAAGCGGACCGGAAACACTGGCGGTTGCATCGAAACTGTCGCCATTCCCGTATGAGATATCGGCAAAAGCGCTGAACTCATCAGTGGCCGCTTTCGTCGTAACGATAATGGCGCCGGCCTCTGCGTTTCGTCCGTAGATCGACCCCTGCGGCCCGCGGAGAACTTCGATCTGTTCAATATCGAACAGGCGCTGGTTCAACTGCCTGGAATCGTCCTGCGGCACGCCATCGACGACAACCGCAACGGGCACATCCGCACGGCTCGCCTGCGCAATGCCGCGAAGTACGATAACGGAGTTGGAATAAGTGTCCGTCCGCTGGACCGTAAAGTTGGGCACGACACGCTGTAATTCCGACGATTGCCGAATGAAGCTATTTTCCAGCGTTTTTGCGCCGACAGCGTCCACCTGGATTGGCACGTCTTGCAGGCGCTGTTCGCGTTTCTGCGCCGTTACATAGATCTCATCTCTCGGAGCTTCTGTCTGCGCCGACGCAGCCCCGATCGCATATGGCGAAGCTCCCAGCAGGAATGCCGCACCCCAAATTTTTTTCTGGCCGTTTTTCATGTCGCCTCTCCGCCTGCTAATGTAAACGCAAACTGCAACTCCGCAGCACGCGTCGCCCCTCAAGTTTCCCAGTTATCAACAATTCCGACCATGTGATGGTCGAACACCTGCCAGCGCTCGCCATTATGACGCCAGCCATTTATATAGGCGACGACTTTTCCTTTAGTCAGACTACTGATTTCATCGCCGGTCGGCATGCCTTCCGCAACTGTCGAGCCGGGTTTGAATTCTTCGTTGTTGTACTTGACAAGCCCGAGCGTCACGACTGTGTCGCCGAGTTTGTGCGCAACGACATGGACCCAATTGGTGTCCATTTTCTCGATATCCTTATCGAGATCGATCATCTTTTGCTTGTCGACATTCAGCGTGGGCCAGGGCTGCGCCGTGCCGAGAAAGTCATCGGCAAAGAACCCTTCCAGCCAATCATGGTCTTTGTTGGCGATCGCGGCGCCCCACTGTTCGTACAGTTCCCAAAACTGGCGGGACAACGCTTCATCACCCATTTAACCGGCCCTCGTCACAAGCTGAAATTCTGTGCGGCCTCCACGCAGAAGCCCCTCACAATACGATCCCATAATGATGATAATTTGTCAATAATTTCTCATCGTTTGATTGGCAATTCGCTTTCTTGTTGAAATTGTTGAAAAAACGTAACGCCCAATTAGGGGCGAAACCTCCCGCAAACAGCCCGGGAAGCGTTATTTTCATCATTGAGGGAGGCAGTTAGACGTCGAGGGTCAGCGCCCCGGTTTTCGGCCGACTGATGCATAACAGGGCGGTTCCATCGCCAAGATCGGCTGTAGTCCGCCCTTCCAGCACGCCCGCCTTGCAAGTAAGGCACGCGCCCGCCCGGCAATCGCTGGCGAGCTCAACGCCAGCCGCTTCGGCGAGCTCCAGCAGCGACAGATTATCGGATGCGCGCCAGCAGGCTTCTTTTTCCGACTTGCGGAAAAACACGCGGGCGCTCTCTATTTCCGTTTCACCGGTGACAGGCGCGGAGAATTCTTCCGTGTGAATGTGGCTGGGATTGCCCCCGCCCTGGACAAGCGCTTCTTTCATGTCATGACAAAAACTGTCGGGGCCGCAAATATAAAAGTCTGCCTCGAACCAGGGAAGATCGATTCTTTTTCCGCCCAGCGTCACATGCAGGTCACCGAGCGATTGTTTGACTAGATCAGGGGTCACGCGCCCTTGCCCGCAGTCATCTTCCTTTGAACGGCTGAAGACATAAGTCGTCTGAAATGAAGCATGTTTTCGCTCCAAATCGTCGATGACATCGCGAAACGCCATATCTTGAGGCGTTTTGGCGCCGTAGATCAGCCGCACATAACCCGGTTCTTTTTTCTGAAGGTGCGCTTCCAACATCGCCATTAGCGGCGTAACGCCAATGCCGGCCGCGATCAGAACGACGGGATGAAAGCTTCCCATATCGAGTGTAAACGCGCCCGATGGCGCACGCAGCTCCACCACGTCGCCGGCCTTCAGTTCATGCAACCGCCGCGAGCCTTCCCCTTCCTGACGCAGAACCGTGATTCTGTATTGATCGGGCTCATAAGCGAAGGCCGATAAGCTCCATGTGCGAACGATTTTCTCGCCTGTGTCACGGGTCAAACGCACATTCACATGCTGCCCCGCCCGCATCTGGCACAAGGCGCCGCCATCCTCGGGCTTGAGCGTGAATGACTTTATATTCTCCGCCTCCTCAGCAATCGATGAGACGACAAAAGGCCGCCAGCCGCGCCACCGGTTCTCGGCGGCGTCGAGCGCCCTTTCGGCGATTTCCTTTTTTGCCCCCAGGAGCAGCCTGTTCGCCGGACTCAGCTTTTCAAAATTGAGAAGTTTCAGAAGCGGCGCTAAAGGCGGCGCCTTGTGACCACCGATAAAATCGCAGACATCGGCGACGCTTGGCATGTCAGGATCATGGGAGATGCGGCTTAAGGTGTCGCCCGGGCGCACAACGCCAGGCGTCAGAACGTCCAGATAAACGCCGCTGCGCCGCGACTGAGCGAAGACCTTCTGAAAGCTTCGCGGCTGGTTGAGACGCCAGGCCAGCTTTACGCATGGGGTTCGCGCGCCGCTGACAACGAGCTTCACCTCACCGCCGAGCGTAAAAACATCGCCGACACGCACTTGCGTCTCGTCAAGATCGTCGAGGGTTAAATTCTCACCAAAAAAACCGTCCGGCCACTTTTCGGGATCGACGCCTAAATACTCGCCCCAATAATCATAAGCAGATCGCGCAAAAGCGTAGAGCTTGTCGGGATGGACCGCACGCTGATCGTTTTCGGCGCCGGTTTGCGTGATCACCCAGGGCTCCTTGACAGGCGCCTTCAGATGGGCGGTCTTAACAATCTCCGTTCCAATCTGGACGGTCTGGACGCGACCGACGGAAAAGTTCAGCAGGCGCATAATCTCTGTTTCACTCTAAGCGGAAAACGCCGGAAAAGCTTTCAACACTATCCAGCCAGCCCCCTCTGCACAGCCCGCCAACCGCATTTTCATTTGACACCAAAACATCAATATGTCAACGTTTTAACAGCATTTTACATGCATCAGTCACCGCAAAGGACGCCCCATGACAGCGAAAGCCTCCGACATGCCCGCCAGCGATAAAAGGGGCGGGATCGTCCCTGTAGGGGTCTGGGTGCTCGATCAGGAGCGCTCCCAAAAGCTTGCTCCCTGCTCCCACACCCTGTGGGTGATCAAGGATGACGGCAAGGAACTCACCTGGGTTTCCATCGAAACGGGCGAGGACGACATCCACAAGATCACCTCATGGACGGGCCAGTATGGCGGCGGGCCTTCGACTGTCACGGGAAGCGGTTTTGTCGCCAGCCTGCGCGCACACGGCCCCGACGAGATGGAAACCTATGGCGAAATACCGGAGATGGGGCCCTTTTCGGAAAGGTGCAAAGTCGATCCCTCAGGAAAATCCATGACATGCAACGGACAGGTGGAAACCAGGGACGGGGTCCTTACCTGGCTGGAGGTTTTTAACCTGCACTCTCCCTCGCCGCACCTGCCATTACTGGTGAAACCGTAAACACAGCCGCCGGACAAGGCGATAACGTTCCGCCTACAGACCTTACAGGCGCTTACTCGGCTGTGTTGAGCGCGCTGACCAATTGTTCGGATGTTGTCGTAAATCCGAAGCAGAACCGAACATTGTGAAGCGTCGCCTGCATGCAGAAATCCGGAGATGTCGTCGCGACGCAATCTTCCAGCATGATCGTGTCATATCCGTGGAAATTGGCGTCCATCAGCGTGCCGAGAACGCAATGATCAGCGTTCACACCCGCAAAGAAAAGCGTTGTCACATCGAGATTTTTCAAGATCGCATCAAGCGGCGTATCCCAAAAACCGCTGATCCGGTGCTTGCTGACGTGAATGTCGCCGGCTTCCTGGTGAAGACCGTCGATGATGGCGGCGCCCCAGCCGCCTTCTTCCAAAACGTGGTAGGCGCCATGGGCTGTCCTGATGTCGCCGGCGAGTCCCGGCGCTTTTCCGTTGGGATTGAATGGATGCAACGTTCCAGGCGAAAGGTTCATACGGTCCGGGCGCACGCCCCAGTTTACCCAAATGACCGGGGCCCCTTGAGCCCTGAGGGCCGCGGCGGTCTTGTTGATCGGCTCTTTCAGCGCCTGCGGCGCGGACACGTCGATGCCCATGGACCCGATCCAGCCGTCAGGCGCGCAGAAATCATTCTGCATGTCGATGATGATGAGCGCCGCGCGGCTCGTATCGAAGACGATATTCTGGGACTGCGCTTCCAGCTCAGCCGTCTTTTGCGTTCGCGCTGCGCGCCGCATGTCCACAACATTTTCGGAAACTTTATAGCCGTTCCGCCCGGACGCGCCGAGCGCGACCCAGTCATCGCTTTGAAAGCCAGCTTTGCCAGTCATCGGCCGCGTTCCTTCCATTCCCTGCGACCCCGTCACCATAAATGGGCCTCTTGAAACATTGTGGATATATAATATATTTTGTCAATAACTTATCGTCATATCGTCTTTATATGACTCAATAGGAATGCTGCTGGCCGGATGTCCTGAAAACATGATACTGACCATAAAATCAGCATTTTATTGCCAATAGAGACGGAAAATGAGCGCAAAAAAAACCCCCGCACCCAAGTCAGATGACTTCGAATCCCTGTCAGAATTGGAGCTTTCCCTCACAATTCTGTGGAATTCCGTAAAACGATGGATGAACCAGCGCAGCAAGGAGGGTGAGCTTAACGGGCTCTCCGATCTCGATGTTTACCTGATGCACCTGCTTGTTTATCGCGACCGGCAGCTACGCGCGAACGACCTCGCCTTCGCCCTGTCGATCGACGACATGCACCTCGTCTCCTATTCGCTCAAAAAACTTGTCCGTATCGAAGCGATCTCCAGCACCAAGATCGGGAAGGAAGTTTTTTACAAGGCCGCAGAAAAGGCGAAACGGCACTACCGGGAATTTCTCGACGATCGCAAGCGCTTCCTCGAACCGGCGCTGAACCATTTGAGCTATGGCGACTACGATCTTGAATCGCTGACGCAATTGTTGCGAGCGCTTTCGGGCGTCTACGAGCAGGCCGCCCGCACAGCCGCTTCTTCGAAGAGTCCGGAATAACGCGTGCAGCCAGTCTGTTTTGCTCCTGACGGCCCGCGCGCAAGCCTGATCACATCAGACCAAAAGCGAGTGAAACATGACTGTTCTGATTTTCAACGAAGCGGAGGTGCGCCGCCATTTGACGCCGGAAGAGTGCATCGACGCCGTCCGGGAGGCTATGATCGCGCTTTCCCGCGGCCAGACGCAGCAGCTCCCCCGTGAGATCATGACCATGAGCGGCGGCCGCATGCTCGGGCTCATGCCGGGCGCCATGAATTCGGCGGGAGAGTTTGGCGCCAAGATCATCAGCGTCTTTCCGCAGAATTTCGCTGAAGGCAGGCCGTCGCATCAAGGCGCGGTCATGATATTCGACGCCGAAACAGGCGCTTTAAAAATTCTCGCCCATGCCGGCGAAATCACCGCCATACGCACCGGCGCCGCCAGCGCCGCCGCCACTGACGCGCTTGCGCGCAAGGACGCCTCTCGCCTCGCCATTCTCGGCTATGGTCATCAGGCGTTTTCACACGCCCGGGCGATTTCAGAAATCAGAAGCCTGTCCAGGATCACCCTTTGGGGCCGGGACGAAAAACGCCGCAAGGCGGCGGCGGCGGCCATAGAGAAAGAGCTGGGCGTCTCATGCGAGACCAAAGACATCGCCCGCGAAGCCGTGAAAGACGCAGATATTATCTGCACCGTAACAGGCGCCAAGGACCCGATCCTTTTCGGCGCCGACACGCCCGACGGAGCGCATATCAATGTTGTCGGCTCGAGCTTTAACGGCCCTGCGGAAGTCGACAGCGATCTTGTGGTGAAATCTCTCTATTTCGCCGACCATCGTCCGTCAGTGCTTGCGCAAGGAACCGAATTCATCCGGGCCCGCGATGAGGGACTGATCGATGATGCGCACATCCTTGCAGAAATTGGCGACGTTTTTGCGGGGAAGCATCCGGGGCGTCGTTCCAGTCAGGATGTCACTTTATACAAGTCACTCGGACATATCGTTCAGGACCTTGCGGGAGCAACCTTGCTCGCCCGCAAAGCCGAAGAAGGCAAGATCGGCGTGACGGTCGATTTCTAAACTGACATCTGACCCTGGACCACCTTTCCCAAGCGCTTCAACAACCCGCCGAGTCTAGCAAATGGCTCGGAGCACATCGATGGATCAGGCCAAGGCCGCGTCCAGGTTTGCGTTTCGAAAGAGCGCTTACACGCGGGAAAGTTAGCCTTTCGATTATTTATCCACAGTGATTTAGTTGGATCAAAGTTGATGCTCGGTGGCACCCCATTGGCACCCCGACGGGACAACGATGAATCTGCCAAAAGCCTGAATTGTATAAAGTTTTCATTTTCTTGAAGAAAATGGCGCGAGTGACGAGACTTGAACTCGCGACCTCCGGCGTGACAGGAAAACGTCCTGGGATTTTGACGGAGTTTTCCACAGTTTGCCGAAGCTTGCTCTAGCTTCTTTTTGAAAGTAAAAACATAGACTTATTCCTGCATTCGGAGTCATACTCAATTTGACCGAGATGTCCCGGACTTCGGTTCTGTTGGTACCCTCCTGGTACCCCGGAGTCCTCCGGCCAAGAAGGAATGAGGTCCAATGACCGACAAGAACACCGCCAGATTGACGAAGCGCGTCATTGACGGACTCGAACCTATTGAAGGGAAGGACTACTCGGTTTGGGATAGTGAGCTCATTGGGTTTGGCGTGCGTGTGAAACCAAGCGGCTCCAAGTCATTCCAACTGAAATATCGCAACAGTCGTGGAGACCAGCGCAAAAAAACGATTGGAAGATACGGATCGATAACCGTCGAACACGCGAAAAAGCTTGCAAGGATAGAGATGGGGAAAATCGCGGCGGGGGATGATCCCG
This sequence comes from Alphaproteobacteria bacterium, assembly GCA_030426465.1. Classification (GTDB taxonomy): domain Bacteria; phylum Pseudomonadota; class Alphaproteobacteria; order Caulobacterales; family Parvularculaceae; genus Hyphococcus. The sequence continues at coordinate 63,893 of JAUHYK010000012.1, forward strand.
TCGAATCCGCCAAGAAAGAGCGCAACGAACTCACCGTAGCAGAATTATGCGATCGGTATTTTGCCGAGGCCGAAGCTGGCCGAATCCTCCATCGAAACCGCCCAAAGAAACCATCTACTCTGGCAGTGGATAAAGGGCGCATCGAAGCCCATATCAAGCCTCTTCTCGGCAAGCGGCGTGTAACTGAACTCAAGCGGCGGGACGTTGAACGATTTATGTTCGACGTACGGGACGGAAAAACTGCAGCCGACGTCAAATTAGGGCCACGCCGCAGATCAATTGTCAAAGGCGGCGATCACGTTGCTGCCAAATCGGTCAATTTATTGTCATCCATATTTAAGTTCGCAATTCGATACGGTCATGTCGAGGAAAATCCCTGTTTGAATATCGACAAGCCCGCCGACGGCAAGAGAACGAGGTTTTTTAATGCGAAAGAATATGGGGAGATCGGTGTAGCATTAGCAAAGGCGAAAGAGCTAGGCGTCAGCCCTGTTCTACGCGACGCGATAATTGCGATGATGCTCACAGGTTGCCGAAGGGGCGAGATACTGAACTTGACCTGGTCCGAAGTAGACGACGCCGGGCGTTCTCTGAATCTGCTTGACACAAAGACCGGCCCGCAATCGCGCCCATGCGGCCGAAGAGCTTTGGAGCACCTGCATTCGCTGGATTATTCATCGGCAAACAGCTGGGTCTTCCCCTCTCCCGTCAACGATGGGCCACTCACTGAAGTCAGAAAGTTTCTTGCATGGGTTATGAAAGAGTCGGGTGTGAATGGGGTCACGCCTCACGTATTCCGGCATAGTTATGCGACCGTTGCCTTCGAACTTGGTTATAGCGAGCTGATTATCGCTGGCCTCCTCGGACACCGGCTATCCAGCGTGACTAGCCGCTACGCCCATCAGGTGGACCATGTATTAGCCGATGCGGCCGATCGCGTAAGTGAGGAAATATCGCAACGATTGGGACTTACGCCAGATAGTCATCCTCAGGCCCACACCAATTCCTCGTCTATCGCGCAAGTAGCTCGCTCGTCGACCGCATCAATCGTTCATTGAGGTAGGCGTCAAGATCGGATTTCCTATACTGAATCAGTCGACCAACTTTGAGAAACGGGGGGCCGTCACCGTAGACGCGCCACTTATTTAGCGTTGCGATTTTTAGACCTAGATATTCTGCCGCTTCAGAATTCGTTAGCCGCTCCGCGTTCTCATTTTGCATCTTTTGAGCGTGTGAATGTAGGGACATATCGCACTTCCTCAGAATTGCTTTTTAACGTCGTTCACGATTCCAAACGAGCGCGCTCGCATCACCGCCATTTTCAAACAGAGCCGCTCGCAACGGCGCCGCGAAACTAGGATCATCCAGCTCCACACGCAGGAACTCCTTACCGTCCTCGCCTTTTCTCTTAGCCTTCCAGGCGGCGCCTAACTCGCGCTCACCGGCGATGATTTTGAAGTCGGGCGCTTTGTCATTGCCGTTCTTGTTGTTGGATACGAAGGAGGCTTTGACATTGATGGTCATGGTCTGGATGGTTCCGGCATAGCCGTCGTCCGTTTTCTTGAATGTGCCGATAACAGTCATGATCTACTCCTTGCTACTGCTGGACTGATGAAGAGATTTGCGGGCGCGCTTGAAAGCGGCGTCCGAATTCAAAAAATGTTCGATCATAAGGGCCGCGAGATCGCCAACGGGCGCCTCCTGCCCGAATTCCCGGGCGTGGATCGCCGCATAGTCCTGCAACGCTTCATGGACGTCCGGCGGCAGGGTTGCCGTCACCTTGACGGGCGTGCGGTCCGGAATGGCGCCGATCTTTAAACTCATCGCGCCGCCCTCCTCTCGCTATAGGGTCTCAACACGAGATCCTTGTGGACGATGACTCGCAGCGGCCAACCGGGCCTGATCTTGATCGTCGGCTGAATGTCGAGATTACGCTGAACGATTTTCTGGCCGGCCTGATTTGCAGAATTTTGGGCGGACTCGCGCAAGGCTTCGACAATGTCGCTTTCGGACTGATCGAAAGAAAGTTCCGTGCCGACGCCAAGCAGCGTCGAGAGGACAATGCCTTTCAGCAGACGGAAGGTATGAAAATCGACTTTGTCGGCTAGCCCCGCGTAACCGGCGACATCGCTTGCGGGCATATTGTCGATCTGGATCGAGGCGCCGTCGGGATAGATGATGCGCGTCCAAACGAGGAGCGCCCGCGACTGACCGAAAGCGATGACGCTGTCATAGCGGCCGATCAACCGCGCGCCTTGAGGGATCAAGAGATATTGCCCCGTGACCGTGTCATAGACGTTCTGCGTCACCTGCGCGATGACGGTTCCAGGCAAATCCGAGTTTACGCCGGTGATGAGGCTCGCCGGGATTACGGTGCCCGCCATCACTTCAAAAGGCGTAATGGGATCTTCAATGGCGTAAGGATTGTCAGTTGAGGATTGGGCGCCCCCTTCCAGAAAGTCGAGTTTCCTGATCTGGCGGCCGGGGTCCTGGTCGCGCTCAGCGCCGAAGGGTACCGGCTGCGGACCGAGACCAAAATCAAAAGGCGATCCTGCTATCGCTTCAACCGGCTGCGCTGTCGATGGAGACGGATTGCCGCGTGACGCATTGATGTCTCTCGACATCAATTGAAAGAAAACGCCGGCCTCTCTGGCTTCCGCTGCAATCTGCGCCTCGCGCAAGGCGGCCTCGCGGGCGGCGTCGGCTTCGGGCGAGTTTCTGAAGGGCGTCGCCGAAAGCGCCGCATAGTTGGGCCTGGCGAGATAGCCGTCCTCCCCGGATGCTGCGACCGCCTGTTCGGCTTGCAAGAGCGCTGCGCCAAGATCGCCAGGCAAGGGCGCGCCCAGTTGCGGTTTAACATCGGCATAGGATTTGGGGAGCGCGTCGAGGCCTTCCGCGGTCGGCTTCGTGTCCACATTATAAAGTTCCCTGGCGCCCGCCTCCCCGACTGCGCGCGGCGGCTTCAACGCAATGCTCATAGCGCCGAAGATGAGGATCGCCGCACCGCCCGCGGCGACCATCAATGCATTCCGGTTGAGCCGTGTGACGGGACGCGGTTTGGCGCGCAATTCAAGCGCTTCCGGTTCTTCCTTTGGAAGCGCGCTCATGTCTTCGGCCGCCGTTTCAGATCGCTGCGGATGATGCGGACGATGTCCTGTTGCTTCTGGCCAAGGCGCAGCTCGGCGGCGGCAAACAGGCGATCCACCACATAATAGTTTCCTCGCATGCGATAATTGACGAGTTCGGGCTCGCCCTTGCCCGATAGCACAAACAAGGGCGGCGCTTCTCCTTGCGCGATGTTTTCGGGAAACTGGATGAAGACTTGGCGGCCATTGTCGAAGGCGCGCACCGGCCGCCAGTGGGGACGGTCGCCTTCGATCTCATAGCGAAACTTCAGATCATCGGGATCGACGGACGCGGCGATGACGGTCTCGGCCGCCTCGTTGACGCGCTCGGCTTCGTTCCGGCGTTTGACGAGCTGGTCCTGCGGATAAGTCCAGGAGATCGCCGCCATATAGGTCTCGCGGAAGGAGCGCATTTCGAGGTGATAGGCGCGCTTGTCGGTGGCGATGACGAGATTGGTGGAAAGCCCCGGCGCGATGGGCTTCACAAGAATATGCACCTGCTCACCGTTTGACCCGCCGCTGGTCGTATCGCCAACGACCCAGCGCACCGTATCTCCAGCGGAAACCGAATTAAGACGCTCGCCGGGTTCGAGCGCAATGTCGGTCACCTGCTCCGGCGCTGCATAGAGCCGGTAGAGCGCCCCTTGCATGAAGGGATAGATTTGGACCGCGTTGACGAACCGGTCGAGGTCAGGCTCAATCTTGGCGCGCTCATTTGCCGTATCGATGCGCTCGAAAGGTTTCAGCGATGGCGCCAATGCCTCGCCCTCTTCGATGGGTTTTAACTGACCCGGCAAGGGATAAGGCGTTGACGTCTCGATAATCTCGCGCACGGGCGCGCCGTCATCGAAGCGCACCACTTTCGCCGGGCGCATGGGCGCCGCCTCATCGAGCGAAATATCCGGATAAGCGGTTTCGCAGCCCATGAGCGCGAGCGGAACGGTAAGAAGCAGATAGGATTTCATGGCGGGTTTCCTCAGGAAAGGTCTTTCGACCAGTTGATGCCGTGGACATAAAGACCAAGGGGGTTCTTATGGAGCGCTTCCGCGGTGCGGGGCGGCGACAGGACGACGGTCAGATGCGCGGTGAAGCGTTCGAGTTTCTCGAACTGGCCGCCATTATAGGTTTTTTCCGTCCAGCGGAGTTCGAAACTGTCATCCGACGCGCGCACGACGCTCGTTACATCCACATTGATGCTGCGCCGGCCCACATCGGCGAAGGGATCGTTGTCGCGGGCGTAATCATTCAAGGCCATGGCGCCGCGGTCCGTGGCGTAGTCATAGGCCTTGAGCCAGTTCTCGCGCACGATCACGGGATCGATGGAGACAGAGCGCACATCGCGAATGAAATTCGCAAGACTATGGGCGATGACAGCGTCCGACGGTTTGTAGCTTTCGCTTGCAGGACCGATGTTTCGGACCGCGCCCTCGCCGTCGATCTCGACAATGTATGGCGTCACGATTGACCGCGAGGATTGCCAGATGAGCCCGCCGCAGGAGACACAGGCGATCAGCATCGATCCGAAGGCGGCGTAACGCCAGTTCGCGGCCTGAACGCGGGCCGAGCCCATGCGCTCGTCCCACATTTGTTGGGCGCGCATATAGGGCGTCTCAGGGCTTGGCGTTTCGCCATAATGGGTTGAGCTGCGTCGGAACATCATTCGTCATCCTGTCTAAGCCGGGGCGCGTCGGCGCTGCCGCCGCGATCGCCTGAAGAAATCACATGGGTGGTGGTAAGCCCTGCATCGCGGAGACCCTGCTCGCGGCGAAGCTTTTGCGCCCAATCAGGCGCGGCGTTCGCCGGGGCCATCGCCTTCACCGCAGAGGAACCGGCGACTTTGCCGCCGGTTGCCGTGAACGCGGCGCGCGAACCTGCCTCGAACGCCTCGCCCGGATTGCCGAGAGCGCGCGACGCAGAAGACTTCGCCGATTGCCAGGCGGAGGAAACTGCGCCTTGCGCAACGCCGCCTGCGCCGGCGGCGGCGCCGCGCCATCCCGCTTGAACTGATGCAGCCTTGCCCAAGGTCCAGGCGGCATTAGCGCCGCCCGCCATGGAGGCGCCGGCGCGCACGGCTGACCTTCCAGTCGTCGCGACAGCTCTCGCCCCTGCTCCCGCTAACGCTCCAGCGCCCATAACAGCAGCGCCTGCGCCGGCAGCCGTCGCGACCGCAGCCCCCGCGCCCAATTGCGGCGCGCCGGAGACAAGACCCGTCGCAATGCCGGGACCGAAGACGCCAAGCGCCAGAAGCGACAAGGAACCGAGAATGGTTGAGGCGGCCTGCTCCAGGGTCACGGAACCCGCGGTGAAGGTCGACGTCACCGTGCCGAAGATCGTGGCGCCGATGCCGATGATGATCGCGAGAACCATCAACTTGATGCCCGACGCCACCACATTGCCGAGAACCCGCTCCGCGAGAAACGACGTCTTGTTCCACAGCGCGAAAGGCACGAGCACGAAGCCTGCAAGCGTCGTCAGCTTGAATTCGATGATAGTAACAAAAAGCTGGATCGCCAGAATGAAGAAAGCAAAGAGCACGATGATCCAGGCTAGAAGGATAATCGCGATGGTCACGAAGTTCGAAAAGAAGCTCGGAAACCCCAGCAGCGAGTTTGCTTCTTCGAGCAAGGGATAGGCCGCGTCATAGCCGGTTGCCGCGACGAAGCCCGGCTTCATCAAATCAGCGGCGGTGAGCGTCGTTCCCGTGGCGACAAGGCCGAGGCCTGCAAAGCTCGAAAAGATAATATTCGCGAGCAATGCGAAATTGTTAATGATGAAGGCGAAAGCGCCGACATAGAGCACCTTCTTGACGAACTGGCCGAGCACATTCTGCTCGCCATTCATGGCCCAGAAAAGCCCGGCGAGGACGACATCAATGCCAATGAGGATCGCTGTCAGGAACCCGACATCGCCCGCCAGCAGTCCAAAACCGCTGTCGATGTAAGTCGAGAATGTCGACGTAAAATCATCAATGACGTTGATGTCGTCCATCGGGGGAGAGCCTTTCCTTATGAGGCCGTGTAGGCGGCGCCGTCGCCAAGGAATCGCTGGCGATGAATGCGCGCGCGTTCTTCCGACTGTAGCTGGCGCGCGCGTTCCAAGGCCTCGGCGCGATACTGAACGGCAAGCAATTCCGCCGTCTGCATGGATTGCTTGGTCTGGAGGGCCATGAGTTGATTGCCGGCCTGGCTCACCTGAAGGTCGCCCACGGCCGTCTCGCTCGCGTTAACGATTTCATCAAGCGTCGTCATGTCGAGCTGGATCGTCTCGGCGATTTTCGATTGCAGGCGCATGGCGTCATGGAGCGAACGGGAGGCTTCCTCCCAATGGGTGCGCGCTTGTGCCCCCATCGCGGCGTTCGAAAAACTCGCATAGTCTTCGGGAAAGAGAGATGCGAAGGCCGCATCGACCGTCGCCACATCATAGGCAATCGAGTTCGCGGTCTGGATCAGCGTATCGATCTCGGAAAGACGCGATTGCAACGCTGCACGCGCCGTGTAGGGCAGTTGCGTCAGATTCTTCGCCTGATTGGCGATCATCTGTGCTTCATTGGTGAGCTGCTTCACCTGATTGTTGATCATCTGCAGCGTGCGCGCGGCGGTTAGAAGGTTTTGCGCATAGTTCGACGGGTCGTAGACGATCCCGCCGAAGCCGATAAAGGCATTTGCTTGCTGGACCGGCGCGAGGGCCAGACCCATGGAGGCGATCCCCGCCATGAGGGCGGATTTCATTCTGCGGCGCATAAGACGCTCCTTTTCTTGCTGTGAGGGTCGGTGATGAGATCGGCGGCCCAGGCGAGACCCTTGGCACGCAGGAAGGCCGCGGCGAAGTCATTCGGACTTTCGCTTTCGATGGAAGTGATCAGTTTCTGATCGTCCGGGCTCGACGCGCCGCAAAGCGCGAGCGCGACGGGACCGAGGCCAAGCTCGAAAAGCCGGTTGCCAATGGCGGACTGATAATAATAGTGCCGCTTTGGCGTTGCGGTCGCGATGATGTCGATCTGGCGCTCATTGAGCCCGAATGATTCATAGGCGCCTCGAATTCCCGCCTCCCTGGCGCGCGCATTGGGGAGGAATATGCGCGACGGACAGCTTTCGATAATGGCCGGCGCGATCGCTGAGGACTGGATGTCGCTCAGACTTTGCGTGGCGAAAACGACGGAGACATTCTTCTTGCGCAAGGTCTTCAACCAGTCGCGCAAGCGTTCGGCGAATAGCGGGTGATCGAGGAACACCCAGGCTTCATCGAGAAGAAGCATGGTGGGGCGGCCGTCAAAGCGGTCATCGAGCCGGTCGAATAGATAGGAAAGCGCCGGGGCTACCGCCGCTTCCCGGCGCATGAGGCTTTCCATTTCGAAGCCGAGGACGTCGGTCAGCTGCAGCGTGTCTTCGTCAGCGTCGAACAAGCCGCCATGGGCGCCGTCGATCGTGAAAGGTTTTAACGCATCGCGAAGATCCGACCGCTGTAAGAGAAGCGAGAGACCTGTAAGCGTGCGCTCCCGCTCAGGCGCTTCGGCGAGATTGCCGAGCGCCGACCACACCGCGTCCTTGATCGCGGGATCGAGCGCGACACCTTCCTGCATAAGAACGCCAAGCAGCCAGCTCTGCGCCCGCGCGCGTCCCGCATCGCTGTCGATGTCTCGAAGCGGCTGAAAGGCCAGCACCTCATCGCTGCCGAGATCATGAAAGGCGCCGCCGAGCGCCAGAACACCCGCCCGCATGGACTTGCCTTTATCGAAAGCGAAAATTTGCGCGCCTTCATACCGCCGGAACTGCAACGCCATCAGCGCCAGCAGCACGGACTTCCCCGCCCCGGTCGGGCCGACAATCAGCGTGTGCCCCACATCGCCGAGATGGGTCGACAGCCGGAAGGGCGTTGTCTCATGGGTCGTCGCCTGAAGCAGCGGCAGCGCGTTAAAATGCGCATTCCAGCAGTTGCCCGCCCAGACGGCTGACAAAGGCGCCAGATGCGCAAGGTTTAGCGTGTGCACCAGCGGCTGTCTGATATTGGCGTAGAGATGACCGGGGAGACTGCCGAGCCAGGCGTCAACCGCATTGACGCTTTCGCGGATGGTGACGAAACCGAGCCCATTCAAAACTCGTTCGATCTCTTTGGCCTTCGCACCGGCATTCGCCGCATCCACGTCGGAAACAACAACGCTGGCGGTAAGATAGCCAAAGGCGATGTCGTCGGCGCCGAGCTCCTGCAGCGCGCTGTCCGCATCCGCCGCTTTGTTGTCGGCGTCGGCGTCCAGAAGAACGCTTTCTTCATTAAAGAGCGTCTCCTTGACGATGGCGGCGATGGATTTGCGCTTCGCGAACCATTGCCGGCGGTATTTGGTGATCTCTTTGGTAGCCAAGGCTTTGTCGAGCGCGATGAATCTAGTCGTCCAGCGATAGGAAAACCCGAGCCGGTTCAGGGCGTCGAGGAATCCCGGCTCGCTCGCCGGCGGAAAGCCCTGGACCGTGACGACACGCAAATGTTCCTCGCCCAGCATGGGCGCGAGGCCGCCCGTAAGCCCGCGATCGGCGATAACGCCGTCAAGGAACATGGGCGTTTCCGGCGCCGCAACCGGGTGGCGCTTCGTTGAAACGCATCCATGCAAATATTCGAGGGTTTCCGAATCGTCGAGGGCTCTACACTCCGGCATGAGCGCTGATAGAAGCCCAATGGCGCGGTCGGTCTCGCGGATGAAGACGTCAAGATGATCGCGCCAGGATGCGGGCATCTCTTCACCGTCGCGGGTCAGAAACAACGCTTCGCCTTGGCGGGTCCGGTCGCTCGGCGGCAGCCAGGCGAAGGTCAGATAATAGCGGCTCTCGAAATGCGCCGACCCAGTCTCGAAACTCGCGCGGCGTTCTTCGTCCACAAGCCAGGCGGCGCGATCGGCAAAGTCCGACGAAGGATAATCATTGGCCGGAATACGCGACGCCTCGAAGAACAGCGCCCAGCCGGACCCGAAACGCTTCAGAACATTGTTGACGCGGGCGGTGAAGGATAAAAGCTCGCCTTCGCTGGCGCTTTCGAGGTCCGGCCCGCGATAGGAGATGGTCCGCTGGAACCCGCCATCCTTGTTGAGGATGACGCCGGGAGCCGCCGTCATCGCCCAGGGAAGATAATCCGCAAGCCGTTTCGGCCGCGTCTGATATTCCTTGAGGTTCAGCATGAGAGATAGCCTTTGTGCTTCAGATGCCGGATTCCGACCTCAAGGAATTTCGGATCTTTCTTGGCGGCGTAAACGGCGGCCGCCTGCCCGATCATCCAGAGGACGATCCCGGCGATCCACATCTGCAGCCCCAGACCTACAGCGGCGGCGATGGTGCCATTGAGGATCGCAACGCCTCTTGGCGCGCCCGCCATCATGATGGGCTCGGTCAAGCTGCGGTGAACGGGAACGGAATATCCTTCGAGCATCTTGTCGGTTCCTTAGATCAGCGCGCCGCCGCCAAAGGAGAAGAAGGCGAGAAAGAAGCTTGTTGCAGCGAAAGCGATCGAAAGACCGAATACGATCTGGATAAGACGGCGGAACCCGCCTGACGTATCGCCAAAGGCAAGCGACAGCCCGGTGATGATAATGATGATCACCGCCACAATCCGCGCGACAGGACCCTCGATGGAGGCAAGGATAGAGGCGAGCGGCGCCTCCCATGGCATGCCCGAGCCCGCGGCGTGGGCGGGGCCGACCAAGACAAGAAGCGCGGCGGCGATGGCGAGGCTTGCCGCCATGGGGCGAAGATTTGAGGTTATGTTCATGATGTTGCTCCTCCGGTGAGTTTCAAATGATCGGTTGGCGCGGCGGGACGGATGGCGTAGGCGCCCATTTCCGTAAGCCCGTCGACGCGGATGATGTCCTTGACGCGGCGCGCGCCATCCTCGCGCGCGATGAAGACAACAAGATCGATGGCGTCGGCGATCAGCTGGCAGGGGATCTGGCTTGTGCGCTCGCCTATTAATTGCTCGATGCGTGTCAGCGCCGACCGCGCCGAATTCGCATGAACCGTGGCGATCCCGCCCGGATGGCCAGTATTCCACGCCTTTAGAAGATCGAGCGCCTCGCCGCCGCGCACCTCGCCGACAATGATCCGGTCGGGCCGCAGGCGCATCGTCGAGCGCACGAGGCTTTCGAGATTGACAGTCGGGCATGTGCGCAAGGCGACGAGGTCATGGGCCGCGCATTGGAGTTCTCTGGTGTCTTCGAGGATGACCACCCGCTCATCGCAACCGGCGATTTCGGCGAGCAAGGCGTTTGCAAGCGTCGTTTTTCCGGACGATGTGCCGCCGGCGATGACAATGTTCTGACGTTCGGCGATGGCGGATTTCAAAACCAGTGCATTGGCGCCGGAAACAACGCCATCTGCGATGTAAGCGTCGAGATCGATCATCCGGCCCGCCGGCTTTCGAATTGCAAAGGCCGGTCCCGGCGCCACCGGCGGCAAGACGCCTTCAAAGCGCTCGCCGGTTCCGGGAAGCTCCCCCGACACAATCGGGCGCTCGCGATCGCAATCGAAACCGACGTGACTGGCGACAAGACGGATGATGCGCTCGGCGTCGGCAGGCCGGACCACTTGATCTTCGCGCACCCTCCCCGTTCCATGGCGTTCGACCCAGAGGGCACCGTCCGGATTGACCATGATCTCGATAACGCTTTCATCTTCCAGCGCCGCGCCGATCACGGGGCCGAAGGCGGTTTTGAGCATCGCCGCACGCCGGGCCGCAGTCGCCATATCTCTTGAGGCTGCGCTCATGACACGGCCTCCAGCTTCGGTTTTTCGCCGGACCGTACAAGATCGATGCGCGCGAGAATTTCTTCGGTGAAACTCTCCTTGCCGAGGAGCCGGTCGCCGACCTGGCCGATAAAGCGGTCGAAACGCTTCTTGCCAAGCGCTTCCGCCGCAGCCCTTGTCGATTCCGGCAGCGGCGGCGTGATGCAGAGATAATAGAGAATGAAAAGCGCCAGGGTTTCGGTCTGCGCCGTTGTCTCATCGGCGATGCGTTCGGCGGCGCGGGCGAGCTTTTGCACGCGATGACTAAATTGCGCGAGTTCCGACTGTTTGGTGTTTTCGTCGAGCAGCGCCTTCAGCGCCGCATCGACCACGCCGCTCCTTGTCGCGCCGCCATCCGCGGTCGCGCGTTTGAGGAGGCGTTCAGCCTCGGGCGTTAAATAGATTGAGATGCGGCGTTTGCTGAACGTCATGACGACCACACCTCATCCAGCATGCCGTTATTGCGGTCGAGCCCGGCGCGCCTGGCGGTGTCGAGCGTTAAGCGCTCCAATCGCTTCGCTTCAGCGCTGTCGTCGCTCTCATCGCGCGCGGCGTCCTCCGCATCGGCCGTGATGCCGGGTTCCTGCGGCTTCGGACCAAGCTCCGGCGCCTGCTGCAGGCCGCTTTCATCATCTGCCGATGACGTATTCGCGACGTCTTCATTATCGACGGCGAGCAACGGGTCGGCCTGCGCCGTAATGCCGGTCCAGTCATTCGGGCGCCGCGCCGGCGCATCCGTATACCGCGCATCATCTGCATCGATCTTCACCGGATCGAGCCGCCGTCCCGAGAAATTCCGGTCCTTGTAATATAGAAGTTTCTTCGCGCGGATCGGCGCGACGCCGGAAACCATGACAATGGCCTCGTCGGCGGGAAGCTGCATAACCTCGCCCGGCGTCAGCAAGGGGCGCGCCGTCTCCTGACGGGAGACCATGACATGAGCGAGCCAGGGCGCGAGGCGATGGCCGGCATAGTTGGTGGAATCGCGCAGCTCAGTCGCGGTGCCGAGCGCGTCGCTCACCCGCTTGGCGGTGCGTTCGTCGTTCGTGGCGAAGCTGACGCGGACATGGCAATTGTCGAGAATGGCGTTATTCGGCCCATAGGCGCGCTCGATCTGGTTGAGGCTCTGCGCGATCAGGAAGCCTT
>JAUHYK010000013.1 GCA_030426465.1 Alphaproteobacteria bacterium
CCTGCTGAACCGCCGCCAGACGAACCGCCTGATGAGCCGCCGCCTGAAGAGGCGCCGCCGCTTCCGCCAGTAGAGCCTGATGAGCCTGAATTACCGGTTTGACCGTTCGACTGGCCGTTGCCCTGGTTATTATTCTGGCCGCTGTTTTGGCCAGAGGCTGGATCCTGGGCGCCCGACCCGGGTGCGCCGCCTGCGGCTCCGCCTGTTCCGCCAGAGGCTGAGGGAGAACCGCCGCCAGATCCGCCGGAGGCGCCGCCGCCGCCGGAGCTTCCGCCCGTATAACCGCCGTCGCCTCCGCCATTGCCTGATGAACCATCTTCTGCGAGCAACGAGGATTCCACGCGCAAAAATTTGGATTTTGTGCTCTCGGCGGTGATTTCCAGCGATGCATAAATTGCGACCGCAATTAACGCAGCGATCAGAGCGTATTCGATCGCGGTCGACCCGGACCGGTCAGTACAAAAACTATTTACACGCATACACAACTCAGACCGGAAACCCGGTCTCCCTTATAAGGTTCAAAATTGCAGGTAAGTATATATAGAGTGTTAACTCCCTCCGCTCTCGCGGGCGTCAAAACGAAGCGCCGGCTGACGTTAAGTTATGCTGGGAATTCCCGGCTTCATCGTATTTTCAACAGGATAGTTGGTTAACTGATATTAGCCTTGTTTATCGCGCCTGATTTTCAATTTTGAGCGACAAGAAAACATCCATTGTTTCCTGCGACGCCAGGATGTCACGCCCGAAATAGCCGGGCAGGTGGCTAATGGGTTCGGCGCAATAAAAGTCCGCCTCCTCGGGGGAATAGAGGTGCAGAATACGGGCGTTGCTGCGCATAGCGATCTTCAGGCCATCATGAATGATCTCCGCCGTTCCGTCCCACCGCTTGATCGTGTAGTCCACGGGATCGTCCGTCATCGGGCCGCGATGGTCGATTTTTTCCGGCGGCGAAAGACCTTTCGCAGGTTTGGCCTGGTCAAAATATTCCGTGAAGTTGAGTTCGGATGATTTCGTATGCGGAAAAAACGGATGAAGCCCCAACCCTGCAGGCATGGGGGCGTTTCCGCTATTGGTGACGCTGAGCGCGATTTGAAATGCGTCCGCTGAAACGGAGATTTCCTGCGTCGCAAAAAAGGGAAAGGGAAACAGGTTCGGCGCCGGTGTGTGGTCAAAGCGGCAAGTCATGTGAGTATCGCTTTGATCGGTGACGCGCCACGGATTGACCCAGCCATGGCCGTGAAGCGCGTGATCAGGGTCGCAAGCCGGCAGAGTTGGCGCCAGCCCGTAATGGCGGCCATCGAAATCAAGACCGCCGAATAGCCGGCTGAACCAGGGAACGCACGGGTAACACGCCGCCTCGCGCGGGTCTGTAGCGACCGCCGCCGGTGAGGTCGCCGGGCGAAGAATGTTCTTGCCGCCAAAGGACAAAGACATAACCGCGCCGCCCAGCTCCGGCGCGAGAACAGCCTTCATCTCTCCTTCGGCAATCTCTATCAAAACTGAATCGCGGGGGACCGCGCCTTTTTTGCTGCGCGCGGATATTAGTTCGATTCAAGCGGCAACGTCATGATGCGAAGGGGCTGGAGCGCGGGCTCTTCCTTTACGGTCCCGTCATCTCCATAGGATGGCCAGTTGGAGGTGGCGATATAGCGGAATTCCTTGCCCACAACCGCGCCATGGGTTGGCTCGTTCCAGTCCTGAAGATTGCGATGCAAGGTTACAAAGCTTGTCACCGCCGCCCTGTCGTCATCAAGTCCGATATAGACGATCCGCTGCGGCGTTGATCCATTCTGAATGCCGATCAGACCGCCCTCATAGAGATAGAGCCCGTCAATACCGCCAAGATGGGCGTTGGCTTTGTTTTCAAGTTGTGTCGCTTCACCGGTTTCCGTGTCTATAGCGAATAGGCCGGCAAGGTAATCCGCCATAAAAAGTTTGCCGGATTTCTCATCGAGGGCGATCCCTTGCGGGTTTGCAAAGCGGGGGTCTTTGGAAAAAATATCAAGCGTTTGCCCGCCGGGCGCCATGCGGAAAATGCGCGGCGTCGTGGAGTCACTGGCATAGACGGTCCCGTCTTTGGCGACTTCAAGATCGCCAAGCATTGCGTCTTTTTCTGTAACCCGGATCTCACGCACAGGGGCGCCGGTTTTCGCGTTAAACGCCATGACAGATGCGAAGGCGTCTTCTTCAGCGGCTTTCTCATAAGCGAGCTGGTTATTGACCGCCGCCCAGATTTTGCCGTCACGCAATTCGATATCGAACACGCCGCCCGATGTATGGGAGATCAGCGTCAAGGCGCTGTCCTTTTTCTTTGCTTTCATGATGGCGCCGCTGCGCACGGAGCCAACGTAGAGCGACTTCTTGCGGTCATAGGCGATGGCTTCCGGTAACAGACCGTCTTCGGCGAACTCAACAATAGTCGAAGGCGCGCCGAGAGGCGCGGTATTGGCTTCCATTTGTGCGGCGACGGGCGCGAAGCCGGGCAGGGCGGTGAGTGCGTCAAACGCGGGATGACCGGACAATTTGAGCGTCAGGCCGCGTTGAGCCGCCGCCGCCGCCAGGGCCAACGCTTCTTCCGGGCGGTCGGTCAGCATCCGCGAGAGAATGCGGTTCCGATAGACATAAAGAGACCCGGGCGCGGCCTTCTGCGCTTCCTCCAGCGCTGCGTCGAGCGCAGGCCAGTCTTTGGCCTGAAACGCCGCAGCCGCGCGCTCCATCCCCGCGCGATAGCCGGAAAGGCCTGCATCGGCCGAGGCCGGACCCAAGGCGGTCAGGCTGCACAAAGCCGCAGCCAAGGCCATATGGGCGATCTTCATGTCCAGTCCCCTGATATTGCGCTCCAGAAAGGAGAGTGTCGCAGCCTTCGCACAGGCAGCCCAGCCGCTTCATCGCGGATCAGAGGCGTTTGGTCGCGCCCGCTTGTGACGATTGACCCGGCGCTTTTGATGAGCGAATTTAGCCCTTATGAGTGACGCGTTCAGAACATCCTACGAATCAAATGGTTACGCCGTTGTGCCCGGTGTGGCGCCGGCGCCGATGGTGCAGCACTTCCTTGCGATTGTTTGCGCCCAGTTGAGCTCAAAGCCCGACGTCTTTCTGACGGCGCCGCGGGTCAACGCCAAACCGGCCTATGAATATTATAGCTATCGCCATCACACGACGATGGGTTTTCACTGGGGGCTTACCTCGCGCATGGTCGACCTGACGGGCAAGAGGCTGGCGCCAAGCTACGCTTATTTCCGCGTCTATCAAAAAGGCGATATCTGCACGGTGCATTCAGACCGCGAGTCCTGTGAGCATTCCCTTTCCATGATGCTCGGCTATAGCGACGACGTTGTGTGGCCATTTGAAATCGGTGAGCGCCGTTATGATTTTGCTGACGCCTGCAAGCTTGAGAAAGCGGACGATTTTGGTGACGAGCCTTCGAAACAAGTGACGCTCAATCCCGGCGACGCGATTCTTTATCAAGGCTGTAATTACCGTCACGGCCGCACTATTCCAAATCCGAACCGATGGTCCGCTCACCTGTTCCTGCACTGGGTCGATCTTGATGGCCCCTTCAAGGAATGGGCGTTTGACCGCCAGCAATTTCCGCCTATGGGCGATTTCAAATTTCCGGAAACTGCAACGCCCTAAGATGCGTCATGAAAAAAAGACCGCCGCGAGGGAAGGGGTTCGCGACGGCCTTTCTTGGAGCGCGCCAAGCGGCAAGGGGGATCCGGCGCGCTTCAGCGGGTCTGCTTCAATAACGCAAAGCGTTGAAACGCTACTGGCGGTCTAAACGACGCAATGTCGACTGACATGCCGCGCGGTTGTGGGGCCCCCGAATGGGGAAGTTGGCGGCGCGCCGACATTGCAAAATTCAAGATAATCGTGGCGCAAGGCATCGCGCAAGACACGTCTGCGCGAGGAAAAAGTGACAAGATAAAATCACATCCTGCCGAGTCGTTTTGTATCAGGCGAGCGCGCTGCGAATCTGCGCGGCGATCGGCTCAAGACTTTCTGCATCGGCGGGTTTGCCGCTCGCATGTGCGGCGACAACAACGCCTTCATAAACCGGCAACACATGAAAATGCAGATGAAACACGGTCTGTCCGGCGCGGGCGCCGCTAAATTGCAGGATGCGGATGCCGTCCGGCTTGAGCCCGTCATTCACGGCGCGCGCAACTTTCTGCGTGGCGTCCATGAGGTCAGACAATGCGTCCTGTTCAACGTCCAGAAAATTGACCGCCTGGCTGTTCTTGTGGATGACAAGACAATGTCCCTTGCTTTGCGGAAACACATCCATGAAAGCGAGGATTTTGTCCGTCTCCAGAATTTTTACGCTCGGCATCTCCCCGCGCGTGATTTTGGCGAAAATATTGTCGGAATCGTACTGGGTTTCGAGCGACATGGGTCCGTCCTGTGTAGCACCGCTAAGATTTTCGAAATGGTGTATAGTCTTTCAGCGTATCAATTTCCATGTCCGTCTGCTCTCTCTCCGAGAGAAGATAACGATCAATGGCGTCCCGGAAGCTGTCATTTTCGATCCAGTGCGCCGACCATGTCGGAACAGGTTCATATCCGCGGGCGATCTTGTGCTGGCCTTGCGCGCCCGCCTCAACACGAGAAAGCCCGCGTTCGATCGCAAAGTCCACCGCCTGATGATAGCAAAGTTCGAAATGCAGGAAAGGAACATCTTCCGTACACCCCCAATATCGACCATATAGGGCGTCGCCGCCGATAAAATTCAAAGCGCCGGCGATGGACTGGCCGTCCTTTTCAGCGACGATAAGGAGGAGATGTTCCTTCATGCTTTCCGCAATGAGGCGAAAAAAACTGCGGGTGAGGTAGGGTTGGCCCCATTTGCGCGCGCCAGTATCCTGATAGAATATCCAGAACGCGTCCCACTGACGCTCCGTGATTTCGTCGCCCAAAAGCCTATGAATTTTGACGTCTTCCGCAGCGTCACGGCGTTCACGGCGAACCTGCTTGCGTTTGCGTGAAGCAAGCTCGCCAAGGAAATCCTCAAATGTATCATAGCCGCGATTGAACCAGTGATATTGCTCTCCCATACGCGGTAAGAACCCGGCGCCCTCCAGAATGGGGCGGTCGTCGTCAGTTATGAAATTCACATGCGTTGAAGAAGCGCCGGTTTGCGTAGCGGCTTCTCTTAACAAAGCGGCGACAGTCGCTTTCGCGGCGTGGGAGGGCGCCAGAAGTCGTGGGCCCGGCACTGGTGTAAACGGCGCTGCGCAAAGGAGCTTTGGATAATAGCGTCCGCCAGCGCGGTGGAGAGCGTCGGCCCAGTGATGGTCGAAAACATATTCACCCTGGCTGTGGCCTTTGGCGTAGAGCGCCGCCGCGCCGATGATGGCGCCCGCTTCCTCAGCAATGAGATGCATCGGGGCCCAGCCAGTTTCGGGGGCCACCGATTTCGAGGCTTCGAGGGCGCTTAAAAATTCGTGGGATACGAACGGATTGTAGGTGTCAGGAGACGGGTTTGCGAGGTTGTTCCATGTGGCCGCATCAATCTCGCTGATTGAGGAGAGGGTGCGGCCGACAATATTGTCCGCGCCATCCGCCATCACGCGATCTCGAAGACGCCGTCGATTTCGACCGCAGCGCCAAGCGGCAGGGACGGCGCGCCGACGGCCGCGCGCGCATGACGCCCGGCGTCCCCGAACACAGCAACCATCAGGTCCGACGTCCCGTTTACGACCTTCGGCTGATCGACAAAGTCTGGCGTGCAGTTGACGAAACCGCCAAGCTTGACGACGCGTTTTACCCTGTCGAGATCGCCGTCGCACGCTGCGCGCAATTGCGCGATCAGATTGACGCCGCAGGCATGGGCGGCTTCGACGCCTTGTTCGACTGACAAATCTGCGCCGAGTTTGCCGGTGATCAAGCCGTTGGCGCCGATGGAAACCTGCCCCGAAATAAACACCTGCTTGCCGGAAATTACATAGGGCACATAGTTCGCCACCGGCGCCACAGGTTCCGGCAGGATAATGCCAAGCTCGGCGAGTTGCGTGTCGATGCGGGACATGAAGGCTCCTTTTAAGTTTTCAGTTTGAGTTCTTTTCGCGGTTTTGCCAACCGTTGCGGGTCGCTAATTTTCTTCCTGCCGATGAGCGCAAATGGCGGGCCGTGGCTATTCTTGCGTAATGACCTCGATCTCGATCCGGCGGTTGCGTTCGCGCCCCTCCGGCGTCCTGTTGCTGGCGATGGGTTCAGAGGAGCCGGCGCCGCGCGCAGTGATGCGATCTGCCGGGGCGCCCACAGAAACCAGAAAGGCGCGCACCGCATCGGCGCGATAGCCCGAGAGCTGGCGGTTGCGCGCGGCGTTGCCGCTGGAATCGGTATGACCGGTGATCGCCAGGCGCACGGAGGCCGGGCATTCGGAGAACAGTATGGCGATGTTGCGCAATTGATCGCGGGAGGGATTGTCGATGTCGGCTCGCGCGCTTGTAAACCCGATCCGCCGCGCAGTAATCGTGCTTTGAAGGCGCGTGGCGCAATCATCTTCGGGCGGCGCTGCCTGTTCGACTTCAATTTCGGCTCCGACTGTTTCCGGCTGGCCGGGCGCTGTTTCAGTCGGCGCCTCCGCGGCGCCGGGCGTCAGAGTTTCGTCGGATAGAGTTTCTTCTTCCGCCAGCGAGATGATGTCTTCAATACTTGCCGGCGGTTTGCGAATGACGATGTCCGCCGTCCCGTTCAATCCTTCAGGCAGATCAGTCAACAATGTCCGCGCGGCGGCGGCGCGGGTTTCGTCTTCCGCTTCGCCGGTGATGGAAAAATTCTGGTCATTGGCTTCCGCCACACCCTTTCGCAAATGGGAGAGCGCGCGTAGCGAGGAGGCCGCCGCATTGAACCAGTTTTGCGCCGAGACAGGCGCGCCATCGGCGATTTCGAGAACGCCGGAAATCTCTGTCTCGGGAAACAAACCCGGCGCCAGGCGGTAGATGGAATCGCGCGTCTCCTGATCCGGGACATTGCCCGAAAGGGAGAGGACGCCGCCTTCGCGTTCTGCAATGAAAATGAAAGGCTCGGCGCGTGGGGCCGGGGCTGATACGATCAGCCGGGTTGCATCGACGGCTGTAACCCCGCCCGTGACAAGACCGCCGGGGCCAGAGGAGGCGGCGACGCGATCGATGAGCGCTTGACGCGCCGCATCGTCTGGCGCTGCGCCGGTGATGATCGCCTTTTGCCCGTCCATGATCACTGACGCCCGGACGCGATCATCGACGGTGAGGGCTTGTTCGGCTTTTTCCTGAAGAGCCACACTCACCGACCGGGAGGACCCTGGGGCCGTTTTCATCGTGGTGGCCGCCACGCCAATCGCAGCGACAGCCAGTAAACCGATGAAGAATTTCAGGACCGCATTCATGTAAAGCGTTTTGGGCTTATCCGGCGCTCAAGTCACCACTCCAGAATGACTTTACCCGATTGGCCGGAGCGCATGATGTCAAAGCCGGTCTGGTAGTCTTCGATGGGAAACCGGTGGGTGATGATCGGCGACAGATCGAGCCCGGCCTGCAGCATGGCGCCCATCTTGTACCAGGTCTCGAACATGCGCCGGCCATAAATGCCCTTGATGTCTAGACCCTTGAAGATGACTTTCTCCCAGTCGGCGCCCGCGCCATTGGGCATGATGCCGAGCATGGCGACCTTGCCGCCGTGATTCATGGTGTCGAGCATGGACTGGAACGCCGACGGCACGCCGGACATTTCGAGACCGATGTCGAAGCCTTCGGTCATTTTCAGGTCTTCCATCACCTCGCGCAAATTCTCTTTGGTGACATTAACGGCGCGCGTCGCGCCCATCTTGCGCCCCAGATCGAGGCGGTAATCGTTGACGTCGGTGATGACCACATGGCGCGCGCCGGCGAATTTCGCGATCGCGACCGCCATGACACCGATGGGCCCGGCGCCGGTGATCAATACATCTTCGCCAACAAGATCGAAGGCGAGGGCGGTGTGGGTCGCATTACCATAAGGATCGAAGATTGCGCCCATATCGTCCGAGACTGCCTCGGGCAGTTTGTAGACATTGAAGGCCGGCACAGCGACATATTCCGCAAATGAGCCCGGACGGTTTACGCCGACGCCAACCGTATTGCGGCAAAGGTGGCGTTTGCCCGCGCGGCAATTGCGGCAATAGCCGCAGGTCACATGCCCTTCCGCAGAGACGCGGTCGCCGATCTTCATATTGAAATGTTCGAGATGAACTTCCGCGCCGATCTCAACGATCTCTCCGGAGAATTCATGTCCCACGGTCATAGGTACGGGGATCGTCTTTTTCGCCCAGTCGTCCCAATTGTAGATATGGACGTCGGTGCCGCAGATCGCCGAGCGTTTAACCTTGATGAGGACATCATTCACGCCGACGTCCGGCCGCGATGTGTCGACCATCCAGATGCCTTCTTCGGGCTTTTCTTTCATCAGGGCTTTCATGCGCATCCTATGGGTATCGGGGTCAGATTTAGGCGCGGTTTTACCAAGCAAAAGAAGCGCCGTCACTACGGACGGCGCTTCGTGTGGTCACTATATGAGCAAGCCGGGGCAGCTAATCAGGACTTTTTCTTGTCCTGCTCCAGTTCTTCGCTTTTGGTGGGCGGGCTTGCCGGGGCCGGGGGATCGCTCGCCGGGAAGGAATCCTCCAGCGCTTCGTCGAGCTCGTCCTGCTCTTCTTTCGATGGCTTCGGCTTCTGATTTTGAGTTTTCTGGGCGGCGATCATTCTGGGCCTCCTTTAAGAGTGTACGCATAGATCTAACGCGTGGGAGGGCCCGATTGTTCCAGCGGCGGTGATAGCTTCTGCGCCCGCATCGCCTTGTCATAAAAATTTTTTTTAAGAAGAATTTTTTGATGGAACTTGCGCGCGTTTTTATGTGCATCGCAGCACAGCGAAATTTACCTCCAAGGTAAAACCTTTTTGGAGCTAAAGACGCCAGATTCTGGGTGAGTGTTGCGGAAAAAAGTGCGGCCTTTCGCGGTGCAAAAAATATCTTCTTCACGAGAGTTTTTCTGAAACGCTTTTAATAAAAACGTGATTAGAAAAATTGTGTTGCGAAATCCCGCCTTACGCGACATGGATCGTCATATGCGCACGTTAAAAAGATGCGCAATTTAGGGTGGGCGTCCAAGAACAAGGAAATCAAAACATGATAAAAAAACTTGCAGTGGCCGCAGTGTTGAGCGTCGCCTTCATCACGCCGGGTTTCGCCGACATGGCGTATGCACCCGCCGAACTTTCGACGGAAAATGGCGTGCTTGATGTATACCAGCGCATTCAGGCGGCGGCGAATCGTACATGCGATGACCGGCTGAACCATGACAGCGTCATCAAATATCACAAAGTGCGAGACCGTTGCGTGTCAGACGTTGTGGACGAGCTTGTTCACAAGGTGAACGATCCACGGCTCGATAAAATTCACAACGAACACAAGAAAAGCGTTTAACCGCTTTTCTAAATGCAGACTGTGAACGCCCCCGCCGTCCCGGTCCCGGGGGCGTTCTTATTAATTAGGACGGCAGAAGCGAACCGTTTCAACGTGTAATATCCGCACCCTGACGCATGCAGTTTGAATAGTTGTGAGGACGCGTCTAGTTAGGGTTCATGGAAATAGTTATCAACAGGCGCCGCGCTGTCTTGGAGTTGTTGGCCTTCGGCGCGCTCGCCCTGGGCCTTAGAATTGCGTTCGACCCCTTGTTCTGGCGGTATGCCGGCCCTGTTTCTCTGGTCATGACGCTTGCTGTCTTGACAGTATATTTGCGCATGCGCGGCGAGGGATGGCGTTCCTTCGGGCTTATCGGCCTGCCGGGCCTGAAAGCCAAACTGATACTGGCGCCGCAAGCCCTTTTGACATTCGCATTGTTTGCACTCTCTATCGCAATCACTGTCTTTGGGGGGCAGGCGATCGGGCTCGACTTTATGGGCGAAGAGCCGCCAGGCGTTGCGGATCGATGGGGCGATGTCGCTGGCAATCTGCCGGTCTATCTTACATGGCTGGGGATTGTTTGGACGTCCGCCGCCTTCGGCGAAGAGATGTTTTTCCGCGGCTTTCTGATCACGCGGTTTGAGGCCGCGTTACAGGATGCGCCACTTGCCGGGGTTTTGGCGGTTGTGCTCGCGGCGCTATTTTTCGGCCTTGGCCACTTTTATTATCAGGGCCTTCGCGGGCTGATCACCACGGCGGGAATTGGCGTTGCGTTTGGGACGGCGTTTTTGTTGTTCAAACGCAATCTCTGGCCGCTTGTGATTGTTCACGGCGTTGTCGACACGATAAATTTTTCGGCGCTCTATTTCGGCTGGGAATGACAATCGCAATCGTCAAATGACGCCGATGGCCTTGCCGACTTTGATAAACGCCGCGACGGCTTCATCCACCTGTTCATCGGTGTGAGCTGAGCACATTTGCGTGCGAATGCGGGCTTTTTCTTTTGGCACCACCGGGAAAGAGAAGGCTGTGACATAAACGCCTTCGTCCATCAGTTGGGCGGCCATAGCTCCGGCTTTCTTGGCGTCATAAATCATGATCGGGATGATCGGATGCTCGCCGGGAAGCAGATCAAAACCGGCTTTACTCATCTGTTCGCGGAAGCGCCTTGCATTGCGGAACAATTGTTCGCGCAGGTGACCGCCATGGCGGACGAGATCGAGGGTTTTCAGGGTGGCGCCCAACAACGCCGGCGTCAGCGCATTGGAAAAGAGATAGGGGCGCGCGCGATTGCGCAACAGATGCACCACGTCTTTCGAGGCGCAGATATAACCGCCCATGCCGCCGCCAAGCGCCTTGCCAAGTGTGCCGGTCAGAATGTCGATATGTTTGGCGACGCCGCAATGGGCGGGCGTGCCTTCGCCATGCGGGCCCATGAAACCCGTTGCATGGCAGTCATCGACCATGACAAGCGCGCCGAATTCCTCGGCGAGGGCGGAGATCTCTCTCAGCTTTGCGATATAACCGTCCATTGAAAAGACGCCGTCGGTAACGATCAGTTTGGTGCGCGCGCCTTCGAGATCCGCTTTTTCCAATTGCGACCGCAAATCCTTCATATCGGAATTGGCGAAGCGATAGCGCTTGGCTTTGCACAACCGCACGCCGTCAATGATGGAGGCGTGGTTTAACGCATCTGAAATGATGGCGTCTTCCGCTTCAAGCAGCGGTTCGAACACACCGCCATTGGCGTCGAAGCAGGCGGCGAAAAGAATAGAATCTTCATAACCAAGATAGTCAGCGATTTCTTTTTCCACGCGCCGGTGAAGATCGGTCGTGCCGCAGATGAAGCGCACAGACGCCATGCCGAAGCCGTATTCGTTCATGGTTTCCTGGGCGGCTTTGACGATCTCTGGATGGTCAGCGAGGCCGAGATAATTGTTGGCGCAAAAATTCAGAACCTTTTTCTTTTCGCCCTTGTGATTGACCTCAATCACCGGTCCCTGGGGGGAGGTGATCTGACGCTCAATTTTCTCCAGCCCCTGGTCGCGAATATCGGCGATCGTTTTGGTGATCCGGTCGTAAAAATCCTGCCGCATGGGAAATGTCGCTCCATTTTTGGCATGGTTTGGCGCCGCTGCGCCCGGGGGTCAACGCTCGCCATAAAGAGGCGGTTTTTCTATGCGCGGCCCCGCCAGTGCGGATGAAAGGCTGCCATGCCTACGCCATTGAGGCTGGTTTTGTATGAGCTATGGCCTATTTGTCCTTAATAACATTCACTTTTTTGGCGCAAGCTTAGGTTGTGCTCGAACTAATTGCGTGGTCAGCGCAGAGAGCCTAATATCACCGCTGCTAGTTTGGAGAGACCCCTGAACCCGGCACGGGCCGGGGGAGAGAGGAAAGGGCCCACGCTGCTGAATGCGCGCGGGCCCTTTTCTGTTTTCTGTTTTTCACTAGGCCAAAAGAAAAAGGCCGGCGTCGCCGCCGGCCTTTTGATCTTTCTTCGGGAAAAGCTTATTTCCCGGTGCGCCAGCCGGAAGCATATTCCTTCCGTGCGGTTTCCGAATAGGGAACCGGACTGACAATGGCGCGCACTTCCATTTGCTGGTGACGCTCCACTGTGGTTTTTTCCGTGCCGCCATCGGGCTCGCCCCAGACGACCTTCACTTCGTTGCCGATCTCCACATCATTGTCGACCGTCGCGAGCGACAGCGCTTTTCGCTCGTTGTAGGAGATGCCGGTGAACATGGAGAAGCCGGCGTTTTTGCCGTTCGCCAGAACTGAGTCGTAGTTCGACGAAGCGTAGTTCGCGAGCGGCTGTTCAAAGTATTTGTAAGGCGTGCCTTCGCCGACAACGGAGCCCATGATCTTGCGCACGTCGTCATCGTTCCAGGCCAGCGTCACTTTGCGGCGGGTCTGTTCTTTTTCCATTTTCTTCAGGGCGTCGGCGCCGATGAAGTCATGGTCGAATTTGACGAACGGGCCGTAGCCGATGTCGTAAGGCGACACGTAATAGTCTTCGATATTGTCGGAGACGAAGCTGCCGCCGATGCCGCCAGCGGATTCGTAAGATTTCGCCGGAAGCCACTCACGATAGGCTTTCATTTCGTCGCCGGTGTAAACAGCGGGAAGCGGAGACGGGATCCAGCCCGATTCCAGTGTGTTCGTCGCATAAGCGCGGCAACCCACGGGAACGATGCCGAATTCAGCGCCTTCTTCGAGAATCTTCGCGCGAATATCGAGATATTCTTCGTATGGGCCCCAGATTTCCAGACCCGGCGCACCGGCCATGCCGTGACGCAGGGCGCGGACTTTTTTGCCGCCAATGTTGATATAGCCCATGTGGAAGAATTTGATGTCTTCGAATGGGCCGCCATTGAGTTTTTCAATGACCTTCTGGGCGTTCGGGCCCTGGATCTGGAAGCGGTAGAATTTGCGGGTGACGGCCTTGCCCATAGGCATGGATGGCGAGCGGTCGTCATAGGTCACTTCGACGTCATAGCCGCCGGTTTCGGCGTGATACTGGAGCCAGTTGGCCGATGGCGCGCGGCCAACGAAGACGACATGGTTTTCTTCGAGATTGAAGAGAATGCCGTCGCCGATGACATAGCCGTCATGGCTCACCGGCACATATTGTTTCGCGCGATTGATCGGAAAGTTCTTGAAGGTGTTGATCGCTGTGTCGGAGCAGACCTTGATCGCGTCCGGGCCTTTCAGGAACAGATCGACCATGTGGTGCGTCTGGTCGAACAGAACGGCCGTGTCGCGCCAGGCTTTTTGTTCGTCGCGCCAGTTATGAAACTCGGTCGGGACGACAGGATAAACATAGGCGCCGATTTTTGAATTACGGAGCATCTGCACCGTATTGCCGGCGTTTTTGAGCACCTCTTCCAGATTCTTGGCCGTCATGGGCAGCATCCTCCTCCAGGTCTTGTTTTGTCAAAATGGCTGGCCAGCCGCGTCAGGCGGGCGGCCAAGATTGTATATGTTGCTTACAATCTTTATTTGTACGCTGTCTAGCGTCAGGGGCCGAAAACTAGGCTCCAGATGGCTCTTAAAACCCAGCGCCAGCGCACAAAAAATGTGAAAAAAGAGAAGCGGGAGCGGGCGGCGGACTGCATTATTTTTCACCAGCTCCTAGTGTTTGAGTTTGCTGCACCTGCGTTGCATTGCGATCTGAAAACGCAGCGCCAGCGCTGGACCCGTGTCGCCGGAAAGTGTGATTTCGCTCCTGAAGGATCGTCACGCAGCGAATTGCGCAATGAATGATCTTGGAATAATCCGCCTGAAACAGCGCCTTGCATTGGCTGGCGGACACGTGTTCCGTCGCCTGGAAGGGCGTTCAACATCTGCGACAAGCGTAATCTAACCGGGTGGTGTCACAAAAATGCGAACAATCGACTATTTCGACAAGATGGCGAAGCTGCATCCAGACCGGGATGTGCTGATTTCCGGCGACACCAGCTACACCTATGCCGAGATGGAGGCGCAGACCCATAAGGTCGCTGGCGCGCTCCGGGCTTCGGGGATGAAAAACCAGGAGCCGATCGCCATTATGTCGCCGAATGACGGTCCGGTCTTGTCGGCGATGCTGGGCTGCTGGCGCGCCGGAGCGATCTGGGTGCCGGTGAACACGCGAAATGCGCTCGACGCGAATATCGCCTATCTGAAATATGTCCGCGTCTCGATGATCCTGTATCATTCGAGCTATGCGAAGCAGGCGGCCGAGATCAAAGAACAAGTTCCGACCGTCCGCAAAATGGTGTGCCTCGATGCGCCGACGAATGGCGATCCGTCGCTGGACGACTTCATGGCGACGGCGCCGTCAGATGTGTTTCCCGATCTTGGCGATCCTATCGGCAACCCCGAAGAGTTGACGGCGCTGATCGCCACCGGCGGCACCACCGGGCCCGCAAAAGGCGTGCGCGTCATGAACCGCAGCTGGGGCACGATGCTGGAGACTATCTGCAACATCATGCCGGTTGAAGGGAAACCCGTTTCCCTCGCGACGGCGCCGCTGACGCACGCCGCCGGGCCGGTGACCATGGCGGCGCTCGCCATGGGCGCGACCGTGGTGGTGCTGCCCACATTCGACGCCGAAGCCGTGATGTCGGCGATCCAGGAACACAAAGTGACTCACATGTTCCTGCCGCCGACGGCGCTCTATTCCATGCTGGAACATCCGAAGGTGCGCGATTACGACTATTCGAGCCTCAAATATTTCCTGCTCGCCGGTTCGCCCTGTTCGGGTGAGAAACTGAAGCAGGCGGTGGATATTTTCGGCCCTTGTATGTGTCAGAGCTATGGGCAGACGGAGTTCCATCTCGTCGCCACATGGCTCTCGCCGGAAGTTGTCGCGGCGGCGGCGCGCGGTGAGCATCCGGAACGCCTTACAAGTTGCGGTGAGGCGACTTACTCCGTGCGCGTCGAATTAATGGACGATGACGGCAATATCCTGCCCACCGGCGAGGTTGGCGAGATTGTCGGGCGCGGCGGCATTGTCGGCGGTGGTTATTTCGAGCTGCCCGAAGCGAGCGCGGAAGCAATCGCCCATGGCTGGCACCATACGGGCGATGTCGGCAAGCGCGACGAGCACGGCTTTTACTACATCGTCGACCGCAAAAAGGACATGATTGTCTCCGGCGGATTCAATGTGTTCTCGGCCGAGGTTGAAGAATGCGTCATGGAACTCGCAGAAGTCGCCGAATGCGCGATCATCGGCGTGCCCCACGACAAATGGGGCGAACAGGTGACGGCGATGATCGTGAAGGCTAAGGGCGCCGATGTCGGCGCAGAGAAAATCATCGCCCATGTCAAAGCCCGCATCGGCTCCGTAAAGGCGCCAAAGGAAGTGCATTTCATCGATGCAATTCCTCGCACCGCTGTAGGCAAGATGGACAAGAAGAAATTGCGCGAACCTTTCTGGGGCGGCTCAGGACGGGCTGTGAACTAGGCGTCGAAAGGATAGGCCATCATGAAGAAACTCATTGCAGCGCTCTTCATCGCCATCCTTGCCGTAGCGCCCGCTGCTGCGAAAAAGCCAAGCTATGCCGACGACCGCGCCGCCATTGAGGATTTGATGGCGCGCTATCTCTTCGCCATGGACTGGAATGATTTCGACGCCTACGCCGATATGTTTACCGAGGACGGTGAGCTTGAGTTTGCGCGCGGTTCAGCGGTTGGGCGCGAACAAATCGGCGAGACCGTCAAGGCGTTCAAGGAAAGCATCGGCAAGATCTACACCGATCAGAACGGCGATCCGGCGGCCTTGCGTCATGTCATTGCGCATAAAGTGATCCGCGTCGAAGGCGACCGCGCCTGGGCCATATCCTTCTGGTATGAGATGGCCAATGACGGGCCGGAAGGCGCGCCGAAAATCGGCACCTTCGGCCATTACGAAGACGAGCTTCTGCGCGTCGAAGGCGAGTGGCTTTTTTCGCGCCGGTCGATCCGCAACGAGTTTCTTGACGGCCGCAAATCAGGTCCGATCAATCCGGTGCGCGCCATGGATGCGGCGGCGGATGCGGCTGCGAAAGATTAGCCGCTGTTTGCTCTAGACCTTGATCACGACTTTGCCAAAGGCGCCGCGTGTTTGATAGCGATAGGCTTCGGCGGCTTCCTTGAAGGGGAACACCTTGTCGATGGCGGGCTTCATGCCGTTGACGTCAATCGCCGCCGCGAGATCGCGCGCCATCGTCTTGTTACCCACAAAGATGCCGCGAATGCTGGAGCCTTTCATCATCAGCGGATGCGGGGTTGTGTCGCCGTCGCGCGTCAAGACGCCGATCAGCGCGATCTCTCCGTTGAAATTCACCGCCTGCATCGACTGTGCGAGCGTTCCGGCGCCGCCAACCTCGACAACCACGTCAGCGCCGCCCTTGTGGCTCGCCGCTGCGGCCTCCGGGCCCCATTCAGGCGTGTTGCGGTAATTGACGAACCCTGAGGCGCCGAGCTTTTTGGCGCGTTCGAGTTTTTCATCCGAGGATGAGGTGACAACCACATGGGCGCCCGCCGCATGGGCGATGCCGAGCGCCAGCATGGAGACGCCGCCGGTGCCGAGGACGCAAACGCAATCGCCAACCTTGATCGGGTTACGCCCGCACATCAACGCGTTCCAGGCGGTAACGCCGGCGCAAGGGAGCGTTGCGGCTTCTTCGTAGGAAAGGCTGTCGGCGATTTTAACGACGCCTTTTTCAGGAAGCGCCACATATTCCGCGAGCATGCCATTGCACCCTGAGGCGCCGAGGGCCATCCCGGCGTTTGGGTTCGGTGGGCCGTCGTGCCAGTTCTGGAAGAACAGGCCGGCCACGCGGTCGCCTGCTTTGAATTCGGTGACGCCGTCGCCAACCGCGACGACTTCTCCGGCGCCGTCGGAGAGCGGTACAGTGTCTTCCGTCAGGACGCCGCCAAAATAATTGCCGGTGACAACCGCCTGATCGCGAAAGTTTAACGAACAGGCGTGAACGCGGATCAGAACTTCGCCTGGTTTTACCTTCGGTTCGTCCTCTTCGACGATCACGAGGCTTTCAAGCGAGGTTGAGCCGGCTTTCAAGACATATTTTTTCATGGGGCGATGTCCGTTTCTGTTGTCCTGACAAATGATCGTTGTCGTATCATAGCCGTTCGGCGTGGACGAATCGATCAAAGTCGCGCGAGTTCTCTATTGGCAAACCTTTGATGCAGTCTTGTTCCGCTGGCTGTTATTTTGAGCGCGCTTTGGCGCCGCTGCGGCCCTTGTTGCGCGCCATTTCTGAATCCTGACGCAGCCAGTTGAGGAAGAGATCGCGCGACGCGGAATCCCTTTCCTCGTCCCAGCACAGAAAAATTGGCGAGTGTGTTTCCAAGCCTTCCAGCGGGCAGGAGGTCACATCGGCCAGGACCGGCGCGCCCGGCATGTCGAGGGTGATGGTGATCCCGAAGCCTGCGCGTACAAAGCCAAGCACCGTGTACCATTCTTCCGCTTCCTGCACGATTTTCGGCGAGAAACCGGCGCGGATGCACAAGGCATTGATCTGGTGATGAAGGCCGGGCGCGATCACCGGCTGAAACAGAACAAAGGATTCGTCTTTCAGTTCTTCAAGCGCGATCTTCTTGCGGCCGGAAAACGGATGGTTCGACGGCATCAAGACAACGAAACGCTGACGGCCGATAATCTCGCTTTTCAAGGAACGTCCGACGCCGATCTCCCGCGTGATGGCGACGTCGATCTGCCCGGCGCTTAAAGCTTCCCATTGCTGGCGTGAATGCATGTCCCGCAAGGTCAGGCCGATATCGGGATATTCCTTTCGGAAGCGCTGAATGGAAAGTGGAATATCCGTAAGCATTACACTGGAGCCGATCGCCGTGACGATGGCGCCGATCTGTCCGCGCTCGACCAGACGCGCCTGTTCGACGGCGGCTTCGAAATCGCTGAAGGCACGGCGACCTGCGTCGACGATGGTTCGCCCGGCGGGCGTCAGCATCACTTTCGGCCGGCGCACAAACAGGGTGACGCCGACTTCGCGTTCAATCTGGGCGAGGCGCGTCGAGAGTTGCGGCTGGCGCATATTGAGCGCTTCGGCCGCACGCCCGAAATGGAGTTCGTTCGCCAGAACGGTCAGCAGTCTGAAATCCCGGGTTCCAAGGCTCATATGAAAAATCGAATGACGTGATCCAAATATTCCGCTTTTCGAGAAGATACGGACGCCTTATGGTCCTGTCTACAGATTGCGCAGGATGGCCGAAAAACGGCTTCTTTCCGCGCTTTGAGACGCCAACGCCCGGCAAAGAGGCCCCCCGTCTCAGGAGGAAAAGAGGACAAGCATGTCAGACAAGCCCGCAGGCTTCCCCAAACCAAGCTCTATAGAAGTCGCCAAAGGCGCGGAGGCGGCTCAGGCGGCCTATCCCTATTACATGCAGTTTGCGCCGGAGGATGACGACCGGTTCTGGTTTTACAATTCCATGCACTTCCCTGAGCCCATGCATCATTTCGACATGGTGACGGCGGAAGCGGCCTATTGCGCGCTCGGTTCCTCCAACACTCGCGTTCATTGTTTGCCGACGACCCTTGGCATTGATTACCGGGTGATCAATGGCCGGGTTTACATTGGCGGTAATGCGGTTACGGACCCGGCGGAAATTGAGCGGCGTACGGAGGAATTCCAGAAACGCGCATTTTATTATTACGAGCACTGGGAACGGTTATACGACCAGTGGAAAGACAAAATGCGCAAGCTGATTTCAGATGCGCAGGAATTGCCGAAACCCGAACTACCGGAATTCGAGCCGCTTGAAAATGTCCATGCAGGCAAGGGCGTCGCGTCGAACCATTATCTTCTCGAGACCTATCACAAGACTCTCGAGGGCTATTTCCGCATGTGGCACCACCATTTCGAGTTTCTGCTGCTCGGATACGGCGCCTATATGGTGTTCTTCGATTTCTGTAAAAAAGCCTTTCCTGAAATCACCGATCAGACCATTGCGCGCATGGTGGCGGGCTTTGAAGCGGAGATCTTCAAACCCGATGACGAGGTGAAACGGCTGGCGCACAAGGCCGTCGAGCTTGGCCTTGAGGGCAAGTTCGCGGGCGATATCTCCGCTGATGATGTATTGGCGTCACTTGAACAGATGGGCGAGGCCGGTCGGGAATGGTTGAAAGAACTGGAGACCTCACGCAATCCCTGGTTCAACGTCAATGTGGGTGACGGCTTCTATCATTATCACCGTTCATGGAATGACGACCTATCGCTTCCTTTCTCGGCGATCCCCGGCTATGCGGCCAAAATCAAGGCTGGTGAAAACCTTGACCGTCCCATGGAGAAGCTGAAAGAGGAGCGCCAGGAACTGATCGACGGCTATCGCGACCTTCTGTCTACGGATGAAGAGCGCGGCGCCTATGACCAGATGATCGAACTGGCCTGCCGGGTCTTTCCTTACGTGGAAGGCCACAAATTTTATTGCGAACATTGGTACACCAATCTGTTCTTCAACAAGATTCGCGAATATGGCGGATTGTTTGTCGAGCATGGCTTGATCGATGACGCGGAGGAAATCTTCCATCTTACGCGCTACGAAGTGGAGCAAGGCATCGTCGATGTGATGACGAGCTGGTCCAACGGGTCGCCGACGCGCGGCGGCAAGCGCTTCCGCGCCATGATCGCTGAGCGCAAAAAGGCTATCGAGATCTGGGCCGGTATGGATTCAGCGCCGGCGCTTGGCCCCGTGCCTGACATGATTGACGATCCGGCGATTGTGATGTTGTGGGGCATTACGCGGGAAAATCTGGATGTCTGGCTTGATGGTCCCGCCGATGCGAACAGCAAGGAAATTCGTGGTTTCGCAGCGTCGAGCGGCATCGCCGAAGGTCCGGCGCGTGTCATCAAGTCGGTGCAGGAAATCAACCGGCTTGAAGAAGGCGATATTCTTGTCTGTCAGGTGACCAACCCGACCTGGGCGCCGGTCTTCCAGAAAATCTCCGCCGCCGTTTCCGATATTGGCGGCTCGATGAGCCACGCGGCCATCGTTGCGCGTGAATATGGCCTGCCCGCCGTTGTGGGGACGGGGCAGGCGACAGCGCGCATTCAGGACGGACAGCGCATTCGCGTCGACGGCGCCCGGGGCGTCGTCACGCTGCTTTAGGGTTTACATTATGACGACACCGAATATTTCCTGGTTCGCCGATATTGGCTTGTCGGATCGCCCGAGCGTCGGCGGCAAGGGCGGTAGTCTCGGTGAGCTTACCAATGCGGGTATCGAAGTGCCGCCGGGTTTCGTCGTGCGCACCGAAGCTTTCGAACGCTTCATCCAGAAGCTCGACAAGGAAGAGCCCTTGCGCGCGCCCGTAGAGGCGCTTGATCCGGACGATCTCGACAAAGTCGGCGCCGTCACGAAGGCAATTCGTGAGCGCATTGAGAACGAACCCATGCCCGCCGATGTCGATGACGCTATTCAATCCGCGTATAAAGACTTATGCGGCGATGACGCCAATGCGCCCGTCGCCGTGCGTTCCTCCGCAACCACCGAAGACGCCGATGACGCGTCTTTCGCTGGATTACAGGACACCTATCTCTGGGTGCTTGGCGCAGAAGAAACCATGAAGATGGTGCGCAGTTGCTGGGCCAGTCTCTATTCAGTTGAGTCTGTTTGTTATCGCCGCCGCCAGAACTTTCCTGAAAGCGGCGTGGCCATGGGC
The DNA here is from genome assembly GCA_030426465.1 of Alphaproteobacteria bacterium. GTDB lineage: Bacteria > Pseudomonadota > Alphaproteobacteria > Caulobacterales > Parvularculaceae > Hyphococcus. The sequence continues at coordinate 20,588 of JAUHYK010000013.1, forward strand.
GTTGTCGTTCAGAAAATGGTGGATGCGCGCACGGCTGGCGTCATGTTCACGCGCAGCCCGCTTACGGGCGACCGGTCGGTGATCACGATCGAAGGCGCCTGGGGGCTTGGCTCCTCTGTTGTCTCAGGTGAGGTGACGCCGGATCGCTGGGTTGTCGGAAAACTGACGGGTGAAATCACTACGCGCGATATTTCCGACAAACATATCCGTCAATCGCCCAAACCTGGCGGCGGCATTGAAGATGTTGAATTGCCCGAGGCCGAGCGCACCGCGCCATGCCTCAGTGATGAAGAATTGCTGCAACTCAAGGACGTCGCCCGCAAAACCGAAAAGCACTACGGCAAGCCTCAGGACATTGAATGGGCCGTCGAAAAGGAGACGGGAAAAATCCTTCTCCTGCAGAGCCGCCCCGAAACGGTCTGGTCGGCGAAAGACGCCGCGCCCGTCGCCGCCGCGCAGGACAACCCGATGAAACATGTCATGAATATTTTTGGCGGAAAGCGGTCATAGACCATGAGTAATGATCTGCCGCTAAGTCCCGAAGACGTCGAGGAAATTACCTCCATTCTTTCGAAGTCGTCTTATGACGTGCTGGACATTGAAACCGCTCGTTTTCATCTGCGGGTCAAGCGCTCAGGCGATGGGTTCACGCAGGAATGGTCGCCGATTGGCGGCGACCCCGCAAAGACAGTGGCGTCCGCCGTGGAGCCGGAAGTCGCGGCGGAAGAAGACGGGCTCCTTGTGATTAAGCCGCCGCTGCCGGGCACATTCTATCGCGCGCCGCAGCCGGGGGCGCCGCCCTTCGTCAAGATCGGCGACAAGGTGACCTCCGACACCGTGGTTGCGATCATCGAGACCATGAAACTGATGAATCCGGTTCATGCGGGTGTTGCGGGTGAGATTGTCGAGATCATTCCTGAAAACGCCGAACCGATCGAGGCGACGTCAATCCTCATGAAAGTGAAGCCGGAGTAAGGCCAAACAGTGGCGCGCAAAAACATCAACACGCTCTTCATCGCCAATCGTGGCGAGATAGCGCTGCGCATCATCCGCACGGCGCGAAGGCTCGGGCTGAAAACCGTGCTGGGCGTCTCGGATGCGGATGTAAACACGCGCGGCGCAGCGGAGGCGGATGTGGTTGTCCGGCTCGGCCCCGCGCCGTCGTCGCAATCCTATCTCAACATTGCGAAAGTCGTCGCCGCTGCAAAAGACGTTGGCGCCGATGCGGTGCATCCGGGTTACGGCTTTCTGTCGGAGAATATCAATTTTGCGCGCGCCGTCGCGGAGGCCGGCATGGTCTTTGTGGGACCGGAGCCACGCGCGCTCGACGCCATGGGAGACAAATTAAAAGCGCGCGCCGTTGCGATTGAGGCGGGTCTGCCCGTGGTGCCGGGCGGTGAAGCGGAGACGGCGGAAGACGCTGCAAAAATCGCCGAAAAAACCGGCTATCCGTTGCTCATCAAGGCCGTCTCCGGCGGCGGCGGGCGCGGCATGAAGCGCGTCGATAAAGCCGAAGAGCTTACATCGCAAATCGGTCTCGCCATGTCGGAGGCGGAAGCGGCATTCGGCGATCCGCGCATCTATGTGGAGCGGTTCATCGCTTCTGGACGTCACGTTGAGGTGCAGGTGATCGGCGACGGCAAGCGCGCCATCCATCTCGGCACGCGCGATTGTTCCATCCAGCGGCGTTTCCAGAAACTGGTTGAAGAAGCGCCGGCGCCGAACATTCCCGATGACAAACACCGCGCGATTGAAGCGGCGGCGGTGAAGATCGCCGAGCATCTTAATTACAAGGGCGCAGGGACGGTCGAGTTTCTCGTTGACGCCGAGACGTTCGATTTCTTTTTCCTCGAAATGAACGCCCGCATTCAGGTGGAGCATCCCGTTACGGAGGAGATCACCGGCGTTGATATTGTCGAGCAACAATTGCTGATCGCGACGGGCGCGCCGTTAGGATATCGCCAGCGCGACATTGAATTTTTGGGCGCGGCGATTGAGGTTCGCATTAATGCAGAAGACCCCGACGCTGATTTCCGTCCATCGCCAGGGCTGGTGACAAAGGCCGAATGGCCGGCAGGCGAGGGCGTGCGCGTCGATAGTCATATCCGGTCGGGGGATTCAATTCCGCCAACATATGATTCACTGATGGGCAAGCTCATCGTTCATGGCTCGACCCGAGAGGAAGCGGTCGCGCGCACCGCCGCGGCGCTTAAATCGCTCAATGTGGAGGGCGTGAAAACGACGACGCCCTTGCATGCGCGGATCATGGATGATTTGCGTTTCCAAAAAGGCGGCGTCGACACGCGCTTTTTCGAGGGGCTTAAAAATGGCTGAGATCAAGCTCGTCGATGTGTCGATCCGTGACGGCAACCAGTCTCTCTGGGGCGCGACGGGCCTTAACACCGCGCAGATTCTGGAGATCGCCGGCGCCATGGAGCGCGTTGGCTTTCACGCCTGCGACTTTACATCCTCGACGACGATGGCGGTGGCGATCCGCTATTTTCAGAACAATCCGTGGGAGCGCATCAAGCGTATGCGCGCGGCGATGCCGAGTGTGCCGTTGCAGTTCATCACCACGGGGCTGCGTTTCGTGGCCTGGCAACAGGCGGACCCGGAATTCATGCGGCTCGCCTATCGCCGGTTGCAGATGGCGGGCATTCGCCGCTTCATCGTCCTCGATCCCATGCATGATGTGGACTCCGTCATTGAGGCGGCGCGGATCATCAAGGACGAGGGCGACGCGCAAGTGATGGGCGCGCTGACCTTTACGCTCTCCGACATTCACACAGATGAATTCTACGCTGACTTCGCGGGTAAGCTCGCCAAGAGCAACCATGTCGATCTGTTTTATCTGAAAGACCCCGGCGGGCTCATGTCGCCGGAGCGGGTGCGCACGCTGGCCCCGGCAGTGAAGGCGGCAATCGGCGCCAAGCCGCTGGAGATCCACGCCCATTGCACGATTGGTTATGGTCCATTGACATCGCTCGCCGCCGCGGATCTCGGCATTATCGATGCGGTGCATGTTGGCGTCGGCCCGCTTGGCGATGGCTCGTCTCTGCCGGAAGCGACGCGCATGGTCGCGAATTTGCGCGAGGCGGGTCACACAGTGAACATCAATGACGCCGCGCTTGCGACGGTCAAGGATTACTGGACGCGGCTGGCGAACGCCGAAGGCCTACCGCCCGGGCGGCCGCAGAGTTTTGACGCCAGCTTTCTGCGCCATCAGATCGCCGGCGGGGTGATGACCACGACAAGGCGCCAGCTCGATGAGCTTAATCTCGGTCACAAATTCGATGAGGTGATAGAAGAGACGGAGCGCGTGCGCGCCGAACTCGGTTATCCGATCATGGTGACGCCGTTCCCGCAAATGGTGATGAGCCAGGCGCTGTTTAACGTCATTGGAACGTCGCGTTATGCGCAAGTATCCGATCAGGTCTTGCGTTATGTCATGGGCAAGTTCGGCCGGCCCACAAGCCCGATCAATGAAGAGGTTAAGCAAACCATTCTCGATCGTCCGCGCAGAAAAGAAATCGAAGTTGAACCCATGTTCCCGGCTTACAAGGATTTGCGCAAACAATTCGGCGAGGACATGGACGATGAAGAGTTTCTGTTCCGCGCGGTGATGCCCCAGGAACAGGTTGACGCCATGATCGCATCCGGGCGCAGCCGCGCGACCTATACGCCCGAAGCGGCGCCGGTTCTGAACTTGTTGAAACAACTGGCCGCGCGCCCTGACGCGCCGGACATCGCCGTGGAGCGTCCCGGCTTTCGCATGGCGCTTTATAAAGGAGCGGGGCTGTCCTGATGAGTGGGTCTGAGCGATTGCACAAAGCCGAAGGTTTTATCTTCGACATGGACGGCACGCTGGTGCTCGGCGACAAGGCGAGCGCCGGACATGTAGCGCTGCCAGGCGCCATTGAAACGCTCAAGCTGTTGCGCGAACGCGGCGTTCCCTATCAGGTCTTTACCAACGGCACGGCGAGGACGCCCGACTGGTACGCGAATTCCATGCGCAAGGCCGGGCTCGATGTGCGCGATGAAGAATTCATGACGCCGTCGACCTCCGCTGCGCATTACCTCAAGGAAAAAGGCGCGGAGCGCATTCTCGTTCTCGGCAAGGAACCGGTGTGGAAACCGCTCACGGATCTGGGGTTGAATATTGTCGAGGCGCCGGGCGATGGCGGACCCTATGACGCGATCTATGTAGGATGGTTTCGCGAATTCACCTTTCCCGATCTTGAAGCGGCGACCCACGCCATTTGGGCGGGCGCACAATTGACGACGGCGTCCGACGTCCCGTTCTTCGCCGCCGCCGGAGCGGAAAAACGCGGCATCGGCACCAGCTTCGCGATTAACGCCATGTTGAAGGCGCTCACCGGCGTCAGCGCCCATGTCCTCGGCAAACCATCTGTTGATGCGCTGAACGTTGCCAGAGCGCGCATGAAGCTTTCTCGCAACGCGAATGTTGTGGTCGTGGGCGATGACCCGCAGCTTGAGGCGCGCATGGCCAATGAGGGCGGCGCTTTCTCGGTGGGTGTGACGACCGGCATTTACGACGAAGCGGCGTTCAAATCGCGTGAAGACCCGGCGGAGCGGCCGGAACTCCTGCTTTCCGGGATCGACAAACTAGCGGCGCTGCTTCGCGAAGGGGCTTGAAACCTTTCCCGCTAGGCTGTCCTTTAGGCCCGGAATTGGCCTAAAACGGCGTCTCGCGTCAAAGGAGTCCCCATGATCGATCTCAACAAGATCAAAGCCATCGATGTTCACACTCATGCGGAGGTGTCGTGCAACGACCCTGAAGACCCGATCATGGGCAAGTTTCTTGACGCCGCGTCGATCTATTTCAAAGCGGACCGCAAGCGACCGACAATCCCCGAGACGATCGATTATTACCGCGAAAAGCAGATCGCCTTTGTCATGTTCACGGTGGATATGGAATCCGGCACCGGCATCAAGCGGATCTCGAATGAAGAGATCGCGCGGTTCGCCAATGACAATGACGATATCATGATGGCCTTCGCTTCCATCGATCCGCACAAGTCGAAATTCGGCGCCATCGAGGCGCGGCGGATGATTGAGGAATTTGGCGTCAAAGGCTTCAAGTTCCATCCGCCCATTCAGAATTTCCACCCTCATGACCGCATGGCCTGGCCGATCTATGAAGTGATCGCGGAATACGGCCTTCCGGCGATCTTTCACACTGGCCATTCGGGCATGGGGACCGGCATGCGCGGCGGCGGCGGCATTCGCCTGAAATACGGCCAACCGATGATGGTGGACGATGTTGCGGTCGATTTTCCGGATATGAAAATCATCCTCGCGCACCCGTCATGGCCGTGGACGGATGAATCGCTTTCCATGGCGCTGCATAAGGAAAATGTTTTCATCGACCTTTCGGGCTGGTCGCCGAAATATTTCCCCAAGCAGGTGATCCATTACGCCAACACGCAGTTGAAGCATAAAATGCTGTTCGGCTCCGACTTCCCGCTTATCAAACCGGACAAGTGGATGGATGCGGCGAAGGACGCCGGCTTCCGTGAGGAAGTGATGCCGATGATCATGAAAGACAACGCCGCGAAATTGCTGGGGCTGAAATGAACGGCGTAAGTCTCGACGGAAAACGCATCATCGTCACTGGCGCGTCTACGGGCATTGGCGCGGCTGCGGCGGAGATTATGGGCTCGCTCGGCGCGCGTGTGCTGGTCGCTGCGCGGTCGGAAGACAAACTTAAAAAAGTCGCCGACGCCATAACGAAAGCAGGCGGAGAGGGCCAATACCTCGCCGCCGATATGGGTAACGAAAAAGACATAAAGGCGCTGACGGAGAAGGCGGGCGACCTATGGGGCGGCGTTGACGGCGTGTTCGCCAATGCCGGCATGTCGGGCCCGGCGGCGCCAATGCCGGACTATTCGCTCGCCGCCTATGACGAAGTGATGAACGTCAATCTCAAATCCATGTTCATCCTCATTCAACAGGTGCTTCCGGGCATGATCGAACAGGGCGGCGGATCAATTGTCTGCACCGGTTCGCTCGCCTCCAAGCTGGGCGCGCCGATGACGCCGGCTTATGTCATCTCGAAACATGCTGTGCTGGGGCTCGTGCGAGCGACGGCGTCGGAAGTCGCCAAGCATAATGTTCGCGTGAACTGCCTGATCCCCGGTCTTATCAACACCCCCTTGCTGGAACCGTTGGCGGAACATGTTGCGGGCGGCGACATGGAGGCGACGCTGAAAATCCTGAACGGCATGGTCCCGCAAGGACGGGTCGGAACGCCGCAGGAAGCCGGCTGGCTCGCGGCCTTCCTGTTGTCGGATGCGGGGCAATATATCAATGCGCAATCGATCGCCGCTGACGGCGGCATGCTGGGCGTTATGCGGAGCTAGCAATTTAATCACGCCCTGGAACAAGGCCGTGAAAGCGGGAGGGAGTCTGATGCGGTCAATGCGAGGGTTGTCTGTATTTTCGATTTTGTTGCTCGGCGCATGCAACAGCGGTGAACAGGTTATATCGGAACCGAAAAACTGCGCCGCGATGGCCGATCTTAAAATTGCTGATGTTCGCATTGACGCCGCCGAAGAAATTCCCGGCGACGGAACATGGAAATTTCCGCAATCGCCGTTCAACATGTTCCTCGGACCTAACGCCGCTTCGAAGCACACATTCTGCCGCGTTGCGGGCGTCATCGAAGATGAAGTCGGCTTTGAAGTCTGGTTGCCGCCGGAATGGAACGGCCGGTTGCAAAGCGTCGGTAATGGCGGGTTCACCGGAGCCATCGCCTATCCGGCGATGCATGACGCGGTCGCTGGCGGTTATGCCGCCGCGGGCACGGACACCGGCCACAAGACACCCGAAAAGTTCTTCAATACTGACTGGATTTCCCCTGAGCGCCCGGAGCAGCAGGAAAATTTTGCCCGCCGCGCCCATCATCTGCTCGCGGTCAACGCCAAGAAAGTTGTTGAAGCCTTTTATAGCGAGCCGGCGCATCATGCTTATTACACCGGTTGCTCTTCAGGCGGATGGCAAGGTCTGACCGAAGCCCAACAATATCCAACCGATTATGACGGCATCGTTGCGGGCGCGCCCGCGAATAATTTCGTGCGCTTGCAGACGAGAGGATACTACACATCGGCGCTGTTGCGCGCGAGCGGCGGCGAAGAGTTGAACGCCGACGACATCGCATTGCTTGTCAAAGGCGCCTACAACAAATGCGATCCGGCGGATGGCGTGACGGATGGCATTATTTCCAACCCGGAAGCCTGCGATTTTGATCCGGTCGATCTTCAATGCGGCGCCAGCGGCGCCAATGCCTGCCTTTCGCCGGAGAAAGTGGAACGCGCCCGCCTGCTTTACGGCCCGCTGCAAAGTCCCGGCGGTTTGCAGCTCTATCCGGGCAACGCTTATGGCGTACCCGCGTTCTTTGTCTTTGAGGAAGATGGCGAAGATTCAGGTCCGGCTATCGCTAAAGTCATTCCGGAAACCGAACGCGACTGGACGCCGGAAACATTCGATCCGGATCGCGACATCCCTCCGTTAGAAAACCAACTCAACGATGTCTGGGGCGCGTGGAAAACCGACCTGACAGAGTTCCGCGAGTCGGGCGGCAAGCTCATCGTTTATCACGGTTGGACCGATCCGATTCTGTCGCCATACAACACGCTGCAATACCGCAAAGAACTGGCGCAGACGATGGGCGAAGACGCCCTGCCGGACTTCTACCGTCTTTATATGGCGCCGGGCATGGATCATTGCGGCGGCGGGGTGGGGCCATCCCGGTTCGACGCCCTTGGCGCGCTGGTGAAATGGGTGGAGGAAGGCGAGGCGCCGACGACGCTTGTGGCGAGCGGCGTCACAGTAGATGGCGAGCCGCGCACGCGATTATTGTGCAACTACCCGCAAGTCGCCGTTTATGACGGCGAAGGCGATCCGGACAACGTTGATAGCTATTCCTGCGGGTCGCAGTAACGGGAATTTCCTTTTGGAGGCCGATATGGCGCTAAAACTCTATCACGCAGAGCCGGTTGCGAATTCGCTGAAATCGATCATTCCTTTTCATCAGCGCGGCATTCCGTTTGAAAGCGTCTATGTGGACCTCCATAAATTCGAGCAGCATTCAGACTGGTTTGTTGCGCTTAATCCGGAAGGTCAGGTTCCGGTTCTCGACCATGACGGCGTTATCATCACCCACTCCACGGTGATCAACGAATATCTCGAAGACGCGTTTCCTGATTATCCGTCGTTGCGGCCAGCTGATGCGGAAGGCAAGGCGCGCATGCGCTACTGGAATAAATTCGTGGACGAGCATGTGATGAATTATGTCTCCATGCATGGCTGGCACCGCCTCGTCACGGTCATTTCGCGCAATATCGAGAGCGGTGATTTTGAAAAACTGATGGAGCGTATTCCGCTTCCCGACCAGCGCAAGAAATGGATGAATGCGCGGTCCGGCTTTACGGAAGAACAACTCGCCTATGCCACCGAGAAAGTCGAATACGCACTCGATAAAGTGGAGAAGCATTTAAGCGAGAACAAATGGTTTGCAGGCGATATGTTCTCACTCGCCGACATCAATTATTACTCCCATTGCGGGATGATGATCGAACGCTTGTTCCCGGACCTTAACGCCGCCAAGCGCGCGCCGCATATGATCGAATGGCGCGACCGTGTGACGGCTGAGCCGGGCGTTGCAAAAGCCTTGGCGGGGCCTGACCACACCGATCCGCGGCTCAGAACATTCACGGGCGAGGCGCGCTAGCGCTGAGGCGCTTTAACGCCGTAAGTCCGCCACCCGTGACACGCGAAAAACACCTTAAATCTGATGAATTCAGGCTGTTTTTTGAGGTTTGGTGAAGAGTTATCCCCGACGTCTCCAGCGGGGCTATTCTTCTCGGTGTAACAAACGAGGAGAAATTATTCCTCCCAGCGCGGTTCTTCGCCCATGGTGACTTTGGATGAATTGCCGAGCAGGAAATCGCCGAGCACGTCGATCGAGTTCGGATATTGCTCCATGATCATCGCGCGCAACTCTTCGCTGTTTTTCGCCTTGCGCGAGGCTTCAAGCCAGAAGTCGATATAGCCGCGACTGTAGGAAAGGCTCGACGGATCGTTCGGGAGACCAGGTTTGGAGTGGCCGGCGACGACAAGGTCCGCGTTCAACGCGGCAAGATCGTCAACAGCCTCGCCCCAGGCGCGGATCTCTTTCCGCCCGTGCTCGCCGAACCACAGATACATCTCGTTATAGAGAAGATCGCCCGCGAACAGGGCGTCAATATCAGGAGCGTAAAGCGCCGTCGCATGAACATGATCGCCCTGCATGGGGCCGATGACTTTCAATTCGTGTCCTTCGAGCAGAAAGGTGTCGCCTGTCAGGGCGGCGGGCGCCGTCGGTGTCTTCGGTCCGTTCGCGCCCAACATCGGGCTCCAGCGTTTCACCTTGAACGGAAGGGAGCGCCAGATATCCGCGACCACGACAGGGTGCGCGACAACTTTGGCGTTTGGAAAGGCGTCGGTGAGCACTTCCATGGCGAAGAAATGATCGGGATGGTCGTGCGTGACGAAAATGGTTTCAAGATCCTTGCCGCTATCGAGCACCATGGCGACGGTGCGATGAGCGTCCGCCATGGTGAAAGGCGGATCGACCAGCACGGCTTTGTGCTTCCCCTTGATCAGGGCGACATTGGAATAAAGCGAACCGGCGCTGGTGCGCAGCACTTCAACCTCAAGCGGCGGCTTTTCCGTTGTCGTCTCCTGCGCTAAAGCGGGAAAGGCCGAGAGCGCAAGCGCGCCAAGCGCACAGATGAGTTTTCTCATTTTGTTATCCTCCCTCGCGGCGGATTTTTATCGCCGGGTTACTGTCTAGATCGCAGTTTGGCCGCCATCGACGATGATGACAGCGCCATTTGTGAAGCTTGCTTCGTCAGAACAGAGATGCAGAACCGTGCCGGACATTTCTTCCGGTTTCGCCGGGCGGCCGATTGGGGATGTGGGCAGGAACGCTTCCAGAAAACCTTCGCGCTGGAACCAGGGTTCGGTCATGGGAGTGCGGACGAAGCCAGGGCAGATGGCGTTTATGCGCACGCCATGTTTCACATATTCGATGGCGGCGGTTTTTGTGAGCCCGAGAACGCCGTGTTTCGATGCGATGTATGGCGCCATGCCTGGATTGGCGATTACACCGCCCACGGAAGATGTATTGACGATGGCGCCTTTGCCTTGCTTCACCATGACGGGAAGTTGCGCCTTCATGCACAAAAAGACGCCTTTGAGGTTGATTGCAATGGTGCGGTCAAAGGCTTCTTCATCGAAATTGGCGAACATCTGTTCGGGCGGAAAAACGCCTGCATTATTGAAAGCGGCGTCAAGGCCGCCATGTTGTTTCACAGCGGCGGCGACGAGCGCATCCACATCATCGCGTTTGGAAACGTCGCAAGGAGTGTAGGCGGCGGTCCCTCCCTCGGCCTTTATCGCCTCGACGGTGTCTTCGGCGGCGTCATTGTAATCACCGATCATGACTTTGGCGCCTTCGCGAGCGAAGGCGAGGGCGGTTGCCCGGCCGATTCCGGTGGCGGCGCCAGTGACGAGAACGGATTTATCATTATAGCGCATCTTGGATCATCCTGTTGGCGCGATCAGCACCTTGCATTGATGGGTGCGCTTTTTGAGCGATTCAAAAACATCCGGCACAGCGTCGAGGCTGATCGTGTCAGTGACGAGCGCGCGGGGTTCCGCGGCGCCGGAATCGAGGGCGTCGAGAGCGGCTTCATATTCCTGACGCTTGAAAAAGGCCGAGGTCTGAAGCCGCACTTCTTTGGACAGCGCGACGAAAGGCACGAAGGTTTCAGGCCGCGTGCACAGGCCGAGGATTACGACAGTTCCCTTGATGCGCACCTGCTCCACGGCCTGTGGGATAAGGCCGGGAACGCCGACGCATTCATAGACAATATCGGCTTTTCCGCCGAGGGCGCGCTCAGAGGCGTCAACGGGATTGTTCAGATCAACAATGAAATCTGTCGCGCCCATCTGGCGCGCGCGGGTTTCCTGAAAATCGTTGATGTCTTGGACGACGACCCGCGCCGCGCCGAATTTTCGCGCCCAATAGGCGACGCCAAGGCCGATCGGTCCGGCCCCGAGAATGAGCACCTTATCGCCCGGCTTTTGCTCCGCCACCATCACGCCATGGAGCGCAACGGCCAGCGGTTCAATGATGGCGCCGTCGGCCATGCTTGCCGATTTGGGAAGTGCAACGCACTGGTTTTCATTGGTGACGGCGAATTCGCCATAGCCGCCGCCCTGAAGGTTCATTTTCTCGCACCAGGCGGGCTCTCCCGCGAGACAGCTCGGGCATTTGCCGCAACTGGCGATGGGCACCACGGAAACGAGATCGCCTTTCTTAAGACGCTCTATCCCTTTGCCCAGCGCGACCACTTCGCCGGCGAATTCGTGACCGAGCACAGCGCCCTTGTTGACGCCGAAGGCCGGGTCTTCGGTCATGTGCAGGTCGGACCCGCAAATGCCGCACCGGCCAACGGAAAGGACAACCTCGCCGGCGCTCGGCGTCGGGTCTGCGATCGTCTCGACGCTGAGCCTTTGATGAAGGCCCTGATGAACGACTGCGCGCATTTACTGCTTGAAGCCTCCGAGCGCCATGCCGCCGTCTATCAGCATCTGCGATCCGGTGCAGTAATTCGATGCATCAGAGGCGAGATAAAGCGCCAGCGGTTTCATCTGATCGGTCTCGGCGATGCGGCCCAGAGGCACCACATGATCCCATGCGGCGCGCACGGTCGGGTCCTGCAGCCAGCCGCCGCCGATATTGGTGACGAACGGTCCCGGCGCGATGGCGTTCACGCGGATGCGGTATTCGGCGAGCTCCATCGCAAGGTAATGCACCATATGTGTGACGCCCGCTTTTGCCGGGTGATAGGGCATGCCGACGATGGGTTCGACGACAAGACCCGCGTTCGAAGACGTCGCGATTATGGAGCCGGGCTTGCCGCCCGTCTTCATCACCTTCGCTGCTTCGCGCATGGTGTTGTAGATGCCGGTGAGGTTGATCGCGATGCAGCGGTCCCAGGCGGCGGGATTATAAGCGTCGACCTGGCCTTTCGGATTGCGCCCACCTTCCGGCGCCGCGAAACCGTCGCCCGGATCGATGCCGGCATTGGCGAAGGCAATGTCGAGCCCGCCATAATTTTTTACATGTTCGCTGAAGACTTTTGCTGTTTCATCGCGGTCAACAACATCGAGACGTGCGGCGCGCGCATCATAGCCTTCGTCGCGCAGCCGTTTTGCTTCCCGCTCGGCGCCTTCAATGTCGATGTCGGTGAGGGTGACGCCGGCGCCGGCCTCGGCCATAGCCTCCGCATAACAAAGACCAATGCCGGAGGCTGCGCCGGTGACAATCGCAGAGCGGCCTTTGATGTCGAATTGCTCAAGTGCTTTCATGGCTCAAATGTACAGTTGCTTGTTGATGGGAAGGTTATTTTCTTTGCAGTAGCTCTCATAGTGATTCATGAACCACCACACGTCGAGAGTTTCGACGTGATTGCCGTTTTCGTCGTAGAACTCGTTTGCGCCTTGCATGAAGAACAGCGCCTTCATGCCGTTCGGGTCATCGGTGACCAGCGTGTGCGCCGTGCCCGGCGTTTCGGTGATGAACTCGCCCGGTCCGCAGACCCAGTCATATTCGAGATAGCGGAAGGTGCCTTCGATCCCGACAGCCCAGACGGGGCCGCGATGTTTGTGCGTCCCGATCACGCCAGGCGATTTTATCCACAAGATATTGCAATAGGTGTTCTGGCGCACATCGAAGGCGAGATGGCGAATCGCTGCGTTGTCGCCAAAGGGAACCCACGGGCTTTCCTCTTCCGACTTGCCCACATAGGTTCCCTCAAGGCCGCGTTGCTTGATCAGGTCGCCATAAAGCTCCTCGACCTTGACGATTTTATAGGCGCCGGATGGGGGCGCTTTCATCCCGGACATATGCCGTCCTCCCTAATGGTTTCCCGAAAAATAGTTGAGTTCCAGAAGCACGCCGTTCGGATCGCGCACAAAGATCTGCTTCAGATCGATTGCGATAACATGATTGAGCGTGTGAGCAAGGCCGAGCGAGGTGAGGCGCTCCACCATGGCGTCATGGCCGGAGCAATTCAGCGCCACATGGTGCACCGGGCCGGTGTCGGTGGGGAGCTCTCGTGCGCCGCCATCGCCCATGATCGAGCCCGGTGTGGTCAGGTGAAAGATCGCGCGATCTTCTGCGTCATACATCCACTGCACCAGTTTGGGGTCGAGCGGGGGCGGCGGATCGCGCGGCGCGAGATCGAGAACGCCTGTATAGAATTTCACTGTCTCCGCTAGGCGAAGCGTCTGGATATTGACGTGATCGAGAGCGTTGACGCGCATCATCTACCGGAACAATGTTTTCACATAGTCGGCGCCGATGCCGACCTTTTCATAATGCTCGCGCGCCGCAGCGATATAGTCGTGAACATCGTAATGGCCGACGCCGTTGCCGTCATCATCGAGCCAGATCAGCGGGCCGGTGACAACGAAAAAGACTTTCATGGGTTCAGGGCTGTCATAGGCGACCAGCGTGTGGCCTTCGCCCGGCGATTCATAAACAAAGTCGCCGGCGGTCGCGGTCCAGTCATGTTCGAGATAGCCCCACTTTCCGGAGATCGTATAGGCGAAGATCTGGTGCGGGTGATAGTGACGGTTCACAAGGCCCGCCGATTTCGACATCAGCACATCGGCCCACATGTTCCGTTGCGGCGAAATCCAGACCGGCTTCGACGACACCGTTTCGGAAATCGGAACGAAGTAACGTTCGTCCCCGTCAGCAATTTTCGACGCATAGGCGTCGCCGAGGGATTCCGGCTTGAAGACATCCTTGATCGGTTTGATGTCTTTCCAGAATTCGGTGGTTGCGGCTTCAGCCATCATCTTCTCCTACTGGGCGGGGTGGAAACGAAGCGTCCAGAAACTGAAGTCTGCGCCGTCCTCAAGGATACGCGCGTCATTCAGTCTATGGCTCCAGTGAAGCCGGGACAATTGTTCAAATACAAAATAGACGCGGCGTGTTGTGGCGCCGAAAATCAGCGATTGAGTTTTAAGGGCGAGTGGTTCTTTGGCGCGCCAGAAACCTTTTTCATCGCTCTCGATCGCGTGGGGCCTGTGTCCCATCTGCGCGGCGGCGGCGGCGAGCGCGCGGGCGTCGGGCAGAGCTGCATCATAGATAAACAGCGCAGGCGGCGCGGACAAATTTTGCGCCAGACCGCTGGATGCGAGGCCATTCGATGGAAGCATCGCAGCGAGCGGCGCTGCGGAAAAAGATATGATTGCGTCGCGTCTTTTCATCACCGGGCTGGCCTCGCTGCGTGATGTTGAAAGAAAAAGAGGCGGGACCCGAAGGTCCCGCCAGGGCGTTCATGGAAAGGTTAGAAATTCACGCCCAATCGCGCGTACCATTCGGCCGGACGGCTATAGGTGCCGTAAATCTGGCCGCCGGCGATCTGCGCCTGACCAGTGGTCAGGTAGCGCTCGTCGGTAATGTTTGTGCCGCCGACGGTAATGTTCCAGCGGCCGTTGGGTTCCTTGTAGGAAGCGCTGAGATTGAGAATGTCCGTGGAAGGACGCTCAAGCAGGAATGTCCGCTCTGTGTCGTTCCACATGGACGAAGTGTGCGTGTAGTCTGCAAGCAGGACCACCGTTGCGCCATTGCCCGGGTCGAATTCAAAACGCGGGCTGACATTGAACTTGAAGTCTGGCGTCTTCGGCAGGTCTGCGCCTGGGAAGATGCCGCCCTGAAGCGGGTTCGCCGCCACCTGAGCAGGCCCGAGCACGTCGATATATTCAGCGTCGATCAGACCGACTGAGGCGTTGACGGAAAAGCCGTTCCCCGGAGCGAACACCGTCTCCACTTCGAGGCCCTTGATGCGCGCGTCGCCCGCGTTCTGTACGGTCGGCGAAACACCCTGCTGGAAGTTCAACTGGATGCCTTCATATTTTGTGGTGAAGGCGGCGATGTTCAGCAGAACTTTGTTGTCAAACAGCGTCGACTTGAAACCGACTTCCCAGCTTGTCGCTTCTTCCTCGTCGAAATCTGGCGCCGTCGGCAGCGGGTTCGACAGGCGTGTGGTCCAGCCGCCGGTGCGGTAGCCTTCGGAATAGCTGCCATAGACCATAACGCCGTCGGTCGGTTTTACTTGCACGCTGACTTTCGGAGAGAAGTTGTTGAAGCTCTTCTCCTGAATGCCGGCGATGTAGTAGCGAAGCGGCTCGCCCGGAACCGGGAAGCCTTGCGCGATACGGCAGGCCTCGGAGATGGTCGGGACGAGAGTCATGCAGTCCGGATCGCCGAATTGTTGAGCGATTTTGTAGTTGAGGCCGTTGCGGTCAGACTGCGCGCCCTCAAACTGCTTCTTTTCGTGGGTGTAGCGCCCGCCCACAGAAACGCCGAGCCAATCCGTGACCGAAAAGTCGATCTGGCCGAAACCGGCGTAGTTTTTCGTCTTGAGATAGTTCGGGCCGTCCACCTGCAACAGGCCTTCGGCGAAGGTGACATAGTCATGCAGGTCGCCTTCCTCGACGAAATAATAGCCGCCGAAGACGTAATTGATGCGGTCATCAAGCGCCGAGCCGGTCAACTGCACTTCCTGGCTGAACTGCCACTGGTCTGTGGTGAAGCTCGTATGCAGGAAGTTGAGGGGGGAACCGTCGAGATCCATCCCTACATCCCAGTCTAGATGGCGATAGGCGGAGATGAATTTCAGCGTGGCGTTTTCGGTGACGTCGAAATCGAGCGACAGATGAACGCCGTAGTTTTCAAGGCGGGCGACATTGTTGCCGGTGGCGTAGCTCGTATCGATGTCATCGGTGACGAACCGGTCATCATAGGGGAGGCGGTCATTATTGGGGTCCGCATCCACATTGACGCCGAAAATCGCCGGATTGTCGGCAACCCAGTTCAGACCGCCAATGCCGCCGGCATAGGCGATCGGCGGTGGGCCGCCGCCGCAGGACATGTCGCCAGCGGGCGGCTGGATGCCTTCAATCGCGCAATTATAGGTGCCCGCGAACACCGCCCCATTAGTGGCGATGACCTTGTTCGCGAGCTGGCTTTGTTTGGAATAGGAATAATCGCCCGAAAGGGTCGCCCGGAACGGTCCGCCATCATCATAGAGCAGTTTTACGCGGGCGTTCTTGGCGTCGGAGCCACCCTCATAGTCGCCTTCATTGCCGTAAATTGCGGCGCGCATGGTCTGGATCGGTTCAACATTATAATTTTCGAAGCCCGGATAAGGCATGCGTTTCAGATAACCGCGACGGTCTTTCACGGAGAAGCTGACCGACGATTTCAGACTGTCCGACAGAGGAATGTCGACGGTGCCGCGCACCTGCAGCAATTCGAAGCTGCCTGTGGTGACGTCGCCGGTGAAGGAGAACTCAGCGCCCGGCGTATGGGTGACGATGGAGATCGCGCCGCCAATCGTGTTCCGGCCGAACAGCGTCCCTTGTGGGCCTTTCAACACCTCGATGCGTTCGACGTCGAGAAGATCCTGGTTCGCGCCGATGGAGCGCGCGAGATATACGCCGTCAAGATAGACGCCGACGCCCGGGTCGATGTTAAAAGCAAAGTCGTTGGCGCCAATGCCGCGTATATAGGCGGAGATAACCGCCGTATCGCCGGAAAACGGCGTGCCGGCGTCGAGCGATACGTTCGGCGTGATGTTGGCGAGGCCGGCGACGCTGGTGACCGCCCGCTCCTGAAGAGACTGTCCGTCAAAAGCGGAGACGGCGATGGGTACGTCCTGAACGTTTTCTTCGCGCTTTTGCGCGGTGACCGTAATTGTATCGACCTGAGCTTGCGCGACGCCTGTCAGGGCGGCCGCTATGGCTCCGATACTCGCAGACAGTTTGTATTTCATCTAGTTCTTCCTCCCGGCATACATTGCCTTATTCCCGCCGCTTTGGCGGGGATCTCGTTATGTTTTCAAAGCATCAACGGCGCAGTCCCGGCTATTCGTCACTCTCTGCGCATCGTTATCCACGATGGGAAGAAAGCGGCCGCGTGCTTCTTGTCAGGAGATGCTGGTGGCGCAGATGTTCAGGCGCATTACGCACGATTGATCGTCACGCATTTCGGCGCAGGCGAAACAACCTTGCGTACAGACAAACACTCCCTCCCATCTCCGTCTTGTTATTTTTTTATGACGGAGTTGAGTCTTTTAGTTGCGCAGACTGTCGCCTTATTTGAAAGCGGCGTCTTGAACTAATGCGAAAGCAGGGCGGAGATTTGCGCAATCAACGCTATTGTTGTGGTCTTGCCACATATAAGCAGATTGACTGCGTGATGACGGGCTTAATGTGCGGCGCGATAAGTCGTCGGCGCTGCGCCGTATTTTTGTTTGAAACAGCGCGTAAAGTAGCTGCAATCGTTAAACCCGGACTCGTAAGCAATGCTGGTGATGCTTAAATGCGGCGCTGCAACAAGACGGTCCGCAGCATGGGCCAGTCTTTTGTTGAGGATGTAAGCCGACGGCGTTTCCCCAATAGTTGCAAACGCGTTCTGCACTGTCCGAATGGAGACGCCAAGTTCAGCGGCAAGGTCAGAAGGACGGAAATCCGGATCGCAGATGCGCGCCTTGATGATTGCGGTCAGGCGATTGATCAAAAGCGCATCGTTCTCGACGCTGACATTACGATCGGCCATCGCCATCGTCAGGAGGTTATAAAACACATCCGTAATGCCTTTGACCCTGGCGGGGTCCGCGTGGCTCTGGTCGCCCTGGCGCCATAACGATAAGACAAAGTCATGCAGAAGGCGACTTGTGGGCGTCTCTCCGCCGATCTTGTGGGACAGGACTTCTTCCAGGTCTGGCATACGTTCTGAGACGGCGGCTCGCGGCATCTCTACAACCAGCATAACATTGTCGCTGGACAACTCGACGCGGTAATCTTCATTGCTGTCCGTGAGGATCGCATCGCCCGCGCGCAGATGATAAATTTTGTTCGCCTGAGAATGGAGGCAACTGCCCGCATGCTGGAAATGCAGCATGACGCGGTCGCCGCCCGTCCGGGCGATGCGCGCATTGCGTTGCACAATGGCGTTCGGCGACCTCGGACGAATCATCGTGATGTCGCCCATGGTCCAGCGCCACATTTCAGCGTCGAAATTTTCGCGTTCGGAATCGATGCTGAGCCCGCAGAAGGTTTCGCTGGCTATGCGATTCCAGAAATCCAGCCGTTCAAGCTGTGTGACTTCATTGGTAGCGAAATGTTCGATCTGAAGCGCCATGGTTCCGCGGTCCACTTCGTAGCCATCGCCGACAGCCGGCGTGGGCGTCGGTATGACAGGTTTGTATTTGTGCAGTTTATCATAAAGGATTTTCTGACTTTTTTCACTGACCGATCTCGCGAGACGCCTGGCTGTCTTATTCACGTTTTCAACGAGGCATTATTTATCGCGGGTGCGCGCCATATTTTGCCAAGTCACAAAAAATACCGCACTGCACAATTTTCCGGTGCTTCAGATTCGGCGGTTTCCACCATTTGGGCGCAATTGGCGCCGGAATGGAAAATCCCCGGTGCGGCGTTCATGCGAAGCTGCCTTGTGATTTTGGGCCGGTTCTGTTGTGGCTGGAGCTTCGGCCCGGCAGGGGCTCCTCCTATTTCACAAATAAACGCTTTTTTACGCGCCAATCGCGGCCTCGGGGCATTGAAAAATCATGGCCGAAGATAGTAATGAGATATAACTATCAGCATCCGGCGTAAAAACCGGAAGCATGGCGATTTGGCATTAAAATGGAGCCCGAGTAGCGGGCTAGAGAAATTTGGGAAATGACATGGCGGAAGAACGCAAAGAAGAAGACACAGTATCTTATGAGATCATCAACCGCATCGCGTGGGTGAAGTTCAACCGTCCGGAAAAGCGCAACTGCATGAGCCCCAAGCTCAATCGTCAGATGTTGCGTGTTCTTGAGAAGCTTGAGTTCGACGATAATGTCGGCGTACTTGTCCTGACCGGAGAGGGGACCGCGTGGTCCGCCGGGATGGACCTGAAGGAATATTTCCGCGAGACCGAGGCGCTTGGATTAAGAGGTACAAGAGCGGCGCAGCGTGAAGCCTATGCCTGGTGGGAACGGTTGCGCTGGTATCAAAAACCCACCATCGCCATGGTCAATGGCTGGTGCTTCGGCGGCGGTTACGGTCCGCTCTACGCTTGCGATCTCGCTTATGCGGCGGAAGACGCACAGTTCGGCTTGTCTGAAGTCAATTGGGGCATCTTACCGGGCGGCGGCGCAACAAAAGTGGCGTTCGAGTTAATGCCGTTCCGGAAGGCGATGTATCACGCCATGTTGGGTGAAAACCTTGACGGCAAAGCTGCGGCGGAAGCCGGTCTTGTGAACGAGGCGTTGCCTGCGGATAAACTGAAAGCGCGCGTCACGGAAGTTGCAGAAAAACTGCTTGAGAAAAACACCTGGACATTGAAAGCGACGAAAGACGCCATGCGCCGTGTCGGCGAGATGACCTATGAAAATGCTGAAGATTATCTCATTCGCGCGCAGGAAGCGTTGAACTTCTTTGATGGCGAAGCGCGCAAGGAAGGCATGCGCCAGTTTCTTGACGACAAGACTTATAAGCCGGGCCTTGGCTCATACGACCTCAACAAGCAGAAGAAATAGCGCGAAAGCATCGCCATGAGCGCTGTAAAGCCTACGTTGTTATTGTTGCCCGGCTTGTTGTGTGACGAGACGGTCTGGCGGGCGCAGGTCAATCATTTCTCTCAGATTGCCGACATACGTATTCCTCATTATGGCGATGAAGACAGCATCACCGGTATGGCGAAAGTCGCTTTGGCGATGGCGCCGGACCGGTTTTCTTTAGTCGGCCACTCCATGGGCGCGCGTGTCGCGCTTGAGGTTTTACGCATGGCGCCGGAGAAGGTTGAGCGGATCGCCATCCTTGACACTGGTGTTCACAGCGTAAAACCGGAAGAGCATGACAAGCGTATACGCCTTGTGAAACTCGCGGAGGAACAGGGGATGGGCGCCCTGTGCGAGGCGTGGTTGCCGCCTATGGTGCATCCGGACTTGCGGCGCAATGAAGATGTTATGGCGCCGCTCTGCGAGATGGTGAAGCGTTCGACGCCTGTTCGTTTCGCCGCTCAGATCCACGCTCTGTTGACCCGGCCCGATACACGGCCGGCGCTCGCCGCCATCAAATGCCCGGTTTTGATCGGGGTCGGCCGGCAGGATGAGTGGAGCCCAATTGATCAGCATGAGGATATTCACGCGCAGCTTGGCGGGCTTGGAAAGCTGGTGATATTCGAGGACGCCGGTCACATGGCGCCCTGCGAAGCGCCAGAGTCGGTTAATGCTGCACTTGAAGAGTGGTTTTCAGTGCCGGTTGAGGCAAGCCGTCATTGAGGGAATTGGTCGAATATGCTAATCCTGAACGGTGCAAGGTGAGCCGGGGGATGGCGTCATGTCAGTGACGAGCATAGCGGACAAGCCCGTTCTGCAATTTCTCGATGATCGGTCGCCGAATGTGCGGACCGAATTTTTGAACAGTCTTGCCGGGTATCGTCTGAGGCAAATTTCAAACGCGTTCATGTCGGACTTTGCCGCCGCCATGGTTGGGACCGGCATGCGCCCTGTGCAAATCTCCATTCTGTCTGTGGTCGAGGAGAATCCTGGCATCCGTCAAGGCGAAATCGGCCGGGCGCTTGGCGTCGCCCGCGCAAATATGGCCCCTTTGATGGCGGAGCTGGAGGCGGCGAAATTGCTGGAACGCATTCCGGATGAAGCGGACCGCCGTGCGGTTTCGGTGTCTCTTACGAAAGATGGTCATGCGATGCTTAAAAATTGTAAGGCGCGGATTACCGCCCATGAGCGCCGCACCATGGACAGGCTGACCGAAAGCGAGCGCAAAACATTGCTGCGTCTGCTGAACAAGATATAACTATAAAAAGCCTGACAGGGATGGAGCCAAAATGAGTTCAAAAGACCCCCGCGAGATTCTCGCGCAAGCGCCCATGGGGACGTTTCAAATTATTGCCGTGGGCATGTGTGTTTTGCTTAATGCGCTGGACGGGTTTGATGTTCTTTCCATCAGCTTCGCCGCGCCGGGCATCGCCAATGAATGGGGGGTCGACCGGGCGGCGCTCGGCATTGTCCTGTCCATGGAGCTTATCGGCATGGCGATCGGTTCGGTTGTCATTGGAAACATCGCCGACATCATTGGCCGGCGTCCGACCATTCTAACATGCCTCGTTGTGATGGCGGTCGGCATGGGGCTTGCCGCGACTGCGAATGGTGTTGAAATTCTTTCCGCCTATCGTTTCGCAACGGGGCTCGGCATTGGCGGCGTTCTCGCCGCCACGAACGCCATGGTCGCCGAATACTCCAACGCGAAGCGCAAGAGCTTATCGGTGACCACCATGGCGGCCGGCTATCCTATTGGCGCGATTATTGGCGGCACGATCGCGTCGATGTTGCTCGCGCATTATGACTGGCGCGCAGTGTTTATTTTCGGCGCAGTGATGACGACGGTCTTTATCCCGCTGATCTGGTATTTCCTGCCTGAATCAATCGAGTTCCTCGCGCAAAAACGTGCGCCCGGCGCGCTTGAGAAAATCAATTCGACCCTGAAACGCATGGGCCATGAAACGGTGAGTGAAATGCCGCCCGTTAAAGAGGCGCCGAAGAAAATCGGCGTTGGCCGACTTTTCGGAGCTGACTTGGCGCGTACGACGACTATCCTGACTTTCGCTTATTTCGCGCATATCATGACCTTCTATTTCTACCTGAAATGGATTCCTAAGATTGTCGTCGATCTTGGTTTTGAACCCTCGCTCGCGGGCAGCGTTCTTGTCTGGGCGAATGTCGGCGGCGCCAGCGGCGCTATTCTACTCGGCCTTCTTGCGATGAAGTTCGGGATCAGAGCGCTGGTAATCGGCGCCATGCTTTTTGGCGGCGCCATGGTCACGCTGTTCGGGCAGGCGCCTGCGGACCTTGCCAAGCTTTCTATCATCGCTTGTGTTGCGGGCTTCTTCACCAATGCGGCGATTGTCGGTCTCTATGCTATATTCGCTCACGCCTTTCCGACGGAAGTGCGCGCAGGCGGCACCGGCTTCGTCATTGGCGTCGGACGCGGCGGCGCGGCGCTCGGGCCGATTATCGCCGGTTTCCTGTTCAAGAGCGGTTATGGGCTGGAAATTGTCGCGGTCATTATGGCCGCCGGCTCGATCTGTGCGGCGCTCGCGCTCGTCTTCCTGGGCAGGGCCAGAAACCAGACGGCGTAGCCGTCTGAGATTGAAGTAAAGATGGCTATCGACCTGCATATGTGGCCGACGGGAAACGGCTACAAAATCCTCATCATGTTGGAGGAGTGCGGCGTCGATTATGACATCAAGTGGGTCAACATCTTTGACGGTGATCAGTTCAAGGAAGAGTTTCTCGCCATCTCGCCGAACAACAAGATGCCCGCTATCGTCGATCACGATGTTGAAGGCGGCGGGTCGATTTCCGTTTTTGAGTCGGGCGCAATTCTCCAATATATCGGGCGTAAAACCGGTCGCTTTTATCCCTCGCAAGAACGCGCCCGTGTTGAGGCGGAACAGTGGCTGTTCTGGCAGATCGGAGGGCTTGGTCCCATGGCCGGCCAGGCGCATCACTTTGTACATTATGCGGAGACGAAAATTCCTTATGCGGTCGAGCGCTTTTCGAAGGAAACCAACCGCCTTTATGGGGTGATGAACAAGCGTCTTTCCGGCAAGGACTTTCTTGCAAGCGAATACTCCATCGCCGACATGGCGGCGTTTCCCTGGGTGCGCCGCTATGCTTGGCAAGGTGTCGATATTGATGATTATCCCAATGTCAAAGGCTGGTATGATCGCATCGAATCGCGGCCTGCGGTTCAGCGGGCATTGGCGATTGGCGCGGAAAAAATGCCGCCCGTCGACAATACAAAGAATTGAAATGGTCAGAAGCGACTAACGCCACATGAGGTTTAGTCGTGAATGCGCCTCAGCAAATCAATTAGTGTACGGACTTCTTGCTTCGTAAAGCTGCGCTTCAGCCATTCTTCATGTTCGAGAACAGCTCGCTTCGCGTCGATCAAAATCTTGTGCCCCGTCGGCGTCAGCTTGAGGGTCTGTTTGCGTCCGTCGCTTGCGGATTGGCCGCGGCGTAAAAGTCGGCGCCCCTCGAGCCGATTAATGATCGCCATCACGGTGGCGCGATCCATACGCAGTCGTTTGGCGAGATCGGTTTGCGCAATGCCCGGATGATCGTCCACAAGCCACAGCACCGAAACCTGTTTTTGCGTCATGTCGAGATCGGCGAACGTATCCATGAAATGACGGTAGACCGCGGTATAGGCGAGCCTGATGTGAAAGCCGACAATGTCGTCAATTTCACCGATGTCATCCAGGTCGGCGTCTTGATGCTGATCAACTCCGGACTGCGTTTTTTTCTTATTCTGATTGCGTTTTGTCACGCCTTTTGTCCCTTGGCTCCCTTGAGCCTACCATATACAATTCTGGCAAAGGAGGAAGCCATGGTTCATTTCCCAGATACGATGAGTTTCACGGGCTTCAACACCCCCTCGCGGATTGAGGCCGATATATACGATCTCGACATCGAGGGGGAAGTCCCAAAGGAAATGCACGGGGCTTTTTATCGGGTGCAGCCTGATCCCCAGTTTCCACCGCTTCTCGGTGATGATATCGCCTTTAACGGCGATGGCATGATTACGCAGTTTCGCTTCGAGAATGGTAAAATCAGCTTCCGTCAGCGCTGGGCGAAAACAGATAAATGGAAACTTGAAAACAAGGCTGACAAAGCTCTGTTTGGCGCCTATCGGAACCCTCTGACTGACGACCCTTCCGTAAAGGGAGAATTTCGCGGCACTGCAAACACTAACGCCTGGATATATGGCGGTAAGCTTTATGCGCTTAAGGAAGATTCACCGGCTCTGGTGATGGACCCGGTGACGCTGGAAACCGAAGGCTACACCAAATTCGATGGTATGACGGGACAGACCTTTACTGCGCACCCCAAGATTGATCCAAACACAGGCAATATGGCGGCCTTCGGCTATGCGTCGAAAGGTATCTTAACGCTGGACATGACTTATTACGAAATCGGACCAGACGGAAAACTTCTCTACGAAGTCTGGTTTGAAAATCCCTATTACGCGATGATGCATGATTTCGCGATTACGGATGATTACGCGCTGTTTCATGTGGTGCCGTCGACATCGAATTGGGAGCGTCTTGAAAAAGGCATGCCCCATTTTGGTTTTGACACCACGATGCCGGTTTATTTTGGGGTGCTGCCGCGGCGCAAAGGCGCCACGAAAGAAGATATCCGCTGGTTTAAAACAGACAATTGCTTCGCTAGTCACGTCATGAACGCTTATCAGGATGGCGACCGCATTCATTTCGACACCCCGCAAGCGAAGAACAATATGTTCCCGTTCTTCCCGGATGTTCACGGCGCGCCGTTTAATCCCATGGAGGCGTCGAGTTATCTGACCCGGTGGACGGTGAATATGGCGTCCAATTCCGAAGCTTTCGAAAGTCAAACGCGACTGACGGATATGTTCGGCGAGTTTCCGCGTATCGACGATCGCTTCACTGGCAAGAAATACCGCCATGGCTGGATGCTGGTTGTAGATATGGAGCAGCCTTGTGAACTTCAAGGCGGCAGTGCAGGCGGCTTCCTGATGAATACACTCGGCAAGGTCGATCATGAAACCGGGGAAGAACAGAAATGGTGGTGCGGCCCTGTTTCAACATTGCAGGAGCCTTGCTTCATTCCGCGGTCGAAACACGCTCCGGAAGGCGATGGCTGGATTGTGATGGTCTGCAACCGTTTGGAGGAACACCGTAGCGATTTGCTGGTTTTCGACGCGCTTGAAATCGCCAAAGGTCCAATCGCGACAGCAAAAATTCCTGTGCGTTTGCGCTTCGGTCTTCACGGCAATTGGGCGGCCGCCGAAGATATCGGCATGGCCGCCTGATAAGTATGATCAAGCCGGAACTTGAATTTGTCTACGAAGCGGGCGGCGATTTGGGCGAACCCATCCCGATTGGGGATACGCCTGACGGAACGCGCCGGATTATTCCGATCTTTTCCGGCCCGGTCGAAGGGCCGAGAATCAAAGGCGAACTTCTCGGCAATGCGGCCGACTGGCAGCTGACCCGTCATGACGGCGTCACCGTCGCAGACGCCATCTACGCCATGCGCACTGATGACGGTGTCGTTATTCAAATTCGAAATCGCGGTCTGCGCCATGGCCCTCCTGAAGTCATGAAGCGGCTTATGGCGGGGGAAGAGGTGGACCCTGCCGAATATTACTTCCGGACTATTCCGGAATTCATCGCGCCCACCGGTAAATATGACTGGCTCAACAAGTCAGTCTTCGTTTGCGCAGGTGCACGATACAAACTTGGCATCAAGCTTTGGGTATGGCGTGTGGTCTAAGCAGGTTCTCCAGCCGCCTTTGCGCGGTCCAGGAGAATGGCTTCGTCCTTCGGCATTCGCCAGATCAAGATCGCAATCAACACCACGATAATGGGCGCGATCCAGTAGAGTTTCAAAATCGCCTCGCCAAGGTTGCCGCCATTGATGTCGCTCATCATGCCGACCGCATAGGGTCCAAGCCCCATACCTGTGATCGTCATCATCAGAATGTAATAACTCATCACCATTCCGCGCATCCGCGGCATGACGAGATCAATGAGAGCCGCGTAAACCGGCGGCAACCACATGGTCAACACGAGGGAATAGGCGACAAACCAGGCGTAAAACCCCGTGATGGTCTCCGCAGTGTAAACGCCGATCGCAAGGAAAGGCGATATGGTGAGCGCGATCAGTGTGACATAGAGCCTTCCGCCTTTGAAACGCTGGGTTGTCCAATCAGAAACAGGGCCTGCGATAAGGGGACCGAGAATGCCGAGCGATGTAATGAGTGCGCCGAATTGCAAACCGATTTCCGCCGGGGTCCGGTTGAAATGCTGGATGGCGTAAACGGCCGTCCAGGACATCACGCCGTAGTTGAGCACCGTTTGCAGCGCCGCAAGAGCGATGAGAATGCTCGTCGACGGTTGTTTGACAATGACGGCAAAGGCCGGCTTGTCACGTAGATATAGCGATTGCATCCAGCAAATAACGATATATGCGCCGACGCCGGTGATCGCCCATTGCAGGACATTGCCGGTCAGTTCAAGTGAACCGAGCTTCAAGGCGACAGGGTTCACCTCGCGCAGACTGTTCGTCCAACCGGTCAGAAGAACGGCAAGAGCGATGACGGTGAGGGCGGCTGCGATATTGATCAGCCAGAGTTTTGCCGGCGCTTTACGGCGCGCAAATTCCAGCCAGGCAAATCCTGGAAGAATGCCGAGCAGGGTGTCGAGGCTGGCGCGAAACGGCGCCGGATCCGGTTTTGCGACAACGCCATCGGCGGCCCCGCGCACCGGTTCCGGCAATCTCAGCAATAACAAGCTCAAGAGAATGCCCGGCGCTGCGGCGACCAGAAACGCCGCTTGCCATCCTTTGAGGTTCAATGGCGCGCCGCCATCAGGATACGCAGCGTTCCATCCGTCAGCGACGGTCCCGCCAAGCCACAAGGCGCCGCCAATACCAAGGGCGACCGCGATGGACATGGCCGCTGTAATCGTGCCGCGCTGACTTTTCGGAAAGAGATCTGACAGGAGCGACATACCTGCCGGTTGTGTGCTGGCTTCGCCAATGCCGACGCCGAGGCGTGACAGGGCAAGCATCCCGAAACCATTTGCAAAGCCGGCGATGGCGGTCATCACGGACCAACCAAAAATAGAAATACTGAGCAATCTGGTGCGGACCCAGCCATCCGCAAGGCGGCCCAGCGGCAGCGAAAAAACGGAATAGAAAAGTCCAAAAACTGCGCCGTAAAGCACACCCATTTCAGCGTCGCCGATATTGAGGTCGGCCTTAATCTGCGGCGCGAGAATGGCGAGGATTTGCCTGTCCACCATGGACATGGCGGTCGTCAGCGTTACGAGAAATAATGCGTACCAGGCGGCGCGGCCGCCAAGCTTCGTCGCGCCGGCTTGGTTCAGGTCATTCGCTGCCATGTTTTGGGTTGCTCCGTCCCGACTATTTTAAATTGAACGCCCGTTCGGCATTCGTTTGCATGAGTTTTTTCTTGGTCTCGGGCTTGATGTCGAGAAGGTCGTGCGTGCGCACTTCATCGGCGACAAACTGATACGGGTAATCCATTGCATACATGACGCGATCTTCGCCCAGAACCGACTGCGCAAATTTGATCGCCGGTTCCCAGGCCATGCCGCTTGTCGTAACATAGACATTGGACTGCATATAATCGGCAATGGTTTTCTTGAGCGGCTTCATGCGTTCATAACGCTGTGACCGCACCCCGGCCTGATGCATATAGTCGAGACGGTAAAGCCAATAGGGAAGGGCCTCGCCCATATGGCCGACGATGATCTGCAAGTTCGGATAGCGGTCAAAAATCCCAATCGTGATCAGGCGCAGGAGGTGCATGCCGGTCTCAACGCCGAAGCCGAAGATTGCGCCGTCCAGGCCCGCTTCCAGCATGGGGCCGATCATCGAATCCGGCGGCGTTTGCGGGTGGATGTATAGCGGCTGGCCTGTCGCCTCCAGCGCCTTGAAGATCGGATCGCATTTGGGATCGTCGAGATATTCACCTTGCGTGTGGCTGTTCACCATGACGCCTTTGAAGCCCATTTCGGCCCCGCGATGGATTTCCCGTGCGCTCCATTCGGGATCTTGCGGCGCAATGCTCGTCATGCCGACAAACCGCGTTGGGTGACGCGCAACAGCTTCTTGAAGATAATCATTGCCGCGCGTGACGATCTCTTTCGCCTCTTGCGTCGGCAGCGGTTGTACGCCGGGCGAGGTGAGCGACAGGATGGCAATGTCGATCCCGGTTTCATCCATATGCTTCAGGCGTAAATCATCAAGGTTGAGCAGGCATTCCATGATGTGTGTCGCCCGCTCCGACGGCGAGGTGGCGTAGAATCCCCAAAGCGAGTCCATGCCCTTGTCCGCCGTCCCATCCTTGACCATGCGCAGGTACGCGTCGATCTGTTCCTGAGTGGCGAACGCTTCTTCCGTTGCGATCCGCAGATAGCCGCGATCGCCGCCGGTCTTTAGCTCATGCGTCATGGATTATCCTTCGTGTACGACTTTGGTGACAAGACAGGCTTCAACGCCTTCGGGACCGTCTTCAGCCCCATGCCCTGACCATTTGACGCCGCCGAATGGCGAGTCCGCGCCGCCGATCATGACAGTGTTTATGCCGAGCATGCCGGTCTCAATCTCGTGGGCGAGGCGTTTCTGGCGCGCTGAATCTTGCGTCCATGCATAAGCCGCGAGGCCATAGGGCAGACGGTTCGCTTCAGTGATGGCGTCATCTTCTGACTTGAACGAATTGCACAAGGCGACCGGACCGAAGGGTTCGGTATTCATGATCTCGCTGGCTTGGGGAATATCGGAAAGCACTGTGGGCGCATAATAAAAACCCTGATTGCCGATGCGTTCGCCGCCCGTGTGAAGCTTGGCGCCTTGCGATACTGCATCGCCAATGAGCTTTTCCATGGCGTCGGGGCGACGCGGATTGGCCATGGGGCCCATCTGCACACCGTCATCAAGCCCGTTGCCGACTTTCAGGGCTTTGGTGCGCTGCGTGTAGCCTGCAACGAAATCATCATAAATCTCTTCCTGAATCATGAATCGCGTCGGGGAAACGCAGACCTGTCCGGCGTTGCGGAATTTCTGCGGCACTACCGTGTCGAGAACTTTGTCGAGATCAACGTCTTTGAAAACTAGCACCGGGCCGTGACCGCCAAGCTCCATCGTGGTGCGCTTCATGTCTTCAGCGGCGAGTTTCGCGAGATGTTTGCCGACGACTGTCGATCCGGTGAAGGAAAGTTTGCGGATAATTGGCGAGGCGAGAAGGTGGCGCGAAACTTCATCGGGCACGCCGAACACGGCTTGCGCCACTTCTTTGGGAAGCCCGGCGTCAAGCAGCGCCTGCAAAACAGCAAGCGCAGAGGCTGGCGTTTCCTCGGCGGACTTCATGATGACGGAACACCCGGCCGCAATCGGCGCTCCAAGCTTGCGGCCGGGGTTTCCGATCGGAAAGTTCCAGGGCGCAAAGGCTGCAACTGGCCCGACGGGTTCTTTGGTGACGGTGGAGCGCATGCCTTGGGGCCGGACCAGCGTGCGGCCATAAAGGCGAAAACACTCGCCGGCATAGAAATTGAACAGCCCGACATTCATCATCACTTCGATGCGGGCTTCAGGGAAGGGCTTTCCTTCCTCCATGGTTGCAACGCGCGCAATATCGTCGGCGCGCTCGAGCATCAATTGTGCAGCGCCCTGCAACACGGCGGCGCGTTCTTGCGGGGTCGACTTGCGCCAGATTTTGAAGCCCTTTTCAGCGGTTTCGAGAGCGCGGTCGAGATCAGCCGCATCCGCAAGCGGCAATTCGCCCAGCGTTTCTTCCGTCGCCGGATTGACGACGTGATGGGTGCGGCGGCTTTCTGGATAAACTCGCTCGCCATCGATGATCATGTAAAGTTCAGGATAAGCCGTCATAGCTATTTTGCTTCCTTTTCGCGGTCGATGTCGCCTTGCCAGCGTTCTGGCAGAATTTCTTTGCCTGTGACCGGGTGCTTGTTGTGAAACGGCACAACCTTGTGCGTCGGCCATAACCACACATCTTTGTTGATCTCATCCGGCCCCACAGGGTCTTCCGGATAGGTTGTCGTCAGGAACGGAACATAGTTGGGACGAGTGTGGGCCCAACCGGTTTCATAGTCGGCATGCCATTGGGGCGCATAGTTCAGGATGTGAATACGCCAGACACCGTCTATCTTTTTGTAGGTGTTTTCATAAAGGCCGCCTTCCCACCATTGACGTATATCGCCATATGACTCGTGCCGCCCGGCCTGCATGGTGCAGCGGAAGCGGGCGAGGGCGGTGACGCCGTCTTCCTGAATGTCGACAACGTCCTGATGCTGGGGGTGGTCGAGCAGGAAACCGTCGACCGGTCCGTTATTGCCATGCACAAATTGTTTTTGAAAACGTTCGATATAGAGCCGCGCTGCGCCGCCCTTGCCTTTGAAAATACCGCCGAAGAAATGCACCTCGCAATCGTCGGTAAACAGATCAACGACTTCCCGATAGAGACACTTATCGATGAAATAACCATATAGATGGTGAAGCTTGCGGACTGCCTGTTCATCCTCGGTGCGGGTGATGCGATCGGTCAGCGCGGCGACCTGTGCTTCAAGTTTGGCTATGCGGTCGGCGTCGGTCATTCGTCCTCCGGAGTTATCTGTAGCGGGTGAGCGGTAAATCGTTTCCGCAGGTGAACTGTAGCCGAATGCCGATAGGCAATTCGCGCTGATATGGTAGTGATTATAACATTAATCGAGAAGCGCTGCGAGAATATGCTCAACTACTTAAACGCGCGCCGGGATGTAGTGAACCCGCCTTTACGGGTATGGGAGGAACAATGAAGGATTTCGCCGGGCGAACCGCTTTTATCACGGGCGGCGCAAATGGCATTGGTTTGGGTCTTGCGCGCGCCTTACTCGCGGAGGGTGTCAAGGTCGCCATCGCCGATATCCGCCAAAATGCTATTGATGACGCCCTGGGTGTCCTTGACAATCAAGATGCGATTGGCCTCCCCATGGATGTCTCCTCCAGAGAAGAGTTCGCTGAAGCTGCCGATGAGACCGAGCGCCGGTTAGGGCCGGTTTCGCTGGTTTTTAATAATGCCGGCATTAATCTTTTCCAGACGATCGACGAGAGCAGTTATGATGACTGGGACTGGGTCTTGGGCGTTAATCTTCATGGTGTGATCAATGGCGTTCAGACCTTTGTTCCGCGGATGAAAGAGCGCGGCAAGGGTGGGCATGTGGTGAATACGGCTTCGATGGCGAGCTTTCTCGCGGGGCCAGTGCCGGGAATCTATAATTGCTCCAAATTTGCTGTTCGCGGCTTGTCAGAATCCCTTCGCTATTCGTTGGCGCCGCATGGAATTGGCGTGTCTGCATTGTGTCCGGGGCTTGTTAAAAGCCATATATTCGCCAGCGACGACGTTCGCCCTGACAAGTTGAGCGCTCGTGGGAAGCCTGTGGACAAGGCGTTTAACGCTCAGCTCGAAAAGGTTCATGATTCCGGTATGGAGCCTGACGAAGTAGCGGCGAAAACGCTTGAGGGAATTCGGGAAAATAAATTCTATATTTTTCCGCATCCGGAATTCAGAGACGAACTAAAAGAAGTCTTTGACGAAATCATCGCTGATTATCCGCGCGGCGAGGCGCCGGTTGAAAGACTCGCCTTTGAGCGGGGTAGGCGCGAGAATTTTCGAAAAGCCCGCGCCGCCGCTAGGGGCAAGTGACCAGCGATAAACGATCAGCCCCAGCGATTGATCTCGGGACCGGGAGCCCAAACCTCCTGCGGCGCTGGCGTTGTCGCCAGTGACAGAGCGCGTGCGACGGAAGGGCGGGCTTTCATCCGGCCGAGCCAGCCATTGATTCCCGTTGCGCCTTCAAACGCCGCCAGCTCAATGTCTCTCATGCCAGCGAGCCAGGCATAAGTTTCAAGGTCGGCGATGGAAAATTCTCCAAGCAGCCAGTCGCGTCCATCGCCCAGCTTTGCCTCGACCATTTCCACGGCTGCCTTGATCTTGGCCTTGGAGTCTGAAATTTTTTCATCGTCGAAGACACCTTCGCGAATGTCATTCCAGCGGGCTTTCAAATCCTCGCTTTTGATCGGCGCCATCAGTTTTTCGAAAGCCGCGTCGCTAAACGATGAGAGTTTACCACCAAGATGCGCCTTCACACCGAGATAAGCGGCGGCAGGCGCGACACGTTCAATAATCTGGCGGCACCAGGTCATCATTTCCCAGCGCGCAAAGGCGTCCGTCGGCGCAATAGGTGAGGTTTGCGTGGTGTCGTTTAGATAACAGGCGAGAAAAACCGAGTCCGCCATGGGTTCGCCGTCGGCGACAAGCACAGGCCCTTCACCTTCGATGCTCATTTCAGTTTCGGTATTGTGGGGCAGTTTATCGCTGTGGCGCTCCGCCATCGTCAGGTCGATAGGCCGTAACTCTGCATCGTGGCCCGTTTCAAACAGCGCGGCCAGAGCGGTAAGCGAGGGGCCGTTGGGTGCGCCATGATAGAGAACCAAAGCCATTATGAACGCTCCAGGAGTTTTACACGCTTGACCATGTCAGTTTTGCCCATGGCCCAGGTTTTCTTTGCCGCCGGGCGTTCGTAAACCTTGCGCAGCCACTCAAGAATGTGTGGTGTTTTTTCGTCATTCGCGAGATCCGGCTGACTCAATGGGAGTGCGTAAGTTGAGTTAAAGCCGTTTATATCGGCAAGGCTGTATTCATTACATGCCAGCCATTCGCGCTGCGATAACGCATCTTCCAGCATGCGAATTCCAACCGCTACGCGACGCTGGGATTCCTTCATTTCCTCTTCGCCAAATGCGCCATAGATCGCCTTTCGCCAGGCCACACGTCGTTCAGGCAAGGGAATACGGTCGATAGCAGCTTCCAGTTCCCTAGGGTCCTTCTTGCGCACCGCCGGACCGATAAAAACACTCCAGCCAATCATTGAAAAAGACGGCGCCAGCCACTGATCAATGAATTTCATCCACCACCGAACGCGCCATTGATCCTTCGGATCGTCAGGCATAAGTTGGGGGCCGGGAAAAGCCGCATTCACATATTCCATAATCGCCGTCGACTCGGTGAGTACGCGGTCGCCCAGCTTAGGATTACGGTGGGTCATGGCGGGAATCGTGCCTTGGGGGTTGATGGCGAGGTAGTCGGGCTGATGTTGATCGAAATTGAGAAGGTCGAGATAGTGACTCTCGAACTCTACGCCCTTTTCCATCAAGGCCAGCATGGGCTTGCCTGAATTGGCGTTCGGCTCCCAGTGATACAGCGTGACATCACTCATGTTGCATCTCGTCATTGCGGCTATGGCCAGAATCGGAATCGAACCGGCCAGGTGGCGAAAATAATAGCTGGAGACGCCTTTGCGCAGGTGTCGGAAAGAGAAGCTAAATCCGACGCGATGCGGGCTACCGATAGGAAAAAATTGTGCGCCGCACTGTAATCATATGTCATATTTTCTGCGCATGCTTCTTCCTTTAGAGCTTCGCAAGAGGTTGGGCGGTGAGCAACACTTGCTTGTACAAAAGGGAGAAGATGATGACAGATCAGGCCGTTGAAGACTGGAATGGTGAAGTTGGCGAGCGCTGGCTGAAATATCTCGTTCCCTTTGAATCGATGATTTCGCCGATCAACGCCGCGTTGATGAAAGCGGCCGCCTTTAAGCCGGGCGAGCAAGTCGTCGAGATTGGTTCCGGCGGCGGAAAGAATGTGATTGAGATTGCAAAAGCAGTAGCTCCGTCCGGCGATGTTCTGGGCGTGGATATCGCTGAAATTCTGATCGCACACTCAAAAAACCGTGCTGCGGAGGCTGGCGTCAGCAATGTCGACTTCAAATGCGCTGACGCACAGGCCCACAGCCTTGATGGGCCTCGTGACCGCGCCTTTTCCAGTTTTGGCATCATGTTCTTTGAAGACCCTGATAAAGCGTTCGCCAATATCAGGAGCTGGGTGAAGCCCGGCGGGGATTTCACATTTTCCTGCTGGGGCCCGCCGGACAAGAATCCGTGGATCGGCATGGTCGGGGCCATCGCTGCCAAATATGTGGAGATGCCCGAACGCGCGCCAGACGGGCCGGGACCATTCCGCATGGCTGACCCGGAGGCAACCAAAGCGCTGCTTGAGCGTGCAGGCTGGAAAGATGTGACATGCACCCTGTGGCAGGGTGAGCAATTGCTTGGCGGTGAGGGAGCGACGCCGGAGAGCGCCGCGGATTTCGTGTTGGATGCGCTTGCGATCGGTGAACCTCTGGAGGAGGCGGGGCCGGGTGTAAAAGACAAGGCGCGCGCAGACATCGTCGAGACGTTGACGCCCTTTCATAAAGGCGGCGCCATCAGATTAGACGCCGCCGCCTGGATCGTGACCGCAAAAGCCTAACTTTTCGGCAGCCGGAAAACGTGCTCAGCGTTCTCTTGCATCAGCATTTTCTTCTGGTCGGGCGGGATGTCCATCCGGTCATAAGCGGCGACCTCGTCAGATGACTGCTGATAGGGATAATCCATGGCGTAGAGAACGCGCTCTGGTCCCATCACATCCATGCAGAATTTAATGCCCGGCTCCCAACCGACGCCGCTGGTGGTGATCCAGATATTGTTGTGGAAGTAATGGCTCATGGGATGTTTCAGCGTGACAGCGGGCTGACCTCCGCGAAGGCCCGGAACGCCGTCGGCGTTCGACTGCATCCAGTCAAAACGATAAAGATGCAACGGCATACATTCGCCAAGATGCCCGATTACCAGACGCAGCTTTGGATATTTGTCGAACGCGCCAGAAAGAATTAGCCCCATCGTATGGTTCCATACATCATGGGGAAAGCCGCCCAGCGCGCCGGTCGTGTTTCGCGCGCTATAGACGCGATCATCAAACGGCGCCGTGGGGTGAATATAAAGTGCGGCGTCATTTTCTTCGAGCGCCGCCAGAATCGGATCGCATTGCGGCTCATCCAGAAAATGCCCGCGAAAATGCGAATTCAATACAGCGCCGTTGAGGTTAAGCTCTTTCATGGCGCGCTCGATTTCCCGCGCCGCCGCATCCGGGTCTTGCGGTTGAAATGCGGCGAGGGCGGAGAAACGATCCGGGCGCTTGGCGCAGGCTTCCGCTGCGATGTCGTTTGATCTGGCGGCGAGACGGGTTCCCTCTTCTGGCTCAAGTACTTGCGGGCCGGGCGCCGTGAGGAGGAGAATCTGACGATCAATGCCGTATTCGTCCATATGGGCGATCCTGAGATCGCCGAGATCGCACAGCATTTTCTGCAATTCCGGCATGGACGCGAACATGCCGCCCATCCGCAGCGCCGGGTCGTCAGGCGCATTACCGCTTTTGAGTAATTTTACCTGCGCCTCCACGAGTTCGGGAAAGGTCCAGGCCTCTTCCGTCGCAATCCGTTTATATGGAACATTGCGCGCGATTTCGCCGGACGGCGGCGCCATGCCAATACGCCGCCGAACGCCGCGCTCGATCATATGTCCGCGCAATCCCTTTTCACTGCCGTCAGGCAACAACTCACTTGCCATTGAGCTTCGCTCCTATCACCGGATGCGCATAATGATAGGGCACGTCGTGGCGATGCGGCCAGGTCTGGCGCGCTTTCGGCAGCAATTCGTCCGGCCCAAGAGGGTTTTTCGGATAGGTCTCGACCGCAGGCTGTAAATGCGCTTCCGTATGGGCCCAGCCTTTTTCATATTCCGCTTGCCACTGAACCATGTAGTCGAGGCGTTTGATCTTCCAGACGCCGTCTTCTTGCACATAGTCGTTTTCATAGATGCCGGCCTCGTAAAATTGTTCTGGCAGGCCTTCGGGTTTGTATTCCCGTGTTTCATGGTTGCCGCCCATCAAGATGGCGCGGAATCTGCCTTTCGCAGTCTTGCGGTCGTCGGCGACGGTAATGATATCCTGCATCTGGAAGTGATCGAGGAGAAAGCCATATTCCGGCCCCGGCTTGCCTTTGGTGAAGAAATTCTGGAACCATGTCTTGTAAAGGCGCGCGACGCCTTCATGTCCCTTGTAAATGCCGGAAAGAAAAATGACTTCGCCATCCTTCGCAAATAGCTGGACGACTTCGTCATACTGGCAAAAATCGATATAGTAGCCATAGGCATAGTGTAGCTTGCGGATCGCATGCAGGTCTTCGATTTTTCCGACCCGGCTTTTAAGCTCAGCAAGCTCTGACTTCATTTCATTGAGTTCACTCACGGCTTCCTCCCGGTTATATTTGGCGCCTTCCCTATGGATAGCATGGGGGTCGCAGCAAACTACCATCGTCGGGAGGAATTCATGGACTGGCAGGGAAAAACGGCCTTCATCACTGGCGGGGTTTCAGGCATTGGCTTCGGGATTGCGCGGGCGTTTTCCAACGCAGGAATGCGACTGGCGCTCAGCTATCGCAATGAGGATTACAAGGCCGCAGCCGCGAAATGGTTCGCCGATCAGGGGCGAGAGGCGCCGCTTTTTGTGAAGCTTGATGTCACGGATCGCAAACGTTTCGCCGAAGTTGCGGAAGAAGTTGAGGCGCATTTCGGCAAGATTCACGTTCTGGTCAATAATGCCGGGGTCAGCGTTTTCGGACCGACGGATGAAGCGACCTATGACGATTTTGACTGGATTATGGGCGTCAATTTCGGCGGCAATGTCAACGGCGTTGTCAGCTTCATCCCGAAAATAAAAGCCCACGGTGAAGGCGGGCATGTGGTCAATGTCGCGAGTATGGCTGCCTATATTTCAGGCCCGCAAGCCGGCATTTACACGGCGAGCAAATTTGCGGTTCGAGGGATGACAGAATGTCTGCGCTATAATCTGGCGCCGTATAATATAGGCGTATCTTTGGTCTGTCCCGGACTGACAAAAACCAACGCATGGGATAGCGCGCTGCGCCGCCCCGATAACTTCAAGGATAGCGGTCTTGGGAAAGTCGACAAGGCCGAGCTTGAAAAGTTTGGCGGTGCTTTTGATCTTGGCATGGACCCGCTTGAGGTCGGCGAGAAAATCCTGAAGGGCATGACTGAAAATCGCGGCCTCATTCTCACGCATCCCGAGCACGGCCCCGACATTCAGGAAATTTACGAAACGACCATGGCCGCTCTGCCGGATGAACCGGCGCCGGAAGGCCGCCTTGAGATCGAGCGCCTGCGCCGCGAGGGGAACAAGGCCGCTGCGTCGGGCCGTAAAATCAGCCTGGATGACCTGACCTAGCGAGCGGCGTTGTCGAGCTGTTCCTGCGGCGCCCACCAGCCATGGACCTGGGGACGCAGCCTGTGTGGGATTTTGATCTTCGCGACAGGACCTTTGTTGATCGCGCCAGCGTTGACGATCCAGGCTTCGTGTTCGAAATCATGCTCGCCTGCTTGCCGGTCAATAATGAAAAGAAGCCATCCCGGATGATCATCTTCGGATGACACGATATGCGCCGGTTCGCTGATAGCGTGGGCCGGAGGCAGGGCGAGCATCTCCATTTCTTTTGTTTGCGGATTGATGGCGATGAGCGCGTTGAAAGTGACGCCGACCGGACCGCCAAGAAGGGGCGGACCTTTCATCTGCGGGTTCATGCTGAGATACCAGCCAATCGTATAGGGCCGCCCCTGATCGGCGTCGCGTATACGGCAGAGATCGCCCGGCGGTACGAGCGGGGTTTCGGTAATTTCGTTTCCATCGGGATCGAATGACCAGCGTACAAGCCCGCCCTTGATTTCAGACTGCGCCATATTGATGCCTGAGGCGCGCCGGATAAATTCAAACGCGTTTGTTTCAGTCAGATGCTGGTCGAGATGAATGCGGCCGTCGTCATCTTCGAAACAGTTCATGAAGTGAAACGCGGAAACGCCTTTCGGCCCCTTTATCCAGTGCATGTCTTTTGCGTCGCCATAACGAGGCATAACGCCAATCCAGCTTTCGCGATCCGGTTCATGTATCCAGTGAACGCCGCCCTGCTTTAGGCGTTCAAGATCGCAGGTGGTGGGAAAGACCGGGAACACGGCGTAATTTTTTGTGATGACGAAATCATGCATCAGCCCGCAATAAGGCGTATCAAACCATTGTTCGCTGACAAGCGCTCCGGATTTGTCCGCAATACAATATGCGACCTTGGTGGATGCGAGCCCGTCGGCTTCATAACCGAAAAAGAACATCTCTCCAGTTTCGGGGTCGATCCGGGCATGGGCGGTCATGGTTTCAGATTTCAGCTTGCCGCCGAAATCATAGGACCCGATTGTCTCCAGCGTGATGGGATCGACGCGGTAGGCGCGGCCATCTTCCTTGGCCATCAACAGCTTGCCGCCATGCCAGATCGGTGTGGTGTTGGATACGGTGCGGTCAACGCCTTTTACGGAAGGATCGTCTGTGTAGGGATTTCGGTAGCGCCCGAACAGCGCTTTGCCGGCCGCGGTCTCGGCCTTGTAGCGCGGCGTTTGAACATAGCGGATATCAAAATCGACAGACCCGTCTTCTTTAAACCACAGGCGCGAAACCATGCCGTCCCCGGAAAGGGCTGTGTCGTCGTCGAACAGCGGCGGGAACGCCGGATCGGGCACCGCGCGGAAAAACGCGCCGCGAATATCTGCGGGTATGTCGCCTTCGACCTCTAGCTTCTTGAGGGAGAGTTCTTCACCGATCGGGGTGTTGAGAAACATGAACTCTACGGTCTTTGGAAAACCTCGCATATTGTTGTTCCTTAGGAGGCGTCTAATCGAGCCAATAGGCGATGGCGCGCATCTCGATACTGGCGCGCGGCTGCGCATCCGGCGGGCAGAGGGGATTGTTAAAAGCGGTGTGCGGCGCGTGATGTGGCTGCGCTGGATCACTGTCATTGGTGATGAAAACCAGTGCTTCGTCCGGCGTCATGTCCGGGAACCAGACCCAACGGTGTTTCGGCGACGGCTTGAGCATGAGCGCGGTGAAAGACCAGTCCGGTTGGCCTTCCTGATCGAAAATAGCATCAGCTTCAATGAGATCTTCAGCATCGAATGAGCGCGCATCGCAAACGGCGAGGGGAACATCCTGGGGTGGCGGCGTGAGCACGCGCCAGACGTTATATTGCGCGACGCGTTTGACTTTCCTGCCGTCGGGCGCGGCGGCTTCTGCGAATTGAGCCGCCGTTTCATCATTGATGTCGATATGAATGAAACGCGCTGGACGCGAATTATTGAGCTTGCCGCTATATGCGGATTTCTCGCCGAAGCGCAGGACGCCCGGAGAGTTGACCAGGGCCAGGTCCGCGCCCGTCAGCTCTACGATAAGCTCCTCAATCTCACGCTTGTGAAGGTCGTGAAATGCGGGGTCGCGAAAATCTTTTACCTTGCTGCGATGCGAAACAAGCTGGAAGCCTTCACGGGCGAGGGCGGTTGGCGATGCGCGGCCATCGACAAATTCGACGACCTGCGGGTCGAGGTTAAGAATGTCGCGAGACTGATCGTTAGCGTGAAACCGCGGTTTCGTCGCCATTGGGGCTGCGTAGTTGATTTCAGCCTTAACATTGGTGCCCATCCCCATAGTTTACGATGCCCGCGGTGATTGAAAAGAGGGCGAAGCGACGCCGGGGGCGGCTTTTCACCGCTCGTGGTGATGCGCTTCGCCATGGGTGGCGATTGGCCTTATTTCTCAAATGACAGTCGGGCCGAACCGTCTTTTCACAGACCTTGCGAAGGCGACAAAAGTGAAGCGATACGGCGACGTTTGCGAGTGCTTCACAGTAGTAAGATGCAAAAAGGACAATGAACTTCATGAAAGACGTTAAGGGAAAAACGGCCTTCATCACCGGCGGCGCCAGCGGCATCGGGCTCGGTATTGCGAAGGCTTTCTATAACGCAGGCGCCAATCTGGTGCTGGCCGACATACGCGATGATCTCCTCAAGAGCGCCGCTGAGCATTTCGACGATCCTGCGCGGGTGCTCTGCTTGAAGCTCGATGTCACCGACCGTGAGGCTTACGCTGCAGCAGCGCAGCAGGCAGAGGACAAGTTCGGCAAAATCCATCTGCTCTTCAATAATGCCGGCATGGGCGTCGGCGGTCCGTTGGCGAAACTCGGCTTTGACGATTGGGACTGGGGGCTTGGCGTAATGATCGGCGGGGTCATCAATGGGCTTCAAATCGTGTTGCCCTATATCCGCAAACATGGCG
The DNA here is from genome assembly GCA_030426465.1 of Alphaproteobacteria bacterium. Taxonomy (GTDB): domain Bacteria; phylum Pseudomonadota; class Alphaproteobacteria; order Caulobacterales; family Parvularculaceae; genus Hyphococcus. The sequence continues at coordinate 60,422 of JAUHYK010000013.1, forward strand.
AAGGCGGGCATATCGTCAACACAGCATCCAAGGCGGCGCTGGTTCCGGTTACCGCGTTTTCTATTTACGGAACGGCGAAGGCGGCGATGTTGGGGCTCTCCGAATCAATTCGCGGTGAGCTGGCGCCTGAGAATATCGGCGTTTCTGCATTCTGCCCGGGGCCGGTTCAATCCAATATCGGCGAAACAGGAAAAATCCGGCCGGAAAAATTCAAGAAGGACACAGGGCTGCTTGAGGTGGAAGTGCAGCTTTCCGAACGTCCCGTTTCCGATTTGTGGATGAGCGCAGAGGAATGCGGGGAGCGGGTCCTGAATGGCGTGCTCAATAACGACCTTTATATTCTCACGCATCCAGAGTTCAAAAAAGGCGTCGAGGAAAAGTTCAATGCGATCTTGAAATCGTTTCCGGATGAGCCGATCAACGAGGAACGCGCCAAGGCGATCGCCTTTTTGCTGCGCAATCCGATTTTTGACGAGATCAACGAAGGTTAAATGGGCAAAGTTGTCGCGGTCAGTCTGTTATCGAGACATCGATTGTCCAAAGACAATGCGTTTTCCATACGTTTGCTGAAAGGCCTTGGGGTCGAAGGCGACGCCCATTGCGGCGAGACGGTGAAACATCGTTCCCGTGTGCGCAAAGACCCGACAACGCCCAACTTACGCCAGGTACACCTGATCCATGCTGAGCTGTTTGACGAATTGACGAGGAGCGGGTTTTCAGTCGGGCCCGGCCAAATGGGAGAAAACATCACAACGCGCGGGGTTGATCTTCTCGCCATGCCGGTCGGGACGATGCTTTCCATTGGCGACGATGCTGTTCTTGAACTGACAGGGTTGCGCAATCCTTGCAATCAGCTTGAAGGCCTTCACAAAGGACTGATGGCGGCGACGCTTGATCGGGACGGTGAGGGCGGGCTGGTCCGCAAGGCAGGCGTTATGGCTATTGTGCTCAAGGGCGGCGATATTCGTCCCGGCGATGCAATTAAGCTTGCGTTGCCGCCAGAACCGCATGCAGCGCTAGAGCCGGTCTGACGAAAACCGCGCCGGATGGGCCGGCGCGGTTTCATTTGGACATTTCGCTAGCCGCTATTTCCCGTAAATCTCCAGATCTTCATTGGCGCGGGCGATGATATAAGCGCGCAGCGCCTCCGCACTCTCTGCGTCAAGGACGCTGGCGAAGGACACCATGCCGTTTTCGGTGAGTGCGCCATTCAGGACGACGTCTGCGAATTGTTCGCTGTCATGAGGAATGACTGAATAACGTAGATCCGGAAGGACGCCGGCGCTGTGCACGGCGTCGCCATGACAGACCCCGCAATAGCGGCCGTAAAGCTCACCGCCTTGCGCTACAGCTTCTGCGGAGGCCTGGAGCGGCGGCGGCGCCAAGTGTGGGGCTGCGACAACCGGAGTGGGCGGCAAGCTTGTTTCACCATCAAGGGCGAAGACAAGGAGACGGCTTATGTTGGGCGATGTCGCGCCAATGGCGCCAAGCTCACCGGGCGCCAGCGCTTCGACACCGCCCCAGCCCGCCAGAACAGCGACAAATTGCCGACCGTCGATTTCAAATGTCATCGGCGCCGCGACGACCCCGGTCTGAACATCCGTTGACCAGAGTTCGTCGCCAGTGGCCGCGTCATAGGCGGCGAACTTTCCGCCCTTTGTTCCCTGAAAAACGAGACCGCCTGCTGTGGACAGCGTTCCACCATTGCCGGCCCCCGGATAGGGGACGCCCCAGGCTTCTTTTTGTGCAATGGGGTCCCAGGCGACGAGACGCCCTCCGACAGTCGATCTTGCAGCCGCCTTGATTTGCGGATCGGAGGGTAGGGCGGCCGCCGCAAAATCAACCCCATTGTTAAAGCCTCGCGGCTGCGGGGTAAAGTTCGGGTCAGGGAAATAGGGAAACCCGCCAAGGTTGACCGGGATGTAGACGAGACCGGTCTCGGGGTTGAAGCTCATCGGGTGCCAGCTATGGGCGCCGCCTGGACCGGGTATTGTCACGAACGGACGACCGGTTTGATCGAAGCGCGCTTCCGGGTTTTCGATAGGCCGGCCGGTGTCAGGATCGATCCCGCTCGCCCAGTTGACAGGGGCGAAATTATTCGCCGAGATAAACTCTCCTGTCGCGGCGTCTAGTACGTAGAAGAAACCGTTCTTCGGCGCCTGCATCACTACTTTGCGCGCTGCGCCGTCGATAGTCAGTGTGGCGACAATGATCTGTTGGGTTGCGGTAAAATCCCAGGTCTCACCCGGAGTTGTCTGGAAGTGCCAGCGGTATTCGCCGGTATCCGGATCGAGCGCCACAATCGACGACAGGAAGAGATTGTCGCCGCCGCCGGGGCTGCGATAGGACTGGTTCCAGGGCGATCCGTTACCGACGCCGATATAAAGAAGATCCAGCTCAGGATCATAGGCCATCGAATCCCAGACTGTTCCGCCGCCGCCGAGCTTCCACCACTCGCCGTTCCAGGTGTTTGCCGCCATGGCCATGGCGTCATTTTCAAAACCTTTCGCCGGATCGCCAGGCACGGTGTAGAAACGCCAGTCGATGTCGCCTGTTTCCGCATCATAAGCGGTCACGTAACCGCGCACGCCAAACTCGGCGCCGCCATTGCCGATGATGACCTTGCCTTTCACAACGCGCGGAGCGCCAGTGATCGTATAGGGCTTGGAGCGGTCGACCGTGACCTTGCTCCAGACTTCCTCGCCAGTTCCGGCGTCGAGGGCGATCAGGCGCCCATCCAGCGTGCCAAGAAACAGCTTGCCGTTCCATGCAGCGACGCCCCGGTTTACGACATCGCAGCAGGCGTTGACCGCGGCGTCACCCGGAACTTGCGGGTCATAGGCCCAAAGTTCTTCGCCCGACGTCGCATCATAGGCCTTCACCTTCGACCATGCGGTGGTGATGTAAATGACGCCGTCTATGACGAGGGGGGTCGCTTCCTGGCCGCGATTGGTGTCGAGATCCTGATACCAGGCGAGGGAAAGCCGGCCGACCGTCTGCCGGTTAATGTCGTTCAATAAACTATGCCGCTGCTCGCTATAGGTGCGCCCATGAGACATCCATTGACCGGGCTCGGCGTCAGCCTCCAAGAGCCGGCTTGAAGTAACATTAGCGTGTTCCGCCGCCGGTAGACCGGGAGTTTGCGTCGGGGCATTTTCTGTTATTGCGCTCGCCGTTTCCTGCGTTTCTTGCGATCCGTTGCAGCCGGCAAGGGTCAGCCCCGCAGTGAAGGCAAAAGCAGCGACGGCGAACCCCCGCGCTGAAGGCGGAAAGATGCGCTGAAACATGGTGAAGGCTCCTTAACGGGAAAGGCGTTGCGACCTCAGGGATATCGCCTTCGCCTGCTTTTGCAAGCGCCACCAAGGCCGAAGAAACCTGTGTTCTGAGGGGATGCTGCAACGCAGCATGACGTTGCGGTGCAGCAACGATTTCGCTCGCGCGACGGGCGAAAATATGTTTGTCTTGCATACAAAATTGCCTGTCATGGAGATTTGTGATAGGACATAACAAAACAACAAGATCATCTCGGGAGGAGTTGGAGGATGCTGCACCTGTCGACCAAGGAATTTGCTGGTGCGTCCAAGGTGACGCGCTGGAACGATATCGTTTCCGAGGTCTTTACCCCGCTTGAAACCAAGCCGGCTTGCCCAGAGGATTTTGAGGGCGCCATCGATAGCCTCCAGCTTGGAGACATTTTTCTTGCGAATGTCGTGGCCGGGCCCTCATTGGTTGAGCGCACCGCACAGCACGCCGCATCAAGCCGCGAGCGTTACTATTTTTTCCACCTGCTGCTTCAGGGCGGCATGCGCGTTGCGCAGGACGGCCGCGAGGCTATTCTTGCGCCAGGCGACATGGTTCTGACGGATACTGCACTTCCCTACACGCTTGAGCATGGGGATTACGCCAGCGCGCTGGTGATGATAGCGTCCCCGAATGACGTCAAACGCCGTTTGCCGGCGCCGGAGATCGCGCTTGGTCAGCGTCTCAGCGGTTCGGAAGGACTTTCCGCAACGCTCTCAGGAATGATGTCAAGCGTATGGCGTCAGGTGAAGAGTGGCATGGACGCCGAGATTGGAGAGCGCGTCGGCAACAACATGCTCGACATGTTCGCAACGTCCTGCATGGAAGCGTTTGGGTCGCGCATCGCTGATTCAGCTGTCGCTTCCGCGCGCCGCAGTCATATCCGTTGTTATATCGAGTCCAATCTGAAAGATCCGGAGTTGACGGTTGCATCCATCGCCGCAGCGTTCCGTATTTCACCGCGCTATCTGCATATGTTGTTCGCGGAAGAAGACGAAACCATTTCCGGTTTTATCCGCCGCCGCCGTCTTGAAGAGTGCAAGAAGCGTCTTGCCGATCCCATGTGGCGCCACCGTTCCATTACTGAACTGGCCTATGCATGGGGCTTCAACAACACGACGCATTTTGCCCGTGTTTTCCGTGAGCGTTATGGCGTTTCTCCACGCGAATATCGCAACGCCAGCATTGCAGATAAAGAACCGCAAGCCCTCCACTAGATTTTTCGAGGCTTAGTCCTCGACAATTGCGTCAATCAGGGAAGGCCCTTGGAAAGCGAAAGCATCTCCGAGGGCTTTTTCCATTTCGCCAACGGTTGTCGCGCGCTGCGCCTTCATACCGAAGCCTTCTGCAAGGTTGACGAAATCAAGGCCGGAGAGATCCGTGCCGACGGACGGTGTTTGCCACCGTCGAGCAATACCGATCAGCGCTTCATAGCCGCCATTATTGATGATGACGAAAGTAACCGGCAGGTTTTCCTTCGCCGCAGTCCAGAGCGCTTGAATCGTGTAAAGCGCTGAGCCGTCGCCGAGGAGTGCAATCGTTCGCTTGTCCGGTTGCGCCAACGCGGCGCCGACGGCGGCGGCGCAGGCAAAGCCGAGACCGCCTGAAGCGGTGGCGAAAAAGCTTTCCGGCGTATCAATGCGCAGTCGTTTTTGTATTGCCGGCCGCGCACTCGGCGCTTCCTCGGCGATTAGCGCATTCTGCGGGCGTAGCGCTTGCAAGAGATCGATAACCGCTTCAAAAGAAAGCGCTCCGGTCCGCGCCGGTTCAGGCGCGGCGCGGGCGGAACCTTCAAAGGGCGGCTTGCTTTCAACGCCCGCGAGCAGAATTTCCATGGCGGCCGCGACGTCGCCTAAAACGATCGAGCCTTTTTTCGTGTAAGACGCGATGCCGGCGTCATTGGTGAATTGCAAGAGGTCGGCGGCGAGCGGTTTCGATGCCGGGCTTTCAAAGTGATAGGTGAATGCTGGCGCGCCGATAACGAGAACCAGATCGTGAAGCGCCAGCGTTTCAAAAACACTGGTCTCATCGGCGCGTAAAAATCCGGCAAATTGCGGATGGCTTTCTGGAAACGAACAGCGGCTCGACATGGGACTTGTCCAGACCGGACAGGCGAGCTTTTCCGCAAGCTCTATGGCGGCGCTCCAGCCACCGGCGCGGTCCACTTCCGGGCCTAATACCATAACCGGCTTTTGAGCGGCGTTGATGCGGGGCAGCGTTTCGGCGATGGCCTCTCTGCCGGGCGCCGGCGCGCCGAGAAAGTTCAGCGGTTGAACGGGCGCCGCGGGCTGGTCCCAGTCGTCGACGGGAATAGAAACGAAGACGGGCCCTCTGGGCGGCGTCATGGCGATCGCATAAGCGCGGGCAATCGCTTGCGGCGTTTCCGCCGCACTCGCAGGCTCGCAGGCCCATTTCACATAAGGCTTCGGCATGGCAGTGGGATCGACAGCGCCCAGAAAGGGCTCGGCGAGGAGGAGGCTGCGGGCCTGTTGTCCGGCGGTGACAATCAGAGGTGTTTGGTTCTTAAAGGCCGAGACGAGAGACCCCATAGCATGGCCAAGACCGGCGGCGGAGTGAAGGTTTACAATCGCCGCCTTGCCTGACGCCTGCGCGTAGCCGTCCGCCATGGAGAGAACGACCGATTCTTGCAGGCCAAGAATGTAGCGAAAATCCTCCGGCCAGTCCCGATAGAGGGGTAGCTCCGTTGATCCGGGATTGCCGAACATGACGGTCATGCCCTTTTCCCGCAGGAATTCAATCACGCTGTTGCGGACGGTGGTCATGGGCTTCCTCTTTATTTAATGGCCTTATGATGAGGGTAGTGCACGCCTGTCGACCGCTTCAAGGGATAGTTCACGGCGGCGCTGCGTATTTCCGTGACCGGCTGCTATTCATTCCCATCAACGAAGTGCAAAACATGAACTTATTAGCGAAAATACGCGCTGAATTTGCGGGGGATTTATGCTAAGCGACGAAGCAGTGACGATATCCGGAGACGCCGTTTATGCATGACCTTATCCATTTTCACGCCCTCGCAACGCCAAAGAAGAAGGCGTTTATCGATTTGCATACGGGTGAGGCGTATGATTATCGGCATGCGGATCAGCGTGTGTCGCAGATTGCGTCTTACCTGCTGAAAGCTGCGGATGGCAAACTTGGCGCAAGAGTGGCTGTGATCTCCCGCAATAGCGCTCTGATGTTGTTGCTCCACCATGCCTGTGAACGGGCGGGGCTTATATTCGTTCCACTGAACTGGCGCCTCGCTACGCCGGAAGTCGCTGCGTTGATTGAGGATGCACAGCCTTCAGTTGTGGTCTGGCAGAGCGAATTTGAAGCGCATGCCGAGCCCGCCTTTGCCTATGCTGGTGAGGCCGGCAGGATCCGAATTGACGACGCCGGAGAGGGGCTTGCGCAGGATGAACCTGTAGACTTTGTGGCGTCCGACGCCATCGATGAGAACGATCCAGCGACCTTGCTTTATACATCTGGAACGTCGGGAAAATCCAAAGGCGTGATCATTACGCGCAAGTCGCTTACCTATTCGACCTTGAACTTCGCTTTGTCCGCCGGCGTTTCAAAGCGCTCCGTTTCCCTTTGCGACATGCCGCTGTTTCATGTGGCGGGCCTGTTCGCCGTTGCGCGCACGCCGATTTTCTTCGGCGGAACCGTTGTGGTGTCGCAAAAATTTGACCCACTAGAAACGTTTAAAAACCTCACGGACCCGAAACTTGGAATCACCTACTATTTTTGCGTGACGCAGATGGCGGCGCTGATGCGTGAAAAGAATGCGCCTGGCGCGATGAAAAAACTCGGGCATCTCGACGTGCTGCAGACCGGCGGCGCGCCGAACCCTCCCGCTTCTGTGAAAGCCTGGGCCGAGGATGGCGTGCGCATGGTGGACGGTTTCGGCATGACCGAGATTGGTTCCGCCTTCAGCATGCCTCCCGATGATATGTCTGTTATAATAAATAAGGCCGGCTCTGTCGGCATGCCGTCTCCCTTTACCGATGGCAAGGTCATGAATTCCGAAGGCAAGGAAGCCGGACCGAATGAGATTGGTGAGCTTTGGGTGCGTGGTCCCAATGTGACCGCGGGCTATTGGAACAAACCGGTCGAAACCGCCGCCGCCTTTGAAGGCGAGTGGCTGAAAACGGGTGATTCCGCCCGTAAGGATGAAGACGGGTTCTACTATATTGTCGATCGCACCAAAGACATGTTCATTTCTGGTGGCGAGAATATTTATCCCGTTGAGGTTGAGGCTGTTCTGGCTGAAATGCCGGAGATACTCGACTGTGCTGTTATCGGTGTGCCAGACGAAAAATGGGGTGAGGTTGGCGCGGCCATACTTCTGTTAAAAGGGGCCAAGGATAGTCTGACTGCAGAGGCGGTGATTGCTTTTGTGAAATCCCGACTTGCAGGATACAAGGCGCCGAAACATGTGCGGTTTGTCGCTGACCTTCCTCGCACGCCGTCCGGCAAGGTTCAAAAGCACAAATTGCGCGATAGTTGGACCAGCTAAATTCCAGGCCAAAGAATTTGCGAACTCAGATTGTCCCGATAAGGAATAATCGGGACAGACCAAGCCTGTGCCTTGATTGCCAAGTCTCGTGAGCGCGGCTAGCGTGCGAAAAATACAAAACATAAAGCGATAGGCGAGGGTACGGTGACGGTAGAGCAAACAGCGCCAATGGCGGCGCCCAAACGTGGCGCAGCATATCAGATCGTACTGGTCGCGCTCTTAAGCCTGAATTTCGGTATCGTGTTTTTTGATCGCAATGCGCTCAATTTTCTGATGCCTTTTGTGCAGCCCGATTTGAACCTCACCAACACGCATGTGGGCATTTTGGCGTCGGCGCTTTCGCTAACCTGGGCGGTCGCCGGCCTTTTGATCAGCGCCGCGTCGGACAAGGCCGCAAACCGCAAAGGGTTTCTGCTTGTCGCGATTGTTGTCTTTTCTCTCTGCTCGGTGCTGTCGGGTCTCGCAACATCATTTCTGCTTTTACTTGGCGCGCGTTTGTTGATGGGCGCGGCCGAAGGCCCCATCAATCCGATCTCCCATGCCCTTGTTGTGCGCGAAGTCGATCCGCGCCATCGCGGTCTTGCGATGGGCGTGATGCAGAATTTCGGCTCGAACTTCTTTGGATCATTTGTTGCGCCGGTGCTCTTGGTGGCGATCGCCGCCGCATGGGGCTGGCGAAGCGCCTTTTTCCTCGCCGGGATTCCGGGCATCGTTACCGCACTGTTGATCTGGAAGTTCGTTGATGAACCGCCTGCCGAGGAGAAAACGGAAGGCGCGTCTGACAGGCTGACTCTCAAGGAAGCCTTTTCCTACAAAAATATTGTGGTCTGCTCAATCGTCTCGGTAATGCTGGTGTCGTATCTGGTGATTACATGGGCCTTTATGCCGCTTTACCTGACGCAGGTAAAAGGCGTCGACCCCGGCGTAATGAGCTGGCTCATGGGCACGCTCGGCATATCCGCAACCGTCGGCAGCTTTGTTGTCGCCGGGCTTTCTGACCGGATCGGTCGCAAGCCTGTGCTTGTCGTCATACCGTTTCTTGGCGTGATCCTACCGTTAGGGGCGATGTTCTTCGACGGCTCCTACTGGGTGTTGGCGGTCATCTTCTTCTTCGGATGGGCGCTGAACGGATGTTTTCCGCTTTTCATGGCGACGGTGCCGTCGGAAACGATTCAATCGCCCCACATCGCAACCGTGCTGGCGCTCGTTATGGCGACCGGCGAAGTTTTTGGCGGCGTGTTGTCGCCGTTTTTCGCGGGAATGGCTGCGGACAAATTCGGGTTGAGCGCACCGTTATGGATTATATTCGGCTTTGCAATTGCGTCTGGTATTGTTGGCCTGTTTCTGACAGAAACCGCGCCGATTAAGCGGGCGAAAACAGTTGAGCCAACGCCCGCCTTGTAGCGGTTACTTCTTTTTGTAGCGTTTGGCGTCCATTTCCTTGCGCGCTTGCTGATAGCGCATCATCGCCTTGTGGCGTTTTTCTTGTCCGGCTTTGTCGCTGTCCATGGGCGGCAAAGCGTCGATGACCTGTTTGAACACCATTTCGAGCATGGGGCGCGATTCCGGATAAGGAATAATATAGAACTGATCCTTTTCCATCGCGGCTTTCGTATGCTGGGCAAGCTCTTCGGGCTCCATCCCTTCTGCGTAGATCTCGCGCAAGGCCTGCAATTCGTCCTCATCGACTTCATATCCGGAATTCGACAAAGTTGCGGGGCGGGTGTCCACCGATTCCGCAATGTTCGATTTGATATTAGCTGGGCACAGGACTGAAACGCCGATGCCATAAGGCGTCAGCGCATCTTTCATCGCCATGGTGATGCCGTGCACCGCAAATTTTGAGGCCGAGTAGATACCGGCGACGCTGGCGGCGACGAAACAGCCGAGAGAGGCTGTGTTGGTTATATAGCCGCCCTTTCCGCGTTCGATCATGCGTGGAACGAAGGTCTGCATGCCATTCACGACGCCATTAAAGTTGACGTTCATGATCCAGTCATAGTCATCATAGGATGCTTTTTCGAGCGGACCGAAAATCGACACTCCCGCTGTATTGAAGAGCAGCTCAACCGGGCCCATAGCTTTTTCAGCCTCATCGGCGGCGGCGGCGTAGGCGGCGCGATCGGTGATGTCGAGCTCGACGCCATAGGCGTCTATGCCGCGGGCTTTGAGTTTGCCGAGAGCTTCGTCAATGGCCGGGCGGCGTATGTCTGCGATAACAATTTTGCAGCCGGCGTCGCCAAAGACGCAAGCCTGGCCAAAGCCGGCGCCGGATGCGCCGCCGGTGATGAAAGCGGTTTTACCCTTGAAATCTCGCATTGCGCTCTACTCCCTGTCTTGAGGCGGTTCCGATCTATTTAAGCTGATCATAATCATCGATGAAGCGATCTCACTACTCTGTCAGATCAGGTTCGCGGAATGGCGCATGATGTTGCGCTTAAAGGCGTTCCGTATTGGCTCTGAGCTGTTGGATGATGCGCCGGGAACTGGAATTGAACAGGGATCGCCTTATAATTCCGGGACCGCGCAAGGGAGGATTTGATGACGGACACCGACATGTTGGCGAAGCTTGAAAAGCGTATTGACGCGCTGGAGCACGAGCTTGGCGTGCAGCAAGACATAAATGATGTGCGCAAACTGCAATACGCTTATGGGTATTTCATTGATAAATCCCAATACAACGAAGTGGCCGATCTATTCGCGAAAGACGGTGAGGTCTGGTTCCTGGGTGGCATCTATAAAGGCATAGAGGGCGTAAAACGGCTCTATATTGAACGCTTCCGTAAGACCTTTACCGACAATCATAACGGCCCTCGCTATGGATGGCTGCTTGACCATCCTCAATTGCAAATGATCATTGATGTGGCGCCGGACCGGAAAACCGCGAAGGTGCGCGGAAGATCCATGATGCAGGCCGGCACCCATGAAAGCGCCAGTGGCGACCAGCGCCAATGGTGGGAAGGGGGCATCTACGAAAACGAGTATGTGCGTGAGGATGGCGTCTGGAAAATCGCACGGCTCGCCTATTTCCCGCATTGGCATGGCACATTTCAGGATGGTTGGGGCAAGACCCCCATCGACTTTATTCCCATGGCGACTGTCACCTATCCGGAAGATCCGCTTGGTCCCGACGCGCTGATCGATCCCGCCCCGCGGCTTTGGCCGGCGACGGATATCGTGCCGTTCCATTATCCGCACCCGGTTACCGGAAAGCCGGTTGAAATCGACAATAGCCGTGCGCGCGAAGGCTATAAGGATTAAGGGCCGGTTGCATTCCTGAATGGGAGATCGTCATGAGTGAAAGCGTTGACGCCCAGATTTCTTATTTAAAACCCACGTCATTGATCAACCGGCGTTTCTGGGCGCCGGGTGAGGAGGTCAACACCGGCGAATACCAGCCTTATCCTGTTAAGATCCGCAATGCGCGCAATGCGGGCAAGCCTTTCACGCTTGATCAACATGGTTTTACAATTGCGTCTTATCCGACGAAGCTTGATAACTTTGAAGACAAGGCGAAAATTTCTTCCATCTATGATGATGAAGTAAAGCATATTGCAATGGACATGACGGGCGCCGACCATGTGGCTGTCATGGGCGGGCAATTGCGCACAAGCGGGACGACAAGCGCCATCGTTCAACCGCCCGCGGCTGAAGCGCATGTGGACTTTAATGAATTCACGTCCAACAGAATTGCGCAAATACTGTATGAAAAAACCGCGCCGGACGGGCCTGGTTATGACCGGTTCATCATTTTCAGTTTGTGGCGGGTATTGAGCGATCCGCCTCAGGACTGGCCGCTGGCGTTATGCGAGGGCTCGACTGTCAATGATGACGAGGGCGTCTCTAACACTAAAGTCGATGTCGACGAAATTCCGCCTTATGAACGCCGCTTCGATCCGATTCCCGGTGAAGAGGAAATGGTCGCTGCGACGATCTTTTTTCACAATCCCGGTCATCGCTGGTGGTATTTCCCGGACATGACGCGCGATGAAGTCGTGTTCATCAAGTTTCATGATTCCGATCATTCCCATGCGTGGCGCACGCCGCACACCGCTTTCCACGACGCCACTCAGCTGGACCCTGTTACGCGGGTCAGTTATGAGGTGCGCGCCATCGCCTATTTCCAGAAGAAAGAGAAGACTTCGTGAGCCTTATTGATACGACCCATGTGGGAAGCTTGCCGCGTGGGCCCGAACTTGTGAAACCGTTGCTCGCTCGCGATCACGGGGAAGATTATGATGTAGAAGAATTTGACCGGCTGGTTCAGGCTGCGATTGATGACGCCGTTGCAAAACAGGTTGCTGCGGGAGTGACGATCGTCAGTGATGGTGAGCTTGGTAAGGTCGGCTATTCGACCTACATGACGGAGCGGCTTGAGGGCTTTGGCGGTCATGTAGACAGGCTGCCCGCGAAGGACCTTGCTGCGCATCCGGACCTTGTCAAAAAACTTTCCGCGATCATGGGCTCGCAGGAGTTTACGCGCGCGTCCTGCATTGGGCCGGTCAAATTAGTGAATCTCGAACCTGCCCATGAAGACATTCGCCGGTTCAAAAAAGCGCTTGAGAAAAACGGCAAGGGCGTAAAGGCCTTTATGAACTCCGCCTCGCCGGGGCTTATCTCGGCGTTTCAGACGAACCGTTATTATCCGACGCATGAGGCGTATCTCGCGGATCTGGGCGCCGCAATGCGCCCTGAATATGACGCAATCATTGAGGCTGGTTTTGACATTCAGTTTGACTGTCCCGATCTCGCCATGTCGCGCCATACAGGATTTCAGAACGCAACAGACGAGGAGTTTCTGAAAATCGCCGAAGCGAATGTAGAGGCGTTAAACGCAGCAACGGAAGGCATTCCCGCCGACCGCATGCGCATGCATGTTTGCTGGGGCAATTATGAAGGACCCCATGATTGCGACATCGATCTTGAAAAGGTCATCGATATAATCCTGAAGGCGCGTCCTGCCACCATCCTGTTCGAGGCGGCCAATCCGCGTCACGAACATGAGTGGACCGTCTGGCGCGACGCTAAGTTGCCCGATGAAAAGGTGTTGGCGCCCGGGCTTATCGACACCTGCTCGAACTATGTTGAACATCCGCAACTCATCGCCCAGCGGCTCGAGCGCTTTATCGACATTGTCGGTAAGGACCGCGTCATCGCCTCGACCGATTGCGGGTTCGGCACTTTTGCAGGCTACGGAAAGATTGACCCGGACGTCACCTGGAAGAAGCTCAAAGTCCTTCGCGAAGGCGCGGATATCGCCGCTAAACTCTAGGCGCATGACGTTTCGGCCTGAAAGGTTAGCCTGTGGAAAACTCGAGGCATGACCATATGTCTGGCCCGTTGTTTTTCCATAAAAAGCGCGAAAAGCTGAGGAAATATGGTATGAGGCGGCGAATTGAGCGCCGCATCATGCGGAAATCGAAAGAGGGTAGAGATGAAGACCAGAGCCGCTATCGCCGTTGAACCAAATAAACCGCTGGTTATCGAGGAAGTCGATCTTGAGGGACCGAAAGCGGGCGAGGTTCTCGTTGAAATCATGGCGACCGGCATTTGCCACACAGACGCCTACACACTTGAAGGCAAGGACTCGGAAGGCATTTTCCCGTCGATCCTCGGGCATGAAGGCGCTGGGATCGTGCGTGAGGTTGGGCCGGGCGTCACCTCGGTTGAGCCGGGCGATCATGTCATTCCGCTCTACACTGCTGAATGCCGCCAGTGCAAAACTTGTCTGTCGCAGAAATCGAACCTGTGCACCTCCGTGCGCGCGACGCAGGGCAAGGGCGTCATGCCCGATGGCACCAGCCGGTTTTCCTGGAAAGGAAAGCAGCTCTATCATTACATGGGGTGTTCGACCTTTTCGAACTTCACGGTGCTTTCAGAATATTCTGTGGCGAAAATCCGCAAGGATGCTCCGTTCGACAAGGCCTGTTACATCGGTTGCGGCGTGACGACCGGCGTCGGCGCCGTTGTCTGGACCGCGGGCGTAGAGCCCGGCGCGAATGTCGCCGTCTTCGGTCTTGGCGGCATCGGTCTCAATGTCATTCAGGGCGCCCGCCTTGTCGGCGCCAACAAGATTATCGGCGTTGACATCAATCCGGCCCGCGAGGGGATTGCGCGTGAATTCGGGATGACGGATTTCGTCAATCCGAAAGACATCGGCGCCGGTAATGTTGTCGACAAGGTCGTTGAACTCACTGGCGGCGGCGCTGACTATACGTTCGATTGTACAGGCAACACGGACGTGATGCGTCAGGCGCTTGAATGCTGCCATCGCGGCTGGGGCGAGTCGATCATCATCGGCGTCGCCGAGGCGGGCAAGGAAATCTCGACGCGGCCGTTCCAGCTTGTCACGGGCCGGGTCTGGAAAGGAACCGCCTTTGGCGGCGCACGCGGGCGCACCGATACGCCGAAAATTG